>CAYJGM010000105.1:0-7568 GCA_964369495.1 uncultured Bacteroides sp. | reverse complement strand
AGCAAACCGGACGAGCATACGACATTAAAAAAATTGAAGAAGCTTATTTGTTGGCAGAAAAAGCGCACGGAAGCCAAATGCGCCTTTCCGGAGAAAGCTATATAAGCCATCCTATTGCTGTTGCAGGCGTTACGCTTGAACTTGGTATGGATTCCGACACTATTATTGCAGCACTTTTGCACGACGTAGTTGAAGATACCATTTTAACCACAGCGCAGGTACAACATAATTTTGGCAAAGATGTTGCACAAATTGTAGATGGCGTAACAAAACTAGGGCGCATTAAATTTTCCTCTGTGGAAGAACGCCAAGCCGAAAATCTACGCAAAATGCTTATGGCAATGAGCAAAGATGTGCGTGTTATGATTGTAAAACTTTGCGATAGAGTACACAATATGCGAACAGCAGACGCATGGCCCGAACAAAAACAGCGCGATAAAGCCCTAGAAACCATGGAGGTTTATGCGCCCATTGCCCACAGGCTTGGCATGAGCACTTTAAAAGAAGAATTAGAGGACAGAAGCCTTAAGTATCTAGATCCAATTGCGTATCAAGAAATTAAATCTTCACTTTCAAAGAATGGTGGTGCCGATAGCTTTGTTATTGCTGTTTCACAAAAAATAGACGAACGCTTAAAAGAAAACGGCATAAAAAAAAGCACAATAAAACGGCGTATAAAAAGCAAATACGGCATTTATCGTAAAATGTATATTCAAAATAGATCTTTTGAAGAAATTTACGATATTTATGCTATAAGAATTATTGTAAACAACGTTGGCGAATGTTACCATGCCTTGGGTATTATTCACGATATGTACCACCCTATTCCGAACAGGTTTAAAGATTATATCTCTACCCCAAAGCCAAACATGTATAAAAGCTTACACACAACGGTTATTGGCAATGAGGGCATAGCGTTTGAAGTGCAAATTCGCACATGGGAAATGGACCAAACCGCAGAATACGGCGTTGCAGCACATTGGAAATATAAAGCCGGAATAAGTGCAAAAGATAAGCTGGATGACAGAATTGCTTGGGTTAGGCAAATTTTAGAGGGCCAACTTGACAACGAAGATGTTGGCGAAATTTTAAGAAGCCTAAAAAGTGAATTATTACCCGAAGAAGTTTTTGCATTCACCCCAAAAGGCGATGTTATCAATTTACCCATGGGCGCAACCGTAATAGATTTTGCCTATGCAATTCACTCGGCTGTTGGAAACAGAATGGTTGGTGCAAAAGTAAACAGCCGTATTGTTTCAATAGACCACAAAGTTGCAACAGGCGAAATTATTGAAATTTTAACAGGCGCAAAAGATAAAGGCCCAAGTAGAGACTGGCTTAATGTTGTATTCACAAGCGAGGCAAAAAATAAAATAAGAAGTTGGTTTAAAAAAGAGCGAAAAGAAGAAAATATATTAGAGGGCAAAAATGCGCTTGAAAAAGAAATGCGCCGTAATTTAATAAATATTCCCGATGAAAAATACGAGGAATTTATGCTAGATATAGCCAAAAGCCAACGCCTTAACAATGCGTCTGATTTATATGCCGCTATAGGCTACGGCGGCTTACAGCTTTCAAAAGTTATAATGCGCGTTAAAGACGAATACACCCGTATTCAAAAAGAGCGTGCGCCCGCCGCCGCAATTGCTGTACCCGTTCGTACCGCACCTAAAAATTTGAAACATGGCGAGGGCGTTGTGGTTGAGGGCATAGGCAACTGCCTTGTTAAATTTGCAAAATGTTGCAGCCCATTGCCGGGCGATGAAATTGTTGGCTTTGTAACACGCGGTTTTGGCGTTAGCGTACACAAAAAAGAATGTAAAAACGTGGAAATTGGCCTTGTTGGGCAAGATAGTGCTCGTTGGCTTAGCGCACACTGGGCAGAAAATGTTGCCGAGAATTTTAAATCCGACCTTGAAATTTCAGCCATAGACAGAACCGGCCTTACAGCCGATGTTGCCGTGGCTATTTCCGAAATGCGCATACCTTGTTATGCAATTTCGGCAAGGCAAGTTTCGGGAGGTAGAGCTAAAATGTCGCTAACTGTTGGAATTAATAGCATAGATCACTTAAACACAGTTATAGCAAAACTTTCAAAAATTAAAAGCATAACAAATATTACAAGGGTGTGATAAAATGCGCGCTGTGGTACAAAGGGTTAAAAATGCAAGTGTAACAATTAACAACTGTGAAACTCGCAGTATAGAAAACGGAATTTTAATACTTTTGGGCATAAAAGAAACCGACACAATGCAGTTATGCGAAAAAATGGCAGATAAATGCGCCAATTTGCGTATTTTCGACGATGAAAACGGAAACTTAAACATTAGCGCTGCACAGCTTTCATACGAAGCTTTGGTAATTTCAAACTTTACCCTTTATGGCGATACAAAAAAGGGCAAACGCCCAAGTTTTATCACAGCCGCAAAGCCGCCGTTATCAATTAATTTATATGAAAATTTTATTGCAGAATTAAATAAAACTAATCTTAAATCAATTGTCACAGGCGAATTTGGTGCAGACATGCAAGTAAGCCTTATTAACGATGGCCCTGTTACCATTATTTTAGACACCGATGAGTGGGCAAAAAAGCAGGTTTAATTTTTAACAGCAATCATCGAATTTTAATTAAAAACTCATAGCAAACAAATTGTTTCATTCCATAATTTAACAATTTGTTTGCATATAAATTTATATTATAAAATAAATTTACCAAAAATATTATGTTTTTTTTATGAAAAACAAAAAAAATAGTTGAAAATGAAGATTTTCTATTGCATAATCAGCGTTTTTCTAGTACAATAATAAGCATGTTGTTGAATGGTTAGTTGTTGTGTATTGTATTGAAAATAATTGAAAGGGTGTTTTGTATGGAGTATAAAAACATTTACACCATGCAAGATTTAATGCAGATTGTAAAACAACTGCGAGACCCTATTAACGGTTGCCCATGGGATAAAGCACAAACGCATTTAAGTATAAGGCAGAATTTTCTAGAGGAAACATACGAAGTTGCCGATGCAATAGATATGAATGACGCTTATCTTTTATGTGAAGAGCTTGGCGATGTGCTTTTGCAAATTGCTTTGCACACACAAATGGAAGACGAAGCCGGAAACTTTACAATAGACGATGTTACAACAGGTGTTTGCAAAAAACTTATTGAACGCCACCCACATATTTTTGCACAAACAAAGGCAGATACCCCAGAGCAGGTGCTCAATAATTGGGAAGAAATAAAACGCAAAGAAAAAAAGCGCAATACAGCGCAAGATAATTTGTTAAGTGTTCCTCGCGCTTTACCCGGGCTTATGCGTGGGCAAAAAATTCAAAAAAGGGCTGCGGAATACGGTTTTTGCTACTCTAGCGTGAAGCAAGCGGTAAAAGACCTTGAAAGTGAAATTGCAGAGCTTAACAATGCGCTTAATTCACAAAATGAAAACGAGATAAAACACGAAATAGCCGACGTTGTTTTTTCGGCCGTAAATGTTGCAAGAATGAATAAAATAGACGCCGAAGAAGCTGTGCAGCATTGCAACGATAGGTTCACAAACAGGGTTATAAAAGTAGAGCAACTTGCGTTACAGCAAGGAAAAACGCTTCAAGATTTAAACGAACAAGAATTGGATATACTATGGAAAAAAGCTAAGGTTTTAACAAAGCCGTAATGGTTTTGATAAACATATTAACCATTTATGGAGGTATTATTATGACAAAAGTAGAACTAATTGCAAAAGTTGCAGCTGATGCACAAATTAGCAAAAAAGATGCAGAAAAAGCTGTTGGCGCAATGCTAGAAGGCATTACAAATGCACTAAAAGCTGGCGACAAAGTTTCTTTAGTAGGCTTTGGCACTTTTGAAACACGCAAACGTGAAGCAAGAACAGGCCGTAATCCTCAAACAAAACAAGAAATCCAAATTCCTGCTTGCACAGTTCCTGCATTCAAAGCAGGCAAAGGCTTAAAAGACGCAGTAGCAAAATAATTTTTTTAAAATTATTTAGCCGCCAAAAATCGGTGCAAAAGCACTTGATTTTGTGGCGGCTTAGCTTTTATGTTTTTATTTTACTAACGTTATAATATAAATAATTAAAATTAAGGAATAAAAATGAGAATAGATAAATTTTTAAAAGTTAGCCGTTTAATAAAAAGGCGCACACTTGCAAACGAGGCTGCCGATGCCGGGCGCATAAGCGCAAACGGAAAAGTTATTAAAGCAAGCTATACCGTAAAAATCGGCGATGAAATTGAAATTGCTTTTGGCCAACGTCCTGTTAAAATTAAAGTAATTTCATTAGATATGCCAACAGGCAAAGACGTTGCAAGAGAAATGTATACAATAATTTCAGAATAAAAAGAATATGTATATGCATATATTTATTAACAACGCTTTTTTATGTAAATGTGGGGTGAATATATGCAACAACAAAATGTTTCAGGAGCAACACACAATTTAATACTTGAAAATAAAAAGCATCTTACCATTACCGGGGCTGTTAATGTTAGCGCATACGATGAAAATGGCGCTTTAATTAAAACAAACATGGGTTTGCTTAACATAGGCGGCAAAAACATTAGCGTAAGTGAGCTTTCAACGCAAAGTGGCGAGGTTAAAATTTCGGGAGAAATAGAATTTATTGAATACTCTACGCCTAAAGAAAAACAAGGTTTTTTAAAAAGGCTGGTGAAATAGTGGTTGCGTTAATACCTCTTGGCGGAGCTTTTAGAGACGTTATAACCGCCGCCGGGCAAGGTTTTGTTTTATGTTTGTTTTATAGGCTTTTACGTTTTATTTTTGGCGATAATAAAAAAGCAGTTTTTTTGTGTGATATTATTTTACTTTGTACAGCCGGAATTTTTTACAGAAGCGCTGCCGCCGGAATTTTTGAGGGCGGCACAATGCGTTGGTATACTATGTTAAGTTTAATTTTATCGTGTTATATTTGTAATATTATTATAAGTATTCACATAATTAAACTATCAAATTTTATTAAAACTAAAATATTGTTTGCTTTATTTTTACGAGCAAAAATAATAATAATGCCATTTTTTAAGTTTTTCATGCCGAAATTTCAGTATTTAGCACAAAAATTACGGTTTGTTTTTAATAGAAAAGTAAAAAAACGTAAAAGGCACTTGCAAAACACAGGTAAAATGTTGTATAATTCATAATGTATTAGTATGTAAATTTATTTCTTAGCAAGGAGGTTAAAATGCAATATCATAATACACGAAAAAGCAATGCGGCATTTTTTGTGTTCTGTGCCGTGGCATTGGTTGTTGGCATTTATTTTATAAGCATTATTATAACAACTCAAATTGAAATAAAAACAAAAGAAAACGAGCTTATTAACCTTCAAAACATAGTGCTTTCTGCGCAAGCGGAAAACGAAGAACTACAAAGGGCTTATGAGAACGACAGCGAAGAGGCTTATATCGAAAGAGTTGCCAGAGAAAAACTGGGTTATTATTTGCCTGATGAACGCATTTATGTTGATATGTCGGGCAATTAGGTAATATATCTAAACTATTTACTATATCAAGTTTTAAAACAGCGGCATTTCACTTGCTATGGTAAAATTTTTATAAGCTTTGCTAGTATTACAATAAAATGAACAAAGGAAAGGGGCCAATTTTTTTCTATGGCAGTAGAAGTGGGAGAAATCATCGAGGGGAAAATTACAGGCATTAAAAAATTTGGTGCATTTGTTACTTTACCCGAGGGGCAAACAGGCATGGTGCATATTTCAGAGGTATCCGCAAGTTATGTTGAAAATTTAAGCGATATTTTAACCGAAGGGCAAGAGGTTAAAGTTAAAGTGCTTAGCACAGACGACGGCAAAATTGCACTTAGCATTAAACGTGCACAAGCAACACCCCCAAAAAGAAGCACTCAACGTTCAGACACAGGAAAAGTGTGGCAACCAAAAGCGCACAGCCAACCGCAATCTGAAATGACATTTGAAGAAAAAATGAGCCAATTTAAAAGCAGAAGTGAAGAGAAAATTTCCGATTTGCGTAAAGTTACCGAAGCAAGGCGCGGCGGGGGTTATTCACGCAGAGGCCATTAATATTAAATATTAAAACCGCCAAACTCTTATGAGTTTGGCGGTTTTTAACATTGTATTAAATACAAATTAAACTGCACGTGTAACTTTTCCCGAACGCAAACAACGGGTGCAGGCGTGGATATGACGGGATGAACCGTTCACAACAGCTTTTACTCTTTTCACGTTGGGTTTCCATGTGCGGTTAGAGCGCCTGTGTGAATGAGAAACCTTAATACCAAATGATACACCTTTGCCGCAGCAATCACATTTTGCCATTTACTGCACCTCCTCTTTTATTTTCTTGCTAGAATATAATAACAAATTTTGATGAAAAAAGCAAGTGTTTTTAAAAAAAAATATGTTTATTGTAAACTAATTGCAATTATTGCAAAAAAGGTGTAAAATAAAAAGATAGGATTTTATATTATATTTATGCATTATAAGGGAGTTTGAGCATATGATATCCAGCATGACAGGCTATGGTAAGGCAGAACAAATATTAGGCGGAAGAAATATTATTATTGAGATAAAAAGTGTTAACTCCAGATATTTTGAATATTCTTCACGTATGCCAAGGGCGTATAATTTTCTTGAGGATAAAATAAAAAAATTACTTAACGAAGAAATAAAAAGAGGCAAAACAGAACTTAATTTAAGCATACAAGATATCGATTCAAAAGATACGCAAATTGAAATAAACAAACAGCTTGTTATAAATTACAACGATGCGCTAAATGAAATAGCAAGTATAATAGGTAAAACCAACAATGTAAATGCAGAAGCACTATCACGATTTCAAGATGTTTTAATAATAAGTAAAAAACAAGAAGATGAAGATACTCTGTGGACAGACATAAGACAAGTTGCTAATATTGCACTGAATAATTTTTGCCAAATGCGCCTACAAGAGGGCAATAAATTAAAAGAGGATATTTTAAGCCGAATTGTAAATATAGAAAACATGGTTGAACAAATTAAGGCAAACAGCGAAGAACGTGTGCAAAAATATAAAGATAAACTTTATACCCGCCTTTTAGAGGTTTTGCAAAGCACAAATATAGATGAATCGAGAATTTTAACAGAAGCTGCAATTTTTGCCGATAAAACTGCTGTTGACGAAGAAACTGTTCGCCTTCACAGCCATTTTGAACAATTTAGGCAGATTTTAAACGAGGGCGGCGCAGTTGGCAGAAAACTTGATTTTTTAACTCAAGAGCTAAACCGAGAAACAAACACTATAGGCAGCAAATGCAGCGAAATTTCAATAACACGTATTGTTATTGAAATAAAAGCTGAAATTGAAAAAATACGTGAACAAGTTCAAAACATTGAATAAAACTATTTGCGCCATGCGCAGAATGGAGAATAGCGTGAAATCACGCTATTCATTTATCAAAATGGCGTGCCGCCAGGAGGTGCCCAAGAACAAAGACTTTGCAAAAACTAGAGCAAAATTTTTGTCAAATGAAACAAAAAGCACAGGCAATACTGTGTGTATTAACGAGCATTTTTGTGAAA
>CAYJGM010000104.1:0-7647 GCA_964369495.1 uncultured Bacteroides sp. | reverse complement strand
AATTGCTTTGTAGTTCATTTCAACAATGGCATCGCCTTTTTTGCTAAATGATTTATAAGCCGCCTCTTTCATGAATTTAATTGCATCTTCACGAGGTAAAACTTGTGCAAGTGCAAAGAAAGCGCTTTGTAAAATTGTGTTTGTGCGTTTGCCAAGGCCAATTTCAATTGCTTTGTCGATAGCATTAATTGTATACAATTGAACATTATTTTGTGCGATATAACGTTTTGCTTCTGCCGGCATGTGTTCGTTAAGTTCCTCTGCGCTCCATTGGCAGTTTATCATATAAATGCCGCCGGGTTTAACGTCGTTTACCATTTTAAAGCCCTTAATTACATAAGAGGGGTTGTGGCATGCAACAAAATCGGCTTTATTTACATAGTAAGGTGCGCGAATAGCTGAATCGCCAAAGCGCAAGTGGCTTATTGTAACGCCGCCTGTTTTCTTACTATCGTATTGGAAATAAGCTTGAATGTATTTTTCTGTGTGGTCGCCGATGATTTTTGTTGAGTTTTTGTTAGCGCCAACAGTGCCGTCGCCGCCAAGGCCCCAGAATTTACATTCAATTGTGCCGGGTGCCGCAGTGTTAGGTGCATCTGTTTCAGGAAGTGACAAATAAGTTACGTCGTCGTTTATGCCAACAGTGAAACGTGCTTTTGGCGCATCTTTTTTAAGCTCTTCAAAAACAGCAAAAACGCTGGAGGGAGGGGTATCTTTGCTTGAAAGGCCATAGCGGCCGCCTACGATAACGGCATCTCTTTTCGCTTCACGGAAAGCACTTAAAACGTCTAGATGTAATGGTTCTGCAAGTGCGCCGGGTTCTTTTGTTCTATCTAAAACGCCAATTGTTTTTGCGCTTTGTGGGATAGCATCAAGCAATTTATCGGCCGCAAACGGGCGATATAAACGAACTTTTACCATGCCAACTTTTTCGCCTGCGGCTGTAAGGTAATCTATAACTTCTTCGGCAACATCGCAAAAAGAGCCCATGCAAATTATTACACGCTCGGCATCGGCTGCGCCGTAATATTCGAACAATTTGTAGTTTGTGCCAATTTTTGCATTAACTTTATCCATGTAGTTTTGCACAATTTCAGGCACTGCATCGTAAAATTTATTACATGCTTCGCGGTTTTGGAAGAAGATATCGCCGTTTTGGTGCGAACCGCGCGATGCGGGTTTTTCAGGGCTTAAAGAACGATTGCGGAAATCTTCAACGGCCTGCATATTGCACATTTCTTTTAAATCTGCATAATCCCATGCTTCAATTTTTTGAATTTCATGGCTTGTTCTAAAGCCATCGAAAAAGTTTAAAAATGGCACACGGCTTTCAAGAGTTGCAAGGTGTGCAACAGCCGATAAATCCATAACTTCTTGCGGATTGCTTTCAGCAAGCATTGCAAAACCTGTTTGGCGGCAAGCGTAAACGTCGCTGTGGTCGCCAAAAATGCTAAGCGCATGGCTTGCAACTGTACGTGCCGAAACATGGAAAACGCTTGGCAATAACTCGCCTGCTATTTTGTACATGTTGGGTATCATTAACAAAAGGCCTTGTGATGCGGTAAATGTTGTTGTTAGCGCGCCTGCTGCTAAAGAACCGTGAACTGTGCCGGCTGCGCCCGCCTCACTTTGCATCTCCATAACATTAACTTGTGTGCCAAAAATATTTTTTTGGTTTGCTGCGCTCCATTGGTCAACCACGTCAGCCATTGGGCTAGACGGAGTAATAGGGTAAATTCCGGCTACTTCGGTAAACGCATAAGAGACATGCGCCGCCGCGGTATTTCCGTCCATAGATTGTTTGCTTCTTGCCATTTTACTTCCTCCGATTTTTGTTGTTAGTTTGTAAAAAATATATTTAAACGCCTTTGTTAGGCACTTTTACCAATGTTATTGTTATACATGTTTTATGCAAAAAATATGCTCGCTCTATACAATTGTAACAAATTTTAATTGCAATGTAAAGTGTACAATTGCGTATTTTTTGTAAATTTAACGCTTATTATTTAAAAACCAAAAAAAAACTAATATTTTGCCGATATTGTGATTATTTTTATTGCTATTGCCAAAATGTAAAATTTAACGTAAAATTTTTGTGCAAAAAAACAACAAAATTTGCATTGACATTGAGGATATTATATATATAATATAAGCGAAATAAACATGGAACGCAATTCCGCATTATGGAATTATGGTTAAGTAAAACGTTGTTTTGCAATTTTGAATAAATAAGAGTGAAATTCGGCCTAAGCATGATGTGCTTTAATTAAAAGAAACAGTATTAGCGCATGTAGATTTTGCGTTTTACAACGGTTAAATTTATCATAAAGTAAAAAACAAGGCAAATTAAAACAACCGAAAGTTTTAGTTTGCTAAAGCAGGCAATAAAAGAAATATTAACTTAATAATTAAATAAATTTTACAAATTAAGGAGAAGAATATGAGCAATATAGTTGATAAAATTTACGGCATTGGCATTGTGCCCGTTATAGCAATTAACGATGCAAACAAAGCTGTACCTTTGGCAAAAGCGCTTGTTGAGGGCGGTTTGCCGGTTGCAGAGGTTACTTTTAGAACAGATGCCGCAGAAGAGGCGATACGCCAAATAGTTGCAAATGTGCCCGAAATGCTTGTTGGCGCCGGCACAGTTTTAACTAAAGACCAAGTTGATAGGGCAAAAAATGCAGGCTGTAAATTTATGGTTAGCCCCGGTTTTAACCCTGAAATAACAAAGTATGCACTTGATAACGGCGTTGTTTTCATGCCGGGAACCGCAACCCCGGGCGAAATGGAACAAGCCATGGCAATGGGAATTAACGAGCTTAAATTTTTCCCGGCAGAGCAAAATGGCGGAATAGCAAAAATTAAAGCGGTTTGCGGCCCTTATAAAAACTTGCGCTTTATGCCTACAGGTGGCGTAAACGCAAAAAATTTAATGGATTATTTATCTTTTGATAAAGTTATAGCTTGCGGCGGCACATGGATGGTGCCGGCAAAACTTATAGACGAAGAAAACTGGGCAGAAATTACACGCCTTACAAAAGAGGCAGTTACAAATATGCTTGGCTTTAAAATGATGCACATAGGCATTAATACAAACAGCGAAGAAGAGGCATTAAAGGCAGCAAAAACTTTTGAAGCGCTTTTTGGTATGGCTATTGCAAATGGCAATTCTTCTATTTTCAGCGGCGAAAAAGAGCTTGAAATTATGAAGAGTAACGGACGCGGAAAACATGGGCACATTGCCATTGGCACAAACACAATAGACAGAGCCATTGCACATTTAAGTGCACGTGGAATTGAATTTGCAAATGAGAGTAAAGTTGTTAAAAACGGCAAAACCGTTGCAATTTATATCGAAGAAGAAATTTGCGGTTTTGCAGTGCATTTAGTGCAGATTTAGCAAAGCGGATGCAAGTTTTTGTATTGCTGTATTGCTGTATTGCTAGCAAAGGTAACACGGCATAGCGCATAAATTTACTAAAACAAGCGTGTTCGTGCTAGCAAAGCAAACGGCACAAATGTAATATAAAAAACATAAAATATATTTCGCAAATGCGAAAAAGGAGAAGAAAATGAAAGTTGTAACTTTTGGTGAAGTAATGTTGCGCTTGCAACCATATGATTATTTGCGTTTTGTACAGGCAGATAGCTTTGAGGCTACCTTTGGCGGCGGCGAGGCAAACGTGGCGGTTTCGCTTGCGAATTACGGCGCAGATGTAAATTTTGTAACAAAATTACCCAAACATTCAATTGGCCAAATGGCGGTAAATTCGCTTCGCAAATATGGCGTTGGAACAGATAAAATTACCCGTGGCGGCGAGCGTGTTGGCATTTACTTTTTAGAAAAAGGTGCCTCACAGCGCGGCAGCGTTTGCATTTACGATAGGGCAAACAGCGCTATTCAACAGGCAAGTGAAAGCGATTTCAACTGGGCTGAAATTTTCGATGGCGTAGATTGGTTTCATTTCACAGGCATTACGCCGGCGCTTGGCGAAAACTGCGTTAATTTGTGCATTAAAGCTTGCGAGGCCGCAAAAGCCGCAGGCGTTAAAATTAGCTGCGATTTAAACTATCGCGGAAAATTGTGGACAAAACCCGAAGCACAAGCCGCAATGACAAAAATTTGCAAATACGTTGACGTTTGCATTTCTAACGAGGAAGACGCACACGATGTTTTTGGCATTAGCGCCGAGGATACCGACGTTACAAGCGGTAAACTTAACAAAGAGGGCTACAAAAGCGTTGCCAAACAATTATCTGATAAATTTGGCTTTGAGAAAGTTGCAATAACCTTGCGCGAAAGTATTTCGGCGTTCGACAATAACTGGAGCGCAATGCTTTACGACGTTGCAAGCGATGAATATTGTTTCTCGAAAAGTTACAGCCTGCATATTATAGACCGTGTAGGCGGCGGCGACAGCTTTGGCGCAGGCCTAATCTATTCGCTTTTAAGCGGAAAAAACACACAAGACACAGTTGAATTTGCCGTTGCGGCAAGCGCATTAAAGCACTCTATAGAGGGCGATTATAACTTTGTTAGCGTTGATGAAGTTGAGAAACTTGCGGCGGGGAATGCAAGCGGCCGCGTACAACGCTAGTTTGGGCGTGTGATAACGCACCGATTGCGGTGTTAAATGCGAAATTCTGTTTCGATTGCGTATAAAAATACGCGCACTCACACAATTTCTTTTTGCCTTGCACTCGGCACATTCTCACGGCCCAAACAAAAACGTGTGATAACGCACCGATTGCGGTGTATATTTAATTTATTAAGCCGGCAATTAGCGCTTGCCGTTGCTTTTAATAGTTTTCTACCTTTTAAAGGGTGTGGGGCAATTGCCCCACACCCTTTAAAATTTTGTGTTTATTTTACTTCTAAATCCGATATCCTATTATCGTAAAGCTCGTTTAAATCTTCAATATTAGCATATTCATTCAACACAGAGCCCTCTAATAACATCTGCCTTAATATAAGCAAATATGCGCTGTCGGAGCCATGAAAGCCATCAATAAAATAATCGTCGGTTAAATTTAATATGTCCGGGTTTGTAAAATAGTAAAATTCAAAGCCATATTCCTTTGCAAGTTCGCTTACAGCATCTTCAATTTTGTAAACATATTGCATATCCCCACGTTCATCCATCGCATTCATTGCGGCGTTCGAAAGCGGCGGGGTAAATATAATAAGGTTTACATCGTTTTCATTACAAAAAGTTGCTATTTGCTCTATATACTCAAGCGATTTGCTTTCAACATCATCACCGGTATAATATCGGGCTAATTCGTTCTCGATGTAGTATACAGTTTGGGCGGTACGCTCTTCATTTGTTTTTGGGTCTTCATAAATATCGTTATAAATGTACGCACCGTATTTATCAACGCCGTTGCCATTAATTTTAGCATTTACGCCAATTTTATTAAAATTAAAAAGAAGCTGGTAAAATTGAAGTTTGCCCTCGGTGAAATCGTTAAATATTTTTTCAAACACAAAGTTGTAAGAGAGATTATCGGGATAATAAAGCCATTCTTTTGCCCATGTAAGCTCGTTTTTATAAAACCATGTTGTGTTGAAATAATATTCATCTATGCCTAAAATTAAAACCTCAGGCAGGGCATCTTTTTCAATTAACGGCAAAGTGTTTACCATAGAATACAGCGATGGGGTAAGAAAACCGGCGTTGTAAAAACTTGTGTCATCATTAAAAAAATAGTTTCTAAATTGCAAAACACGTGAAGAGCCTATCGTTAAAACTTCTGCTTTTTCTTTGTGTAGCATACTAAATTTATAATATGCTAAATCGTTCGAATAAGCCTTGCCAAATAAAAAGTCATCGCCTAAAAAATCTTGAATATATAAAACCACATTAGTTGGTAAAAGTTCACCCGAAAGCAATATTGGCGACATAGATAGTATTAATAATAACGCAAAAGCAATTATTTTTATTGCTGTTTTCTTACCCATTTGCCCCCCCTAAAATTGAAAGTATATAAATTGCTGTGCAACATCGGAATTAAGCGAGTAATTGCCAAAAACAAGCACATAATTAACTGCCGCTATATATCCTGCCCATTTTAATGGTTCGGGTATTTTTGCGCTTAATTTTGCCGTTTTATCGCTGTATTGCAAATAAGAGCAAACAAATAAAATTGCAAAGCTAACTAAAATTATTATCGCTTGCCTTTCGTCTACACCCAATGCGGTAATATCAAAATACTGCGAGGTGTAATAATCAAAATTGAACATGTTTTTAAGAATAATTATGCTATCGCTAAGGCTGTTTGCCCTAAAAAATATCCATGCAAAATCTACAAGAACAAAGGTTAATAGCAAAGATGTAGCCCTGTTTAAAATGCCGTTTTCTTTTATTTTTAATACAGTTTTTGCACGTGATAAATGCTTTTCGCTTAAAATTTCAATTATTTGATATGCGCCATGCAACAGCCCCCAAAACAAAAACGTAAGTTCTGCCCCATGCCATAAGCCGCTTACCGCAAACACAATTATTATGTTAATATATGTGCGGGTTTTTCCTTTTCGGTTGCCGCCCAGCGGAATATATAAATAATCCTTAAACCATGTAGATAGCGAAATATGCCAACGGCGCCAAAATTCCCTTACGGAACGCGCAAAATAAGGCGTTTTAAAATTCTGCATAAGTTTAATGCCCATGCATTTTGCACAACCTATGGCAATGTTTGAATAGCCGGCGAAATCGCAATAAATTTGAAAGGCAAACAAAACTGTGGCAATTAAAATTTGTGCGCCATAATAATCGCTTGGGTTTTCATAAACAGTGTTTACAATTGCGGCGATATTATCAGCTATTACAATTTTTTGAAAAAAACCAAAAAGCATAAGCTTTAAACCTTGCTTGAAATTTTCAAAATCAAAGCCTTTTAAATTGTTAAGTTGCGGAAGTAAATTGCCGCTGCGCTCGATTGGCCCTGCAACAAGTTGTGGGAAAAAACTTACAAAAAGCGCATAATTGACAAAGCGGCGCTCTGCCTTAATTGTGCCTTTGTAAACATCTATTGTATAGCTTAATGCTTGGAAAGTGTAAAACGAAATGCCCACAGGCAAAAGCCAATTTAAATATGGCGCCTGTAAATTTGCGCCTGTAAAATTAATAATTTGAAACAGGCGTGCAAAAAAGAAATTGAAATATTTAAACACAAATAAAATTAACAAATTTGTGCTTAACACTGTTAAAATAATTAAATTTTTACTGCGTTTTTTGCTTTTCTCTTGCTTATCAGACGCATTTATTTTATCAATATATATACTTCCCAAATATGTAACTATTATGGAAAATAAAATTAAAAAAACATAGTTGAAACTCCAGCTCATGTAAAAATAAAAGCTGGCGATTAACAACATATATTTTCGTGTTTTTTCAGGTAATACATAATAAAGCAGTAAAACAACCGGAAAAAATATTAAAAATTGCACGGAATTAAAAAGCATTGTTCACCTCTTAATTAATTTTTATTTATTATAGCATATTATTGTATTTATATAAAGTGTTAAAATATATAATATTAAAAAATTCAAGATATTTTTAAAAAACATCTTGAATTTTAAATAATATTTGTGTATAATATATTTCATGCGGGGCTGTAGCTCAGTTGGTTAGAGCTCCCGGC
>CAYJGM010000103.1:0-7705 GCA_964369495.1 uncultured Bacteroides sp. | reverse complement strand
TTATGATATATCTGTTAGCGCAGACGGCGGCGAAACATTCGAGGTTATTTACGATAAATTGGAACATAGTGTCAATGTGAATTTATTGAACGAGCCAATAATACAAGAAAATACAGGCAAAGAATTATTAATTAGAGCAGAGCACTATTTAATGGATGTCCATTATTTGTTTGAAACATTTGATATTTCGCTTACTGTAAATCATACCGATGATGAATTAATAGTAACGCAAATGGAACCTAAAACAAAAAATGAAATAATAAGTGCGGCACAAGATAATAGTGAATTGATAAGCGCTATTGTAAACCAGCCCTCACCTTATTTTAAACTTACAGGAAATTTTGTTGCAGGTGAATACTATCACACAAACACATCACATTCAATATGTATACAAGACGGTGAACTTTATATTCCTATCCCGAAAAACAGCGAGGGCGAATACCCAAGATATCTTTACCCAAGTGGGCATAACACAACCCAAATGATAACCGAAGATAGATATATTATTGATACTGTTAAGCCATATGAAATAGATAGAACGTATTTTGAAAACTAAAATAATTTATGCATGTGTTAACCATTAATCTGATATAGTAAGATAAAACAACACCAAGATAGATTTATTACATCTATCTTGGTGTTGTTTTAAGTTGTAAATTGAAAGCGTTTTATTTTTATTCTACAAATTTTTGCTTTGCAATAGGCACTTCAGGCATTAATTCCTCAGATAAAACACGCATAATTTCCTCTAATTTTTCAATGTCTTCGTCATTAAATCTCTCTCTTAACCTTTTGGAAACCAGTGTAATATAATCGTAAGTTATGCCAACATAATTTAAATATTTTTCTGTAACTTCAAGGTAAAACTCGCGTTTATCATCTTTGTTTTGTGTTTTTTTAATATAGCCTTTTTTTATTAAACTGTTTATTTTATATGCCGCGTTTGGGGAAGAAATTTGCGCAAAATCGGCAAATTCTTTAACGGTTGGCCTATGTAAGGCAAAAATAACCTCAACACAGAATGTTTCAACAACAGAAAGGCTTGCCTCGCGATGTTCAAAATTCGCGAAAACTGTTTTGTAAAATTTAAGTTTAAATTTAGTATAAACTTGCGAGAAGTATCTTTCTAACATAATGCACCACTTGTTTTAATTATTTTTTTTAAATACCACAACTGCATTGTGGCCGCCAAAACCTAAAGAGGTAGACATACCATATTCGCAGTTCATATCTTTTTTTACATTTTTTACAATGTTTAAATCACATTCTTCATCGTCGGTTTTATGGCCTAGTGTAGGCAATGCAACACCATTTTGTAAAGACATTGCGGTTAAAATGCCCTCAATTGCACCCGCTGCACCAAGTAAATGGCCTGTCATAGATTTTGTGCCGGATATCAATATGTTTTCTGCATGTTCACCAAAAGCAAGTTTAATTGATTTAACTTCGCCTTTATCATTCATAGGGGTGCTTGTTGCATGTGCATTTATATAACCAATATCATTTTTGTTTAAATTTGCATCTTTCACAGCCATTGCCATTGCCCTTGCTGCGCCGCTTCCGTCTTCAAGCGGTGCTGTCATGTGATAAGCATCGCATGTTGCGCCATAACCTACAACTTCGCCTAAAATATTTGCGCCACGTTTTACGGCATGTTCATATTCCTCTAAAACAAGCACGCCTGCGCCCTCGCCCATAACAAAACCGCTTCTGTTTTTATCAAAAGGGGTGCTTGCATTTAACGGCTCGTTGTTTTCGCAAAGTGCTTTAAGCGAAGTAAAACCGCCTATGCCAAGAGGCGTAATGCTAGCTTCCGTGCCACCGGTAACGGCCATATCGGTATAGCCATCGCGTATTGCCCTAAATGCATCGCCAATTGCGTTTGTTGAAGAAGCGCAAGCAGTTACAACGCAAGAACAATTGCCTTTAAAGCCATATTTAATTGCAACTGCGCCTGCAGCCATGTTTGAAATAGCCATTGGAATAAAGAAAGGTGAAACCCTATCAAAGCCTTTTTCACTTCCTTTCATTTGCTCTATTTCAATATTTTCAAGCCCACCGATACCGCTTGCGATGCTTACAATGCATTCATCAAAATTACTGTTTTGTGCCGTTATGCCGCTTTGCTCTATTGCCTCATGTGCGGCAATAAGCGCATATTGTGTAAATTTAGCGTATTTGCGTTGGTTTTTCTTATCTATATATTTTTCAACATCTAAATTTTTAATTTCTGCCGCAATTTTAACCTTGTGGTTATCTGTGTTAAATTTTGTGATAAAATCTATACCGCAAACACCGTTTTTTGCGTTTTCAAACATATCAATTGCGGTGTTTCCAATTGCACTAACGGCACCCATTCCTGTAATTGCTACTCTTCTTTTCATAAATATACATTCCCTTCTTTGAAAGGCACAAAATACCATAAAAATGGTGTTGTTTGTGCCATGTTTTTAAGTTGCCAGGCTTACTTAACGAGAAAAACGGCTAAGTTTGAAATTTCATCAAACTTAAGCTTTATTTTGTGCATAGCACAATTAGTTTTGATTATTTAAACACAAAGCAAATTTTTTTGGCATGTGTAGTACTTTAAACAACTTTAATTAATAAATATTTAGCATATATTTTACGCTATTTTCTTAAATCATAGACATGCCACCGTCGATAGACAATGTTTGCCCGGTAATATAATTTGCTTTATCGCTAGCTAAAAATACAGCCGCATTTGCTATGTCTTCACCTGTTCCAAAGGCCGATAAAGGTATTTGAGTTTTTGCTGTGTTTTTAATTTCTTCGGATAAATTTTGCGTCATATCGGTTAAAATAAAGCCGGGTGCAATTACATTTACATTAATATTGCGTGGTGCCAATTCACGCGCGCAAGATTTTGTAAGCCCAATAATTCCGGCTTTGCTTGCGCTGTAATTAGCTTGCCCTGCATTTCCCATAATGCCAACAACGCTTGAAATATTAACAATTTTTCCGCCTCGTTGTTTCATCATTGGGCGGCTAACGGCCCTTAGCATATTAAAAGTGCCTTTTAAATTAATATTTATAACATCGTTAAATTCATCATCGCTCATGCGCATTAACAAATTATCTTTATTAATTCCCGCGTTATTAATTAGTATATCAACGCTTTTAAATTCTTTAATTGCCATTTCAACAATTTTTTTGCAATCTTCTGCATTTGAAACATCGCCTTTTGCTAAAATGCATTTCACACCATGTGTTTCACATTCATTTGCGGTGTTTTTTGCATCGCTTTCACTGCTGTTATAATTTAAAATAATGTTTGCGCCCTCTTTAGCCAGCGCAATGCAAATTGCTTTACCAATGCCTTTTGCTCCACCTGTTACAATTGCTGTTTTTCCTCTCATTTTTACCTCACTGTGCATTTTTAATAGCGTTTAGTGTTTTTTCATAGCTTTGCATATCTTCTATATTGTAAACTTCAACGTCGCTAATCGTCTTTTTAATGAAACTGCTTAATGCCTTGCCTTGTCCTATTTCTATAACAATTTGCACGCCTAAATTCTTCAAATAAACAATGCTGTCTTCAAAATTAACCGTGCTTTTTACTTGCAAGGCTAAATTTTGCTTAATTTCGCTTATATCTTGCGTGTGTTTTGCAACGGAGTTCATTATAACAGGGATTTTCGGCTCATTAAAACTTTCGCTTTCAAATTTTTGCGACAATGCGTCGTAAGCGCTTTGCATTAATGGGGTGTGAAAAGCGCCCTCGGTTTGTAAAAACACAACACGTTTTGCGCCTTTTTCTTTGCAAAGCTCTGCGGCAAATTCAACTGCTTCTTGTTCCCCGGAAATTACGGTTTGCCCCGGGCAATTTAAATTTGCAATGCTTACTGCGCCTTTTTCGCTTGCAATTTTGCAACATTCTGCAATAATATTGCGATCTTTCATCATAATTGCCGCCATTTTACAGTTTACACCTTTAGCGGCCTTTGTCATCTCACTTGCCCTAAAGTTAATAATATCAATAACTTGTTGTTTTGTAAAAACGTCTGCACAATAAAGCGCCGAATATTCGCCAAGGCTTAAACCCATAGCGGCACAGGGGAGAATACCCTCGTTTTTTAACATCTCGGTTACGCCAACGCAAAATGCGCTTAGGATGCTTTGCGTATTAATTGTTTTAGAAAGCTCTTCAATTGGGCCGTTAAAGGCAATATTTTTAGCATTATCGCTTAATAAATCAAAAGCAGATTTAAATATTTCACTGCTTTCGTAAAAATCTTTGCCCATACCAACTTTTTGGCTGCCTTGCCCTGAATAAACAAAGGCTAATTTCATGTTTTATACCTCGTTAATTTATTTTATTAATTTTTTTGCTTGCTCGTAATCATGCATTAATCCATTTAAAATTTCGTTTAGCGGTTTAATTTCGCTTGCCATGCCGGCAACTTGCCCGGCCATAACGCTGCCTGTTTTAACATCGCCGTCAACCACTGCTTTTCTAAGCGCACCAACTGTGAATTTTTCAAGTTCCATTTTATCTGCGCCTGCTTTTTCAAGTTTCATATGTTCTTTTGTCATATAGTTTTTAATTACCCTTACAGGTACTCCGCTATTTCTTCCTGTAACAATTGTGTCGCTATCTTTTGCAGCTATAACCGCGTTTTTGTAATTTTCGTGTATAGGGCATTCTTCGCTAACAAGTAGGCAAGTGCCTATTTGAACGCCAACTGCGCCTAAAACTTCTGCTGCAAGCATTTGTTTTCCGCTTGCAATGCCGCCAGCCGCAACAACGGGAATGTTTACAGCGTTTACAACTTGTGGAATAAGCGCCATGGTTGTAAGTTCGCCCACATGGCCGCCGCTTTCGGTGCCCTCTGCAATAATGCCGTCGGCACCTGATTTTTCCATGCGCCTTGCAAAAGTAGAGTTTGGCACAACAGGAAAAACAGTTATTCCGGCAGCTTTAAAATCTGCCATATATTTACCGGGGTTACCGGCACCGGTTGTAACAAATTTTACGCCCTCTTCAATAATTATCTTTGCTATTTCATCAGAATATGGGTTCATTAGCATCAAATTAAAGCCAAAAGGTTTATCTGTTAAACTTTTGCAAAGCCTAATTTGCTCTTTTACAACTTCGGGTGGCATAGTTGCCCCTGCAATAATACCCATAGCGCCACTGTTTGAAACGGCAGCGGCAAATTTGGCATCTGAAATATTCGCCATTGCGCCTTGTATGATAGGGTATTTTGTGTTTAATATTTTGTTTAATTGCATATATATCTCCTAATTTCATGTTTTTGACAAAAAAATAAACCTAAAATATTTTAGTTAAAATATTTTAGGTTTATTATAACAAAATGCAAGTGAAAAGTCAATGCATATTGAGCAGTTTAAGAATTTAATTGCTTGTATATTAAATATAAATAACTATAGCTAACATATTTTTAAATGCGAAAAATTATGATGATTTAAATTCACAATAATAAAATCGAAATAGGATAAGCATAAAACATATTTTTAAATAGCGAAAAAATAAAATGATATTATTTTTATATAGTATATTAAAAAACATACAAAGCTTTAATTTAAATAAAAATGAAACGGTTAGCCGGCAGGGTGGAATTGCTCACATGTACATTTTTTATATTTTTTTCCGCTACCGCAAGGGCAAGGTTCATTCCTGCCTATTTTCGGCGCAGATTTTTGCGGCATTTGTTTTTTTACAACTTTTCCCGGTGCGCCGCCGTTCGAGCTTTCACCCGTAATTTTAGCAACCTGTGTGCGTTTAACAGAATCCTCGGTGCGTATTTTAAGCCCCAGCAACATTTTTGTAGTGTCTTCACGTATGCTTGCAATCATTTCATCAAACATATTAAACCCTTCGATGCGATATTCAACTACAGGGTCACGATTACCATAACTGCGCAGATAAATGCCACGTTTTAATTCGTCCATAGCATCGATATGGTCCATCCATTTTGTGTCAACATTGCGCAAAAGTACCATGCGCTCGGCATCACGCATTAATTTTTCGCCGTATTGTTCTTGTTTTTGTTTGCAAATTTCATCTACTTTATTTTTTAAAGCGTTAATAATGTCATCACGCTGTAAGTTATCCAGTTCTTCGTTAGAGTAAATAAAATCTTTTTCGGTTGTTAATAGGCCTAAATAATGTGCACGTAAACTTTGAATATCCCAATCGGCAGGAATATCGCCACCCAAAAATAAAACAGCGTTTTCGGTAATAGATTCGTGCATTAAATTGCGTATATTTTCCGAAACATCTTCGCCTTGTAGAACAGTGTTGCGTTGTTTATAAATAATTTCACGTTGGCTGTTCATAACGTCGTCAAATTGTAAAACATTCTTTCTTATAGAGAAGTTTCGTGCTTCAAGTTTCTTTTGTGCGCTCTCAATTTGCCCTGTTATAATTTTATTTTCAATGGGCATATCCTCTTGAACACCCAAAGTTTTCATAACGGTTTGAACACGCTCGCCGCCAAACAGGCGCATTAAATCGTCCTCAAGGCTTATGAAAAAACGGCTTGCGCCGGGGTCTCCTTGTCTACCTGCACGGCCACGCAATTGGTTATCAATACGCCTGCTTTCGTGGCGTTCGGTGCCAATAATAAATAGGCCGCCTGCATCTTTAACCGCGCTGGCCTCACTTTGTATTTCTGCTTTATACTCGGCTTCAAGTTCGGAATATCTCTTACGCACTCGTAATATTTCAACGTCGTCTGTTTCGCCATGGCCTGTGCTTTCAACAATAAGCTCTTCTGAAAAATCTTCTTTTAACAGCTTTGCTTTTGCCATGTGCTCGGCATTACCGCCTAGCACAATATCCGTGCCACGACCCGCCATATTTGTGGCTATGGTAACAGCGTTTAATTTACCGGCTTGTGCAACAATATGCGCCTCTTGTTCATGGTATTTTGCATTTAAAACATTGTGCTTAACACCGCGTTTTTTTAATAAAGTGCTTAAAAGTTCACTTTTTTCAATGCTTATAGTGCCCACAAGCACGGGTTGGCCTTTTTCATGGCATTCCACAATTTGCGAGATAATTGCACTGTGTTTTCCGTTTGTTGTGCTAAAAATGCTGTCGTTATAATCGGTTCTTGCAATAGGTTTATTTGTGGGAATTTCAACCACGTTAAGCCCATAAATTTCTATAAATTCAGCGGCTTCGGTTTGCGCTGTGCCTGTCATACCGGCAAGTTTATCATACATTCTAAAATAATTTTGGTAAGTTATGCTGGCAAGCGTGCGGCTTTCATGCGCAACTGTTACATTTTCTTTTGCCTCAATTGCCTGGTGTAAACCATCGCTATAGCGGCGGCCAACCATCATGCGGCCTGTAAATTCATCAACAATAATAACTTCGCCGTCACGCACAACATAGTCAACATCACGTTTCATAACACCACGTGCTTTAATTGCTATATTTATATGATGAGATATATTCATGTTTTCGGCATCGGCTAAGTTTTCAATATTAAATTTCGCCTCGGCTTTTTCAATACCGCTTTTTGTTAATGTTGCTGTTTTTTTCTTTTCATCAACTATATAATCGCCATCAACTTGAAGTTCGTTGTGCTCTTTATCGTCAAGTTCTTGAATAACGCTTATTTTTAAAGTGCGTGCAAAACTATCGGCAAGGCGGTAAAGCTCTGTGCTTTCATCGCCTTTACCGCTGATAATAAGCGGCGTTCTAGCCTCATCT
>CAYJGM010000102.1:0-7726 GCA_964369495.1 uncultured Bacteroides sp. | reverse complement strand
ACGCTGAAAAGAAGAACGACACAAACGCAAACAGCTTTGATAATTAAAAATTGCTCAAAAATCAAATTACTCACCTTGCCCAAAAGGCATATTAGCTCTTTGCCAATTTCCAATACTTTTGCTTCTTTTCACGCTGAAAAGAAGAACGACACAACATAACTTATCTTAATACTTTATAAGTGACAAAAAATTAATTTCTCGTTTTTAACTAGAAATAGCAATGCACTTAACCTATATTTATAAAATAACATTTATATGCAAATTTAGCAATAATTTTAATAATATAATTTTTAATTTGCTCAAAAGCGTGAACGGCGCTTTGCAATATCAATAGGGCACATGCCAAAAAATCTCCATTCTTTTTGGGGGTTTTACAAAAATATTAGTGCAACGCACAGAATGGAGAAAAGTATATGAAATTAAGCGCAGCTAGCCAAAGGGCTGATAATTATGCCGATAACGGCGAAAAATGGTTTTGCAGTTTTGCTTACACAGAAGTTGAGGGGCTAGGCTATGAAAACGGTGTACACAGGCGCGACCCTAGCAGTGTTATAGAATTCGAGGGCGTATATTATGTTTATTATACAAAGTCTATAGGCCCACATTTTGGCAAATCTTCAAGCGGCGATATAAATTCGAAAATATTCCCGTGGGACTATGCCGATTTATGGTATGCCACCAGCACCGACGGCCTTAAATGGCAAGAACAAGGAATTGCCGTTGCACGTGGTGAAAAAGGCGAGTACGATGAACGCACAGTTTGCACGCCCGATGTGCTCGCGCATGAAGGCAAATATTATTTAGTTTATCAAGCAATTGCAAAAACAAATTATACCGGCAGGAACGAAAACGTTGCAATGGCCGTGGCAGAGCACCCTGCCGGCCCTTTTGTTAAACTTAACAAAGAAATTTTATCGCCAATGCCCGACGGCAACTGGTTTGGGGAAAATTGCGGCGATTACAACAAGGGCATGTTCCACGGCGTTACGCACGACCCAAGCCTTTATTATTACAATAATAAATTTTATCTTTATTACAAGTGTGGCTCTAATGTTATAACTATGCTAAAAGGCTATGGGAAAGACACACGCTGGGGCGTTGCCATAAGCGAAAACATAACAGGGCCTTACGAACACAGCGAATTTAACCCTGTTACAAACAGCGGCCACGAAACCATGCTTTGGAATTACAAAGGCGGAATTGCAGCGCTTTTAAACCGTGACGGCCCTGAAAAAGACACAATACAATATGCAAAAGATGGCGTGAATTTCGAGCTTATGGCACGTGTTAGCGAAACACCGCAAGCAGGCGGTGCGTTTAGGTGCCACAACACAGACGATTCGCCACTTGAGGGCATACGCTGGGGCCTTTGCCACTACGACGAAAGAGGCTCTATGTGGAATTACATAGTGCGCTTCGATTTAGACAAACGCCATCCCTATGCGGTATCGCATAAATATGCGCCAAACAACACAGTAGGCTTTGGTATGTGGTAAATGCATAAAGCATATTAGCCAAGTGCAAAGCAAAGCAACAACAAACTTTTCATACAAAGTATGGTGGTTAAAATTTTTTACACACTATATATTTAATACGCAAAAACAAAAGCATAAGTTTTGCACTTGATTAAAAGCATATATTAAGGAGAATGAATTATGCAAGAAAATAGGCCAAATATCGTGTTTATTATCTCAGACGACCAAGGCGCATGGGCTTTAAATTGCGCCAATAACAGCGATATCCACACGCCTAATTTAAACGAATTGTTTGAACATGGGGTTTTGTTTGAAAACTTTTTTTGTTGTTCTCCTGTGTGCTCGCCTGCAAGGGCATCTATCTTTACAGGCAAAATGCCCTCGGCACACGGTGTGCACGATTGGATTGCAAAGGGGAATTTAACAACAAACAAATATAAAAATAGCGATGGCACAAAATTTTTTAACGCAAATGATGTTGGCGTTGAATATTTGCAAAATGAACAAATATTTGTAGAGTTTTTGCAAAAAAGCGGCTATAAATGTGCACTTAGCGGCAAATGGCATTTAGGTAATAACGATATACCAAAAAAGGGTTTTGAAAAATGGTATACAATTGCAACGGGCGGCTGTGAAGATTATTATAACGCGCATGTGTACGATGGCAATAGCTTTAGCAAAAGCCCAAAATATATAACAGATTGCATTACAGATAAAGCAATAGATTATATAAACGAATATGCAGCGCAAAGTGCCCCGTTTTATTTAAGCGTTCATTACACAGCGCCGCACAGCCCATGGGCAAAACAATGCCACCCAAAGGAAATGCTTGATATTTATAACGATTGCAAATTTAGTGCAACGCCGAATTTGCCTGTGCATATAAACCAAATTTACAGTGCGCCAATTGGCGATACACAGCAAAAAAGGCGTGAAAACTTACAGGGTTATTACGGTGCAATTTCGGCTATGGATAAGGGCATAGGCGAGATTATAGCTAAGTTAAAAAGCACAAAAACCTACGATAACACGGTTATAATTTTCACATCAGACAACGGCATGAATATGGGCCACCATGGAATTTGGGGCAAAGGAAACGGAACATATCCGCCTAATTTGTACGATACTTCCGTAAAAGTTCCCTTTATTGTTTCATCACCTTTGTTTAATTTAAACAGCGTAATTAATAAAAATTTACACAGCCATTACGATGTTTTTGCCACTGTTTTAGAAATTGCAAAATGCACTGAAACGCAAATGCCATGCATTGGGCAAAGTTTTTACGGCGAGCTTATAAATGAAAATGTTGAAAACAAAAAAAATGCAGTTTATGTTTTTGATGAATATGGTGCCGTTAGAATGATTAGAACGCACAGTGAGAAATACATAAAAAATTACACCACAGGCGAAGAACAATATTATAATTTGCTATGTGATAAAAACGAGGATGAAAACTGCATAAACGATGAAAAGTATAGCGAAAATATAGCAAAACTTAAACAAAAAATGAATAATTGGTTTTTGCAAAATGAAACAGAGCAAAACAGCGGCAAACAATATGATGTTAGAGGGCGTGGCCAGCATGATTTATGCCATAAAAGCAATGCGTTCAGTGATGTGATATCATTTTATCATGAAAGTAGGCATAAAGATAATTTCAACGCAAACGATGAATTTAAATAGAAATTCATTCATATAACGTAAAAAATTATCTTTTTTTCGAAAGCAAAAAAAGCTGTGCTATATCGCATTAATGTAACCTTGCAATATTATTACACTTAATAAATTCAAAAAACAACCAAAGTGAAGTTACTGCTCACTTTGGTTGTTTTAAAATCATAATACTAATATTATTTCCATGCGCTTAACGCGGGCTATACTTTTTTTGCATATTACATATTATAGTTTAATTTGCTTATACAAAAATGCCTTAGAATACATTTTCAGGTGCAATTAAATCGTAGTTTTCGCCGTAGCTAATTTCAATTTCGGCAGAAATTTCCTCAAGTTCTGTTGAAAATTCGGTAATCATTTCATCTGTCATATAATTCATTAGCAAATCGTCAAGGTAATTTTCTTGCATAGGCAAACGGCGAATAATATGATAGCCGTATGATGTTTCTACAATATCGCTGATTGCATTTTCTTCAAGAGCAAATGCTGCCTCTTCAAATTCAACTACCATTTCGCCTGTTGTGAAATAATAGCCTTCATCGGGTTGGCCGGGGTCGTTATTATATTCTGCCCTTAACTCTTCAAAATCTTCTCCGTCATCAAGGCGTGCTTTAATATCTTCTGCAAGGGCTAAATCGTCTGCGTGCTCCTCTGCAGCTGCATCGGTAAACGGAATTAAAATATGCTGTGCACGAACATAAGTTTCGTTAAAATTGTCTCTTATTGCATCGCCGTATCTTGCCTCAACAACCTTATTAACCAAAAGGCTGTTTAAATAAAGCTCTTTGTATAAATCTTGTGTATAATACTGCGAAGATAAAGCAAGCTCAAAGCTTTCCTGGCCGCCTAAAGTAGTAATTAATTCCTCAATGGCTGCGTCTGCTTGTGCGGTGTCGTCGTCGTCAAGCTCAATATTTTGCTCTTCGGCAATTTTGTTTATAGCAAAACTTGATAATATACTAATTTCTGTTTGCTCTTTAAGCAAGTCTTTGAACATGTCCATGTCTTCTGTTTCGCCTGTCCAAATACTGGTATCGCCGTAATCAAAATAATATCTGTTTGTTAAATAATAATAGCGGTATGTGTCGAAATCAATATCTACACCGTTTATTGTCATGATAACACCGGGTTCAACGGCTTGCTCGCCGTCGTAAAGGCCCGGATCACGCACGGGTAGGCCGGCGGATGTTTCGGGAAGTTCCTCTAACGGTAATTCTTCGCTTGTTGTTTCACTTGTAACTTCGCTTGTAACTTCGCTTGTAGTTTCGCTTTCTACAGGCTGCTCAGTTTCTGAACATGCGGCAAATGCCAACACGCTAAGTGCCAAAACTAAAGATAGGCACATTATTTTAATATAATTTTTCATCAAATCCTCCAAAAATTAAAGGCGAAATACGCCCTTTAAATAGTAACAAATAAAATTATACCACATAAAACATAAAATATTGTGATAAATTCTTGAACTTTTATATTTTTTTATTTAATTGTATGTTTTTACTATAATAACGCTAGCGCATAAATAAAACTGTGCAAAATTACAACTAATATTGAAATTTTTTAAACTATAATTTATAATTAAACCAACGAGAGGTGTTTAAATGAGAGAAATAAATGCGAAATTAATAACAAACGCTATTAGCAACTTGTGCATAACGGCAAACATGCAGTTGCCGTGTGATGTAAAAAATGCAATTGTAAAGGCAAAAGAAAACGAAATTTACCCTTTAGCAAAGCAAGGGCTTGAAATTTTAGAAAACAACATCATGGAGGCGCAAAACAGCAATTTACCTGTTTGCCAAGACACAGGAATGGCGTGTGTTTTTGCTGAAATAGGCCAAGATGTGCATATTATAGGGGATTTTGAGGCCGCCGTAAACGAGGGAGTGCGCAAAGGATATGAGCAAGGCTATTTGCGCAAATCTGTAGTAGGCGACCCATTATTGCGAATAAATACCGGCGATAACACGCCTGCTATAATTACATATAAATTGGTAAAAGGCGATAAAATTCGCCTTATAGTTGCGCCAAAAGGCTTTGGCAGTGAAAACATGAGCAAAATTTGCATGTTAAACCCCGGTGATGGCGAAAAAGGCGTGTTTGATTTTATTATAAACACGGTAAAACAGGCAGGTTCTAACCCATGCCCGCCAATTGTTGTTGGCGTGGGCATTGGCGGAACATTCGATAGAGCGGCGCTTTTAGCAAAAAAAGCACTGCTAAGGCCGCTTAACAGCAAAAACGAAAATGAATATTATGCAAAAATGGAAGATGAATTATTGTATGAAATTAACAAGTTGGGCATAGGGCCGCAAGGCTTTGGCGGCAAAACAACTGCGCTTGCGGTTAATATCAACACATTTGCAACACATATAGCCGGCCTACCGGTTGCAGTTAATATAAACTGCCATGTTGCAAGGCATGCAAAGGTGGTTATTTAATGCATTATAATTTACAAACTCCTTTAACAAAGCAAATTTGCAAACAACTTTGCGCCGGTGATACTGTAAGTTTATCCGGAACAATTTACACGGCAAGAGATGCCGCACATGCAAAAATGGCGCAACTTATAAAAAACGGCGAAAAACTGCCTTTTGAAGTGAAACAAAGCATAATTTACTATGCAGGGCCAACCCCCAACCGCCCAAATACCGTTGTTGGAAGCATAGGGCCAACCACAAGCGGTAGAATGGATAAATTTACGCCTATGCTATTAAATTTAGGCCTTAGCGCAATGATAGGCAAAGGCGCACGAAATAAAGAGGTTATAAGCGCCATGAAAGAAAACTCTGCTGTTTATTTTGCCGCAACAGGCGGTGCGGGTGCGCTTATTGCCAAAAGCATTATAAGTGTAAAAACAATTTGTTGGCCAGAGCTTGGCAGCGAGGCTGTGCGTGAATTAAAGGTGAAAGACATGCCTCTTTTTGTGGCTATTGATGCAAACGGAAATAATTTGTATGAAATAGGGCCGAAAGATTATTTGCAAAATTATTGTGATGACACAATGCATAATAAATAAACAAGTATAACCTTGTTTTATTATAACTTTGTATTATTATAAATAATCTGTACTTCGTTTCGGTTGTTTATGTTTTTTAAATTATCGTGCCATGTATGCACCAATTTAAATTATGTTTGTTTTTCACTTAATATAAATTTAGCATAAACATAGTAAGCGCCTATACTTTTGCCGTTTTCAAGGAAAAACCTTGTTCTTAAATGAAACTCGCCTTTTGGTAAATTAAGTGTAAAAACCGCGCAATTTTGATTTGCATTTATATGTTGTTCTTTCTTTAAACCTGCAATTCTTATGTCTGCCTTGCAAATATTATAAATTTTGCCCTCGCGCCATTCTTCAAAAATATTTTCGTCGCTTTGCATTTTATCGCAAGTTGCATTTAAGGCCAAATTCGTTTCCTTTGGGTATCTTCTAAGCTCAAATTCATATTCGCCGGCCTCTTGAACTTTAATGGCAAAATATCCGTTTCCATTAACGCCCTCGCGGATGTTTTTTTGGCTAAAACACATTTTTGTACATTCATGCCATGCGTGGCATGTCATTTTAACATCGTGCTGTTTGGTTAAATAAATCGGGCTGAACTTCATCGCCTCTTCCAGGCGCTCGTCATACCATTCCTCGTAATAGCGTGTTAGTTCAATTGCTAAATCTTCGTTTTGTGCAAAAATATCGTTTTGCTGGTATGGGTCGGCTTTAATGTCGTAAATTTCGGGGTTTACATCAACGCTAGAACCAAAAGAGCCAAGCAAAAACGGGTTGCTTTCGTTAGTTAAAGGGCGCACAAGGCGCATATTGTTTTTTAATACTGAATAATCTTTGTATTTTTGCGGCATATCCCTTTGCATATTATGCACAACCAAAGTGCGGTTTTCATTCAAATGGCAATCGCCGTTTTTTAGTGCGCTCGCCATGCTTATTCCGTCTAAATCTTCACCCTTTGGTAAGTTGCACATATCTATAAAAGTTGGAAGCAAATCCATATGCGAGGTTATACCGTACACTTTACGCGCTTTTCCAAGCATATGTTGCGGCGCACTTATAAAACAAGAATTTCTGTGTGCGCCCTCATAAGTTGTGCCTTTTTTGCCCCTCATTCCTGCGTTAAAGCCGTCTGTTACAATGCCGTTTTCGTCGGTAGCGCAACCGTCTGAAGTGCCATTATCGCCAAAAAACACTAAAATTGTATTGTCAAACTCGTTTTTATCTTTTAAAAATTGCATTAAATTGCCAATGTTTTCATCTATGTTTTCTATCATGCCAAAAAACCTTGCCCTTTGCTGTGGAACGCCCATTTCAAGGTATTTTTCGTAGTATTTGCGCTGAACATTATAAGGGCCGTGTGGCGCATTTGTTGGCAAATAACAAAAAAACGGCTTTTCATTTTCTATGTTCTCGCCAATAAAATTTAATGCGCTTTCAAACCAAATGTCGGTGCAATATCCTTTAAATTGTTTTTCTTGCCCATTAATTTTATACACATCGTTGAAATAATTGTTATTCCAATAATCGGGCGTTTCGCCAATAACGCCACCGCCAAAGCTGTAAGCTACATCAAATCCCC
>CAYJGM010000101.1:0-7773 GCA_964369495.1 uncultured Bacteroides sp. | reverse complement strand
TTATTATCTTATCATCTTTATTTGCCTTTGTCAATATCTTTTTTGGGTTTTTTCTACAAATTATTTAATATTTTATTCTATTTTGCATTTATCATTTTTATAGTGTATTAATATATAGTTAAATTAATATTTTCAAATATCAAGCATTTAATATTGATTTTATTTATATATTTATATATAATACAATATATAGTTAAAAAAATATGAAAAGGAAAGTAAACAATGAAACGAACTAAAACATTATATATGGTACAAATTGCAATATTTATTGCAATAGAAATAATTATATCTTTTACACCGCTTGGATATGTTAATGTACCCGGTTTAAGTATTACATTTTTAATGGTGCCTGTTGCTTTGGCTTCTATATTGCTTGGGCCTCTTGCCGGTTCAATACTGGGCCTTACTTTCGGCCTTACAAGTTTTGCACAGTGTTTTGGTGCAAGCGCATTTGGCGCAGCGCTTTTAGGCATAGATCCTCTTTCTACATTTATTATATGCGTTGTTCCCAGAGTTTTAGCCGGTTTTTTACCGGGCCTTACATTCAAATTAACCTCCGAGGGATTTTCAGTTAATGAGATGAAATATTCATGGTATATTAACACAGCATTCTTTGCAAGTTTTCTTAACACCGTTTTATTTACAGGCGGGCTTTTACTATTCTTTTGGGATACCCCTTATATAAACAACCTTGCAACTGAAATGAACGCCGCAAGCCCTTTGCTTTTTGCTGTGCTTTTCGTAGGCATAAACGGTTTAATTGAGGCAATTGCTTGCTGTTTTGTAGGCGGTACCGTTGCAAGAATTCTTCACCGAATTGTAGATTTTGGCACAGGTGTGCCCAAAAACCAAGAATTAATTAAAATTGTTGCGGAGTGCCATGTTTTAGAGGGCAAGCGTGAAGAATATATAGAAACCGCAAAATTGCTTGAAGCGGAAAGCCAAAAGGAACCGGGCTGTTTATATTATGTTGTTCACGAAGACATTGAAGATGAAAATGTAATTACAATGATTGAAACATGGCAAAGCAAGGCCGCAATCGAAAGGCATAATAACAGCGAACATGTTAAAAAATATGTTCCTATTTTAAAAGAATTAAGGCAGCCTGAGGTTAATATTCGAAAATACCGAGAAATTGACTAAAAATATAGTATGTTAATTTACGCAATATCTTATAAAAGCACAAACACATATTTTAAATACACATAAACAAAAATCTTACCTAAATCAATGATTTGCGGTAAGATTTTTTGTTTGTTTAAAATTTTTAAGTTATATTCTTGTATCGAGTATTTGCGTATATTCATCACAAAAGGCATTAAAACTGCCCTCTTTAATTTTTTCCTTTATAATCTGCATGAAATTGTTATAAAAATGCAAATTATGAATTACCGCCAACCTTAAACCTAAAATTTCGTTGGCTTTAAATAAATGCCTTATATATGCACGTGAAAAGTTCTTGCATGTTTCACACTCGCAATTATTATCAATTGGGTTTTCGTCCAGCTCGTGTTTAGAATTTTTTATGTTAATTATGCCTTTCCATGTGTTTAAATGGCCGTGCCTTGCATTACGGCTTGGCATAACGCAATCGAATAAATCTACCCCACGGTTTACAGCCTGCAAAATATTTCCAAGCGTTCCAACGCCCATTAAATAGCGTATTTTATCTTCCGGCATATGCGGCGTTACTGCGCTGATTATTCTATACATATCCTCTTTTGGCTCGCCCACGGCCAGGCCACCTATTGCATATCCGTCTAAATTTAATTTTGCAATTTCTTTCATATTATTAATTCGTAAATCTTCAAAACAACAGCCTTGGTTAATGCCAAAAAGCATTTGATTTGGGTTTACGATGTTGTTTTCACTTTTTAACCGCTGCATTTCATTTTTACAGCGCACAAGCCAGCGCACAGTGCGCTCGCACGATGCCTTTGCATAGCCATATTCAGCCGGGTTTTCAACACATTCATCAAATGCCATAGCAATGGTAGAGCCTAAATTTGCTTGTATTTGCATGCTTTCTTCAGGCCCCATGAATATTTTTTTACCATCAATATGCGATGAAAAATTCACGCCCTCTTCGGTAATTTTTCTTAGCTTTGAAAGGCTAAACACTTGAAAACCGCCACTATCGGTTAATATAGGCCCTTGCCATTTTGTAAATTTATGCAAGCCACCTATTTTTGCAATTTTTTCATCGCCGGGCCTTAAATGCAAATGATAAGTATTACAAAGCATAACATTGCAGTTAATACCTTTTAAATCTATGGCACTTAAACCGCCTTTAATTGCCGCGGCAGTTGCAACATTCATAAAAGCCGGTGTATTAATAGTTCCGTGCGGTGTTTCAAATTCTCCGCAACGCGCGTTGTTTTCTTTTGAAATTAATTTATACATAATTCTCTCTTTAATTATATTTAGATAGTGTCTGTGCTATCTATTATTTATTTTAAATTATAGCAATTGCATTTAAAAGCTCAAGTAAAGTTGGCAAAAACCAAGAGCACACAAAACCTATTGCAAAAATAACATACAATGCTTGTTTATATGTAAATTTATCATATAGTTGTACATTTGTTATTTTATCTGAAACGCTTGTGTTTTTAAGCGGAAACTTAAAAATTACATTTGCAAATAATGCCGCAGATAAAATTACAGCCACTAAATTTGTGAAATAAGGTATTCTTAAAAGCAGTAATTCGCTAATTGAACGCCAAAGCCCGGTAGTGTGAATATTGCCTGTAACAAATATACCAAAAACGCCGTTTGAAATAAGAGATGCCCCAAAATGTATTGGAAACTCAACAAAAATCGTCATGAAAAAGGCAAAGCACATTGCGATATCTATACACCAATAAATAAATTTATTTTTTTGCATAAATGTAGTTATTACAATAAACGGCATCATTAAAATAGTCCACTGCGGATGCCAATAAATGCCGTATAAAAGTAAAACATAAACCGCCATTGGAATATACACGCTTAAATATTCTATATTATCTTTTTTGCAGTAAAAATAGCAAAAAACACATATTAAAACAAAGCCCAAAAGTACTATTGAAACAGGCTCGAACGCGGTTGAAATTGTTGGGGTTAAAAGCCTTTCAAACATTAACCTTGTAAAATGCGATGCGCTTTCTGTTTTACCTAAAAAAAGTAAAGTTGTTGGTATATAAAGCCATAGCGATAGCGCGAAATATTTAAGCACGCTTAAAATTTTCTTTTCTTTTAATAAAACAAGAGGAATAAATGCAAAAAGCGAGAAAAATTTAAAAACAACGCTAACGCCTGTTAAAAGCGTAAATTTTAACATATCGCCCCTGATATAATAGCTTAAACCCCAAAGCAAAAACAAAAGGCACAAAACATCATGCTGGCCTATTGCTACAGGCGAAAAAAACACAATAGGGTTGAAAAGAAAAAATATTGCGGCAGTATATGCTGTATTTTTTGTAAGTTTTAAATCTTCACATATTCTTTTAACCATGTACCCACAGCCACAATATGCCGCAACAATTAAAATTTTTGTGTAAAATAAAATAATTCTGTCGTCTATCATAACGGAAAACAATTTTGAAACAATAAAAAACGGCAATTGCCATATGCCAAATATCACATAAGTTAAAATATTATAATTTGCAAAATTTGTATAGTATAAATCTAATGGGCGCTCGATTACATAATTGTAAAAATCATGCACATTGCCTGTGTAAATACTTTCTAAAAATATATAGCTATGATTAGAAGTTTCAATTAAATCTACGTGATATGTGCCGATAAAAAGCACAAAAAAAAGTAAAAACCATATTGCTTTTTCAATTTTGCCAAATGATAATTTTTCACTCATTTTATATCTCCATTTAAATATAAATCATTTTATATACTATGCAATTTATTGCATACAAAATAAACCATATATATTATATAACAAAAACAGTATATATTCAAGAATTGTATAAAATAAAAGGAATGCACCCATTTAATCGAAAAATGTAATAACATTTTTTGAAATAATGAGAGCATATCCCTTATATTTATTTTAATTTTAAGTTGTATTCATTTTAACCAAGCTTGCTGAAATCCGATGCACCGTGTTTACAAAGCGGGCATATAAAATCATCCGGCAAATTATCGTCTTCGTGTATATAGCCGCAAATATCGCAAACCCAACCTTTTGCGCCTTGTGTTGGCGGTTTTGGCTTAACATTTTCATGGTAGTATGCATATGTCATACTAGCTTGGCTATTTAATACACGCGCTTCTGTTATTTCGCAAATAAACATACCATGGGTTTCCATATCAAGGTAGTTTATAACTTTAAGCGAAATAAATGAATTTATATATTTATTTAAAAATACAACGCCATTATCGGCCCTTGGTTTTTCAATTCCTTCGAATTTATCTGTGTTGCTTCCGCTTTTAAACCCAAAGCGCTCAAACACAGAAAAAGGCGCTTGCACGTTTAAACAGTTAACAATCATTACGCCTGTTTGTTTTATGATATGATGCGAGAAATTATCTTTGTTTATTGTTACACTAACACGTTTTGGTGTATCTGTTAATTGTGACACAGTGTTCACAATAAGCCCATTGTCGCGTTTTTCGTCTTTACAAGTTACTACATATAAGCCATAACCAATTTTAAATAGTGCGCTAAGGTCGTTTTTATTAGCTTTTTCAGGGGATTTCGCAATATAATCTTCGCACAACTCGCTTGCCAAATTCTTAATCTGCTCAGAAGCATTTCCATCTATTGCAGAATGAATTGTAACTTTGTTTTCAAGATAAGTTAAATTTTTACAACCCTCAAGTTGCTTTGCCATTAATTTATTTGCCAAAGGCGCCCAACTGCCATTTTCAATTAAACCTATTGTGCGATTTTGAAAACTTCTTTCACAAAGCCCATTAATAAAACGCTGCATAGCAGGAAAAATACCCGAATTATATGTTGTTGCGCAAAGCACAAGTTTGCTATATCTAAAAGCATCTGAAATAGCCAAAGATAAATCGCATGTTGTTAAATCATGCATAATTATATTTGGGCAACCAAGTTCATTTAACTTTATTTTTAAAATTTCCGCCGCTTTTTTAGTGTTTCCGTAAATAGATGCATATGCAATTACAATTCCGTCGGTTTCATATGCATATGAAGACCATATATCGTAAAATGATAGATATTTTTTAATATCATCGCTTAAAACAGGCCCGTGTAAAGGGCAAATTAAACCTATATCTATTTCGCTTGCTTTTTTTAACAGTTTTTGAACTTGCACCCCATATTTCGCAACAATACCAATATAGTAGCGGCGCGCTTCGTTTTCCCAAGCTTCGTCTTTTTCAATCGTGCCAAATGTGCCAAATGCATCTGCGCTAAAAAGCGCTTTTTCGTAATTATCGTAGCTAACCATTACTTCGGGCCAGTGCACCATTGGCGCAAAACAAAAAGTAAATGTATGTTTACCTGTGCACAAGGTTTCTCCATCTTGTACTACAATTTTTTTGCCGTCAAAATCCGATGCATAAAATTTTTCCATCATGGCAAAAGCTTTTGCATTTGCAACTATTTTTGCCTGTGGATATACTTGTGTAAATCTTAACAAATTTGCACTGTGGTCGGGCTCCATATGTTGAACCACTAAATAATCGGGCGCTTTTTCATTTGTTGCCGCCTTAATATTATCTAACCATTCATAGGTGAACTTTGCCTCTACCGAATCAAATACTGTGATTTTTTCGTCTAACACAACATAGGAATTATAAGATATACCTTTAGGAATAGGATATTGCGCCTCAAATAAATGTGTTACATTATCTTGTACGCCAATGTAAATAATGTCGCTTGTAATGTTTTTTATCATGTTTCACCTCAAAAACTATATTTAAACATATTCATAATATACTAATTTAGTATACATTATACCACTGTATGCAAATTTTATCAATTAAACTATTATATAAATTATTATAAGCATTATAAAATAATTTTAAGCAATTTGTTTAAATGTATTTTTAACAAAACTAATTTTAGTTTCGTTTTGGTTATTTATTTTTTAAATAGCATGTTACATATTCCAATTTATAATTATATGCCTATTATAACACTAAATAACATAATATCAAGAAAAATAACATATACGTGTCAAAAAAAATTTTTTGGCATATTATATATTAAGCTTTAAAATTTAAATGACAATATAAAACATAAAACTCAAAATTATATTAAAGCTAAATAAACAAGTAAAACAGGAGAATTATAATGGAAATATTAAATTTAACAGGCAATAACACTAATAGGTGCGAAGCAATAACAGATATTATTATGTCTGTAGCATTAGAGCAGGCCTCGTTGGCTTGTATATTAAACGCCGAGGGCGAAAAACTGCAAAAAATAATGAAAACACAATGCAACCCCGACATTATATTAAAAACAAATTTATCGGTTGTAGAGATGGTAAACGCAATAACAAGGCTTGAAAATGTATTACATGCAAAACTCGCATTATTTGAAGATTGTTTGTGCGATGATTGCTGTTGTAGGCACAAAAAACGCAATGATGCAAATGAAAGAAAACTAAAATTGCCCGATGCAAAAAACGAATAATTTTATACGATATTAAACTAATGTTATTCACATAACACTAGTGGAAATTTTTTTACACTTTTCATTTGATTTTAGCTATAATGTATTAACAAGCGATATATTACCATTGCTTTAGCATATGCTTTCACCTAAAAAGTTCACTGTTTTTCAATAAAAAACAGTGGTTTTACTATAACAAAAACCGCAGTGGAAAATCCACTGCGGTTTTTACTATAATTTAAGCTATAAATTAGCCTTGAATTTTAGAAACAACGCCTGAACCTACTGTACGTCCACCCTCACGGATAGCAAAGCGTAAGCCTTCTTCCATAGCGATAGGTGTGATTAGCTCAACGTCCATTGTGATGTTATCGCCGGGCATGCACATTTCTGTGCCTTCCGGTAATGTGATAACGCCTGTAACGTCAGTTGTACGGAAGTAGAATTGTGGGCGATAGTTTTTGAAGAAAGGAGTATGACGGCCGCCTTCTTCTTTTTTCAATACATAAACTTGGCCCGCAAATTTTGTGAAAGGTTTGATAGAGCCGGGTTTTGCAAGAACTTGTCCACGTTCAATTGTTTCACGTGTTACGCCGCGAAGTAGTGCGCCAACGTTGTCGCCTGCTTGTGCGTAATCAAGTGTTTTACGGAACATTTCAAGGCCTGTAACTGTTGTTTTGCCAACTTCTTCTGAAAGGCCAACAATTTCAACCTCTTCGCCTGTTTTAATTTCGCCACGCTCTACACGACCTGTAGCAACTGTACCACGGCCTGTGATTGTCATTGTATCTTCAACAGGCATTAGGAAAGCAAGGTCTTTTGCGCGCTCAGGTGTTGGAATGTAGCTATCTACAGCGTCCATTAGCTCAAGAATGCATTTGTACTCAGGAGCTTCAGGGTCTGTTGCTGCAGATTCAAGAACTTGTAAGCCTGAACCGCGAACGATAGGTGTGTCATCGCCCGGGAAATCGTATTCGCTTAGTAGGTCACGAATTTCCATTTCAACTAAGTCAAGCAATTCTTCGTCGTCAACTTGGTCTACTTTGTTCATGAAAACAACGATGTAAGGAACGCCAACTTGGCGAGATAGTAAGATGTGCTCACGAGTTTGTGGCATTGGGCCATCTGCTGAAGAAACAACTAGGATAGCGCCGTCCATTTGAGCAGCACCTGTGATCATGTTTTTA
>CAYJGM010000100.1:0-7891 GCA_964369495.1 uncultured Bacteroides sp. | reverse complement strand
GTGAGGATAACACAGCATAGCGCATAAATTTGCCAAAATAGGCGGGTTCGGATTACTCCCTAACTGCTATATAATCTTTTGCTTTTCGTAAAAATTATTGGTCGCTGTATTCGTAAGTATTATCTTCTGTAAGGGTAAAGCCTGAAAGCAATTGTTTAAGCGTATGAGATTGGCTTGAAAGCTCTTCGCTTGTTGCAGCGCTTTCTTCTGCCGTTGCGCTGTTTGTTTGAACAACTGCCGAAATTTGTTCTATTCCAATGTTTACCTGTTTTGCACCCTCTGCTTGTAAAGAGCTTGCCTCTGCAATGCTATCAACAAGTGTGCTTAATTCGTTTGCATTTTCAAGCGCAATACTTATAGAGTGTGACGTTCTGCTGGCAATATCGTTGCCATCTTTTACAACCGCAACTGTTTGTTCAATTAAGCCTGCTGTATCTTTTGCACTTTGCGCAGATTTAGTTGCAAGGTTTCTAACTTCGTCTGCAACAACGGCAAAGCCTTTGCCTGCCGAGCCTGCCCTTGCCGCTTCTACCGCAGCATTAAGCGCAAGAATATTTGTTTGGAATGCAATGTCATCAATAGTTTTAATAATATTGCTTATCTCGTTAGATTTTTTGCTGATGTTTTCCATCGCCAAAACCATTTCGTTCATCTGTTCGTTGCTTTGGCTTAGGGCCTGTTTAGATTTTTCATTCGCAATTGTAGCATTAGAGCTGTCGCTGGCGGTTTGGTTCATTTGGCCTGCAATTTCGGCTATGGTTGCCGATAACTCCTCAACCGCCGACGCTTGTTCCATAGAGCCTTGCGCCAAACTTTGTGCGCCCATTGCAACTTGTTCATTGCCTGAATTTACCTGTTCGGAAATATCGTTAATTTGCAACATAGTGCTTGAAAGTTTTGCCACTATAGTTTCAAGCGAAACACTAAGCGAGCTAAAATCGCCTACATAGTATTCCTTAGCTTTGCTTTTAACTGTAAAATTGCCACCGGCAACTTCCGATAATGTATAGTTTAAATCGTCTATCATCATTTTAATCGAATTAACTATGCTTTTTGTTGAGTTTGCAAGCACGCCTGTTTCATCGTTAGAGTTAATTTCGGGCATTGGCGAATTTAAATCGCCCTGTGATATGCTGTTAAGCCTATCTGCGCAAAGTTTAATTGGCTCTGCAATATTTTTTGCCACCCTGCCAACAATAATTGCGCCAATAATTACTATAAGTGCACTTAAAAATATAATAAACACTATGGAAATTATCATTTGGTTTAAGTAAGAGGCTTGGTGTACAAGCACATAAATACCCCAACCATTTGTGCCCTGTATAGGCGTATAGGCTGCAAATTGGGCAACCCCGTCCCACGTTACGTTTTCAAACCCTTCGCCGCCGTTCATTAAGTCTTGCTCTACTACGGCCAATTCTTGTAAAGTAGGGTCTGTTTGGGCTTCTTGCGTTAAATTATAAGATTGCATTGCAAGGCTAACATCGTTGTATGCAATTGTAACACCATTGCTATCTATTATTGTTGTGGTGCTGCCCTCGCCCACGTTTACCTCGGCGGCAATTTCGCTAAAAACTTGTGGGTCGATAGCCAAAATCATAACGCCGCCAAAACTGCCGTTTCGCATTATCGGCGCAGAAACCGTCATAGTTAAAAGGCCTGTATCGGGGTGCACAATAGGGTCTCCCATATAGGCTTCGCCTGTGTTTTTTGGAACTGTGTAAAATGCATCCGCAGAATGGTTTTGCCCGTTTGTAAGGCCGGTTCCATCCTCGGTTAGAATTTGAAGATCTGAATATCCAAGCTCGCTTTTAAGCGTTTCAAAATAAGTTTCAATTTCCCTTTTTACTTCAAGGTAAGTTTTGCCGTCGGCAGTTTCTTCGCCCACTGCCGGAATTTCTTGCGATAAAACAGGATCGACAGCCAGTTGACTAACAATGCTTTTGTAAGAGGTCAACTGTTTGTCTATCATATCGGCGGTTACGTGAATAGCGCCCATCATAGATTCTTCAAGTGCAATCATAGTGCTTAAATATGTTCCAAGCACCGATATAGCGCTTGTAACAATCATGCTTATTAGCAATAGCGACATTGCAAGTGCTAAAATTTTGCTTTTTATTGATTTCATAATTGCCTCCATTATTTATTCATTAAATGCGTTTACATTATGGTTATATTCAATCTAATTATACCATTGCTTGCGTATCTCTACAATATTGCATAAGTTTTTTAGCATATAACACAAAACAACATTAAAAAAACAACCATTTACGCACATAAATGCAAAAAATATGCCTTTTGCGTTTTAAAAATCATGTAAAAAAATTACAAGCATAATTTTTTACAAACCCACACCGCTTAATTTAATTAAATAAATATATTACCATCACAATTAATCATAAAAACTGTGTATATGAATATGTAATGTAAATATAACTTTTAATTTTCAACCCCTGTTTTGTATGCTTAATATCCCTCTTCCAATGCCTTTTCTGCTTCATCGTGTGGTATTTCTTTCACATCAAATTTACCTTTAATTTTAATTATAACAATCACAGCCACAATTGCATTTGCAATAATAGCCAGTTCTATTATAAACGTATTAACACCGTAAGAGGAAAGCACTACCGAAATTGTATCTATGCCCGTGTGCCAAAGCATTGTAATTAAAATGCAAAGCGGCAGTTTTTTTGCGGTAAAGCCATAGCATATTATTAACGATAACGCAATGTGTAAAAACACGGTGCAAATGCGCTCTAGCGCCGCAACAAGGTAAAGCACGGGCGCTGTTTGGGTAAGCGCAAGCGCCACTTGCTCTGCTATATCCGTGCTGCCAAGTGTTGCGATAAGGCCATCTATCCCTTGCATATTAAGCATTACGGCAATAATTATATTATTTATATAAGTTAAACCCACCAGATACATTGCCTCTATTGCGCCGTGCCCAAAACCTGCGCCAAGGCCAAGTTTATAGCTAAGTTTTTTTCTTAAAAAATAAAATACAAGCACCCTGCCAACAGTTTCAAAAAACGCAGCTGTAAAGCCCAAAAACAGCGCATATAATTCAATATTGTTTGTTGCAAATTCAACAAACAACGGCAATGTGCCTAAAATTTGAAGCAATGTGAAGCGCACAATTATTTGCGGTATGTAAAAGCCTATCATGCCTGCAATTATTGCCGAAGTTATACCCTTGTATTTTCGTGCCAAGATAAACCAAATTACAAAAGGTAACACCAATGTAATTAACAGCGTTACAAACATAAACGCCAGTGAAATTGCAGGAACGCTTGCCTCGCTTAATGCCATCATACAAATTTCACCGCTGTTCCGTAAGCCATAACTTCCGCTGCGCCTGCCATAACCGCAGAAGATGAATAACGCATTGCCACAATGGCATCTGCCCCTAGGTTTTGTGCTTCTTCTACCATTCTTTTTGTTGCAAGTGCCCTTGCTTCGTTCATCATATCTGTGTAAGAATTAAGCTCGCCGCCTATCAATGTTTTAAAGCTAGAGCCTATATCATGGGCTAAATTCTTGCTTTGAATTATAGAACCTTTCACAAGGCCAAGCGGCTGAATGTTTTTTCCGGGAATGTTTTCTATTGTAACAATAAGCATAATAATTCTCCTTTTTTTAATTATATTGCCATTATAACACTATATCGTTAAATATACAACAATAAAAACGCATTGCAATTTTATTGTAAAATGCAAATTAGTTCTATATATTTACAAATATAAATTTACATGTTAAAATACACGTTGTATTACAGTTATAAAAAGCAGAAAAGTTTGAAAATAAAATTCAAATTTTTTATATTAAAAAACCGTTTTTCTCTTTGGGCAAGCCCCACAACCGAAAAACATGGCACAAATATAACCATCTTTCACGGTTGTTTTGTGTAGCTGAAAGGAATGGCCATATTTATGTTACAAGCTTCTGATATTAGCCTGCAATTTGCGGGTAGCACATTATATAAGCATGTTGAATTGCAGTTTAAACCGGGCAATTGCTATGGGATAATCGGCGCAAACGGTGCAGGAAAATCCACATTGCTTCGTATTTTATCGGGCGAATTAGAGCCAAGCACAGGCACGGTTAGCATGCAAAACACCGATAGAATGAGCGTTTTAGAGCAAGACCAATTTAAATATAACGATTACACAGCAATTGAAACCGTTTTGCAAGGTAACCCTCGCCTTTTTGAAATAATGCAAGAAAAAGATGCGCTTTATGCAAAGGAAGATTTTAGCGATGCCGACGGCGAAAAAGCCGCAGAACTTGAGGGCGAATTTGCCGACATGAACGGTTGGGAAGCCGAGAGCGAGGCAAGCCGCCTTTTAAACGGGCTTGGCGTACAAAGCGAATACCACTACAACACTATGGCCGAGCTTGATGCGCGCCAAAAGGTTAAGGTTTTGCTTGCTAAAGCACTTTTTGGCGAACCTACGATTATTTTATTAGACGAGCCCACAAACGGCCTAGACATAGATGCAGTAAATTGGCTTGAGGAATTTTTAATTGAATACGAACACACAATTATAGTTGTTAGCCACGACAGGCACTTTTTAAATTCGGTTTGCACACATATTGTTGATATAGATTTTAACAAGGTTCAAATGTATGTTGGAAATTACGATTTTTGGTACGAAAGCAGTAAATTAATGCAATCGTTAATTCGAAATCAAAACAAGAAAAAAGAAGAAAAAATACGTGATTTGCAAGAATTTATAAGGCGTTTTAGTGCTAATCGCTCTAAAAGCAAACAGGCAACAAGCCGCAAAAAAACGCTTGAAAACATACAGCTTGAAGAGATGCCGGCCTCTAGCAGAAAATACCCGTTTGTTGGCTTTGAGCCTGAACGTGAAGCAGGCAAAGATATTTTAACGGTAGACAGCATCACAAAAACCATTGCCGGCGTAAAAGTGCTAGACAACGTTAGTTTTGTGCTTGCAAAAGGCGAAAAACTTGCGCTTGTTGGCGAAAACGAGGCAGCAAACACCGCACTTATGAAAATATTGGCAGGCGAGATAGAGCCTGACAGCGGCACATTTAAATGGGGCGTTTCAACAAGCCAAAGTTATTTTCCGCACGATAACAGCGAATTTTTTGAAAATTACGACGGCAATTTAATTGAATGGTTAAGCCGTTATTCAAAAGACACAACCGAAACATATCTAAGGGGTTTTTTAGGGCGTATGCTTTTTAGCGGCGATGAAGTTTACAAGCCTGCAAAAGTGCTTAGCGGCGGCGAAAAAGTGCGCTGTATGCTAAGCCGTTTAATGCTTTCAAGTGCAAATGTTCTGATGCTAGACCAACCCACTAACCACCTTGATTTAGAGAGCATACAAGCCTTGGACGACGGCCTTGTGGCATATAGCGGCAATTTAATTTTCGCCTCGCACGACCACCAATTTATAGACGACATTGCAAACCGCATTATTGAAATACAGTTAGGCAAAAGCGGTTGCTTAGACAGAACAGGCAGTTTTGAGGAATTTTTGGAATTTAAGGCTGATAAAACTTAACATTGCATAAAATAAACTGCAAGTAAATAAAATTTGTTTGTTAAAAGTGAAAAAATTGCAGGGGCTGCCTTTAAGATAGCCCCTGCAATTTTATGTTTATAACAACTTTTTTGCAACCGTTTGTATAATTTAGCTTTTATCTATTGCCAATCAAATTAGCTTTTCATATTTCAAACCTTTTTTTATTGTTTTGCCAAAGAAATACGAAAGCAATAATTTAAAAATATCAGGAATAATAAAAGGCGTTACACAATAAGCAAGGCTAGTTGCCAAAGTGTTTTGCGTTAATAGCATAAACCATGCCGTGCCAAGTGCATAACATACAATAAGCCCTAAAAGCATTAACGCCATATGTAAAAACATAAATTTAAACTTATTAATGCCAAAACTTGTTAAAAACGCAACGGCAATATATCCAATTACATAGCCGCCTGTCGGGCCAAAAAGCGCACCTATGCCGCCTTGCATGCCCGCTAATACAGGCATGCCAATAAGCGCCAAAAGCACATATACAAGCATGCTTACGCTCGCCCAAAGAGGCGGCAATATTATGCCGCACAAAAACGCACCAAGCACGCCCAAATTAAAAGGCACCGGCCCAATTGGCACAATAATTTGCGATAAAACCGCCATTAATGCCGCAAAAAGTGCACAAAGCACCATGTATTTTGTTTTATTTTTTGTTTTTGTGCTCATTAATTATTTCCCCTTTTATATAAAATATACTTATATAGAAAAAACATTTACCCGTTTAGTTTAATATACACTATCTTATAATGTAGATAGCGCTAGTATTATTTAGCACTGCTATCTAAAATTACGCTAACTTCACCGAAAGTTAGCGTTTTTATTGTGTTATTTTCAAGCTTAACTTGCAAATGGCCCTCGCTTGTTATGCTTAATGCCGTTGCTTTTTCCTCGTTGCCGTTTTGCAAAACAATAATTTCTTTGCCCGGAACTAAATTGTGTTGTTTGTATTCATCCATAAAATTATTATTTGGCATTTCATCGCATATTTTTATAAGTTCGCTTGCAACACATGCGGCAAATTCGCCCCTTGCAACATATGTGTTATCATCAAAAACAGACGTTGCTATGTTTTTTATTGTTTCGTCAAAACCCTCTTTTGGCTCTTTTAAGTTTACGCCTATTCCGGCAACTATATAATCTATATCGCCTGTTTGAATATCAAATGCCGCCTCGCATAATATGCCGCAGCATTTTTTGTTGTTTTTGTATAAATCATTCACCCATTTAATTTGCACGCCTTGCCCTGCGCCAAATTGGCAAATTGCCCTTAACGTTGCCACTGCCGCCGCACATGTTATAAGCGCTGTGTTTTGCATGGTTAAGTTTTTGCGCAAAATTATTGAAAGGTAAACCCCTGTGCCTTTAGGCGAAGAAAACTTGCGTGAAAGCCTGCCCCTGCCCATGCTTTGGCTGTTTGCAAGCACAATGCTCCCGTGCAAAGAACCTTTTTCGGCAAGCTCTTTTGCCAAAATATTAGTCGATGTTACGCTATCTTCCACAACGATATCAATTTGGCTTATATCGTATTTTAAATACGGCGAAACGCCCTGTACGCTTAAAATATCGCTGTTTTTTAATAAAGTGTAGCCTTTGCGTTTTTGCGCTGTTATTTCGTGCCCTTGCTTTTTTAGCTCTTTAATTGCTTTCCAAACCGCCGCCCTTGTAATGTTAAGTTTAGCGGCTAAATTTTCGCCTGAAATGCTTTGATTTTTGTTTTGCTCTAAAATTAACAAAATTTGCTTTTCTGTATTCATTTTTAACCCTCTTGTGCTATATCTGTAAACTTATTTGTAAAACAATATTTACTATTGTAGCATATTGTAAACCATTTTGCAATTATTGGTTTACTAAATTTATTTGAAATTTGACAACATGATAAAAATTATAATATTATAAGGTAATATCTAAATAAGTTAAACGTGATATTTACAATTGGCGAGGCTTGCACACGCCAAATTGAATAACAAACATGAATAACCGAAACGGAGTAAAGGTTATTTATATTAGCCGTAGGCTAATATAAATTGGCATGTGCATGGCACGCCATTTATATAATGAGTAGTTATATAACAAACAAAGTTATCAATAAAAACCCTCAATGAGATAAACAAAGCGAACAATTTATTTTTTAAGCGGTTATAAAATATAAAAGCTTTATGCATTGTGTCGTTCTTCTTTTCAGCGTGAAAAGAAGCAAAAGTATTGGAGATTGGCAAAAAACTAATATGCCTTTTTGAGCAAGGTGTGCAGTTTGTTTTTTGAGTAGGTGTAAATAATCAAGGCTGTTTGCGTTGAAACATTCTTCTTTTCAGCGTGAAAAGAAGCAAAAG
>CAYJGM010000099.1:1008-7897 GCA_964369495.1 uncultured Bacteroides sp. | reverse complement strand
GGGGCCATCGAAAGGCCCCAGCGCTTTTGCTACTTTTCACGCTGAAAAGTAGGGCGTATCATTGAAACCAGCTTTAATAATTAACAACCGCCTAAAAAACAAATTACTAGCTTTTTATAAAACAAAACATTAGCCTATCACGCTGAAAAGTAGGGCATATCAACGAAACCAACTTTAAAAATCAACAAGCACTGATAAAAACAAATTACTAACTTTTGTATAAAGCAAAAACCTAGCCTATCACGCTGAAAAGTAGGGCATTTCAACGAAACCAGCTTTAAAAATCAATAAGCGTTTATAAAATAAATTGCCCACTTTGCTTCAAAACACAAAGTGAGCAGTTTCGCACTAAAAAGTAAGGCATTTAAATGAAAACAGCCTTAAAAATTAAATAACGTTTAATAAAAAGAAATTCGATGGTTTTTTTTAAATACCAATATTCAAAACCTATCCCTTAATTTTTAAACCCAAAATTATTCAATAAAAAATCGTTGTCGCGCCAATCGTCTTTTACTTTCACCCAACATTGCAGGTTTACCCTGCCGCCTAACAATTGTTCGCAATCTGCGCGCGCACCGCTTGCAATGCGCTTAAGCATTGCGCCGTTTTTGCCTATTATCATGCCTTTGTGGCTTTTCTTTTCGCAAAAAATATTTACATCTATATCTATAATGTCGCTGTTTATGCGCTCTTTAAAACGCTCAACTACTACGGCGGTGCCGTGGGGCAATTCATCGTGCAAATTCAAAAGCAGTTTTTCACGTAAAATTTCGCTAACAAGCACTTTTTCAGGCGTATCTGTAAACATATCTTTCGAAAAATAATGTGGGCTTTCAACAGCATATTTATCAAATTCCTCGAAAAGCATTTCAAAGCCCTCGCTGTTAAGCGCGCTTATCGCATATATGTTTTTGAAAACACTAAGGTTTTCTAATTGCGTTTGGCGCGCGTTTAAATCGCTTAGTTTTTGCATTTTATCAACTTTATTTATCGCCGCTATTGCAGGCATTTTTTTTGCTTTAATGCCGTTTATTAACTCTTTTTCCGCATCGTTAATTTCGCCAAACGGTTCAAAAAGCATAAGGGCTAAATCAACCTCTGCAAGGCTTTCAAGCGATGTTTTTTGCATGCGTTTCCCAAGATTCGTGCGCGGTTTATGTATTCCGGGCGTATCTAAAAAAATATATTGCATTTCGCCTTTTGTTAAAACGCCCGTTATTTTTGTGCGTGTTGTTTGGGGTTTGTTTGTAACAATTGCAAGTTTTTCGCCCACAAGGCCGTTTGTAAGCGAAGATTTCCCAACGTTAGGCCTGCCTACTATGGCGATAAATACTGTTTTTGTTGTTTCACTATTCAAAGTTTTACTCACTTTCTGAAAATAAAAATTAACGATAAAATTAAAGAGGCAATAAAAAGTAATGAAAAGCTTAAATTTTGCGCAAAATATGCAAAAATGCTTTTAAAAACTACAATATCCCAAAACAAAAAAAAGCCACAAAAAACCGCCCCGGTACATATTACCAGAACAGCGGCGGCGGATATGTCTTTAATATCTGCCGCAATTTTGCTTTTTTGCGGTGAAATTTTATTAACAAGGCGCTCTATTGCGGAATTTATAAGTTCCAGCGCAATTACAAGGCTTACAATAACACTTAAAATTGCATATTCTTGCCTTGTGAAATTGTAAAACATATTAGCAAGTGCAAAAACATAAATTGCCGCCACTATGTGAAAGCGCAAATTTCGCTCTTGCCTTATTGCTTTAACAATGCCATTTGCCGCATATTTAAAACTGCATAAAAAGCGTTTAAACGGCATTATTAAACCTCGCTTGCGGTGTATGAAGATGTTCTTGCAAGGCCAAGAAGCGCAAGGGTTGCCTCTTCTTTTTCGCGCATTTTAACGGCTTGCATGCCGCCTTGCTCGTGGTCGTATCCTAAAAGGTGGTACATAGAATGTACGGTTAAAAATGCAACTTCACGCTGTAGGCTATGGCCAAACATATCGGCTTGTTCTACGGCTTGCTGCATGGAAATTACAATATCGCCAAGCATTTTCGCGCCTGTTTCTTTGTTTACATCGTATGTTCCGTTGCTACCAAGCGGAAAACTTAACACATCGGTAGGGCGGTTTTTGTTTCTGTATTGCTCGTTTAATTGCGCTATTTGCAAGTTATCTACAAACATAACGCTAATTTCCGCCTCTTCTTTCATGCCCTCGCTTTTCAATACGGCATTGCACGCACGACGAATTAAAATTCGCACACCCGAGGGTATTTTAACCTCTTTTTGATTGTTTGTTATATAAACTTTGTGTGCCATTATTTTCACTTCCTTGTTTATTATATTAATATCTTTTAGAATAATTTGTTTTTGTGGGCGCAGGTTTTGCGGCTTTTTCATACGCTTTTATTATCTCTTGCACTAAACGATGGCGCACAACATCTTTTTCGGTAAATTTAATTTGCTGTATGCCCTCGATTTTATTTAAAACTTTCATTGCATCTACAAGGCCGCTTTTTGAGCTTTGAGGCAAATCAATTTGCGTAATATCGCCTGTTACAACAACTTTGCTATCGGCCCCCATGCGGGTTAAAAACATTTTCATCTGTTCGGGGCTTGTGTTTTGCGCTTCGTCTAAAATAATAAAAGCGTTATCAAGCGTGCGCCCACGCATATACGCAAGCGGCGCAATTTCAATAATTTGTTTTTCGTGCAGTTTTTGGTAGGTTTCCATGCCGAACATATCAAAAAGCGCATCGTATAAAGGGCGAAGGTAAGGGTCTACCTTGTTTTGTAAATCTCCCGGTAAAAAACCCAGTTTTTCGCCTGCTTCAACAGCAGGGCGTGTTAAAATAATACGCTCTACCTCGTGGGCTTTAAAACTTTTAACCGCCATTGCAACCGCTAAATAAGTTTTGCCCGTTCCCGCAGGGCCTATGCCAAAAGTTATTGCGTTTTTACTTATTGCGGTTAAGTAGTTTTTTTGCCCAAGCGTTTTTGGGCGAATAGGCTTTCCTTTAGATGTTACAAGCACAATATCGCCCAAAAGTTCGGCAACTTTTTCATCGTTACCGCTAACGGCAAGCGTAATGCAATAACGCACCGCTTGCGATGAAATTTGCGCGCCGTCTTTATGCATTGCCAAAATTGCATTTAATGCCTTTTTTGCGCCTTGAACGTTATCTTCATCGCCTGTTATTTTAATTTGGGTATCCCTGCAAATAATAGTTACATTAAAGTTTTTTTCAATAAGCTTCGCATATTCATCACCTTGCCCAAATATACAAAGCAATGTATCTATATCATCAACGCTTAAAAAAACTTCCGCCATTAATGTACTCCTTTTATGCAAAAATTGCCTGTTGTTTTATTTATGTTAATATTATAACATATTAAACGCCCACAAAAAAGCAAAACCGCAATTTTATAGTTTAGATTTTGCAATAGAAAATAGCATAGGTTTTTGTTAAAAGCGCACAAAAAATCGAGCATAATAATATAAAAATGTTAATTGTGCTGTTTTTTTATGTAGCTTGTTATTTATTTATTCCAACCCTCTTGTATTTTGGCAATATTTGCGATTGCGTCAAATTCAATGCTCACAGTTATACTGTCATCGCCCTCTTGCACTGTTTGGGTATAGTTTATAATTTCACATTCGGGTAAATCTTCGCTAATTTTTGTGTAAATTTTATCTTTGGCAATGTCGGTTGCTTGCTGCACGGTGTAATTTATGGTTGTTAGCTCAACATGCCTTTGAGTTTTATGCTCGATAGTTGCGGGAAGTGGCATACCGAACAGGCTTAAAGGTGTGTATTGAACAGTGGTTATTGCATTGTTATGCTGCGCATTAAATGTTGGAAGCTTAAACTTCATGCCAAAAATTACAAGGGCGCTATGTGTTGTGGTTTTTGCTGTTGGTAGCTGTGCACTTATCTGTAAAGGAACAGTTATTTCATAAGTGCGGCTAACTTGCGCATAAACTTTGGCAATTGCACGTTCTGTGTATAATTTATCGTATTTGCCAATGGTTAGTGCACTTATAATTACATCGCCCTCGCTAACGCTTTGCCCCTCGTTTTTTTCAATGAAGCCGCCCTCTACAACAAGTTTTTGAATAATGCCATCGCACAGCGCAACAATTGCGGCCGGTTCTTCATTTTGTGCCTCCGGCGGCAAAACGGCATCTACTTTTTCCACAACCAGTTTGCCTTTAACAAAGTTAAGTTTTATCCAGCCGTAATCCTCATTATCCAAAAACAAATCATATTGCACTGTTTTTAATTGGCTTGTGCTTACAAGTGCGCCCTCTTGTATGCCCATTTCGTATAATTGTTCGCGCAAAAAATCTTGCTGCGCATGTGTGAAATCGTAAAACTGGATTGTCCATACCAATTGCGGAAAAATATTCAGCATTAAAATTAATAAAATTGTGCCTATTATTAAGCCTGTTCTGCGACGATATTTAAACAGTAAAAAATACAGCCCGTGTTTTGCTTTTACACGTAAAACACAGCGTGTTCGCCTTGCTATTTTATGCATGTTTTTATAGTATCGCAATGGCACAAATGCCGTTAAACCCAATGAATTTGTTTTTATTTTGCTTATAGGTATTTCATTTTGAGCACATAAATTCAAAAATTTTTCACTTAATCCGCCTGTGAGATTAAACTCTACATACCCAAATATATTTTTAAATATTTTCACTGTGTTCACCGCTGCTATTATATATAAAATTCACAGAAAAAAGTGTGCCTTTTATATATATTTTATGTTTCGTTAATGTTTCAAGCGTTAAATTATTGCCTGTAATTTGTGCATTAATTTGCCCTAATTTTAATATAATGCTTGTAGAGGTGTATTCTTCGATGCCTTTGCAGTGTTCTGCTTCAACTTGCCCTTGGCCGCTTATATGTAAAACAGGCATTATATTTAACGCATGGCTAACACGTTTAAAATCAAGCGCGAACATCTCTTTTACATTAACTTTTTGTTTGTTGTTTTGCCGTTTGTTCTTCATAGGAATTATTCCTTTCTGTGGCATTTGTGGGTTATTGTTTTAAAGTGCAGCGCTAGCTTGTTTAGGCATAAGTTTATAATTTTTTGCTTATTGCAAAAACCACTTATTAATATATATCGCTTTAGAGGTGCTAATTATGTGTAAATTTACTACAAAACATTTGTATAATTTTATTTGTGAATTATTAATTTCGTGTTTTGCGATTTTTTGCATAACTAGTTTTTTTATGCGCAACAGCGTTGTTTTAGATGCTGTAAAACAAGGCCTTTTGCTTTGCTATAATACGCTTATTCCCTCGCTTTTTGTGTTTGTAATTTTAAGCAAACTATTGTTAAACACACGTTTTGCATATGTTTTTGGTTTGCCGCTTTTACCCTATACAAAATATGTTTTAAATATAAAAAATAAAACCGCAAGCACGGCATTGATGCTTGGGCTTTTGGGCGGTTTTGGCACAGGCGCTGTGTGTTTAAACACTTTGTATGAAAAAAAATTAATAAATAAGCATGAGGCCAAAATTTTAATTTGCGCAATTATTAATTCAGGCCCTGCATTTGTAATTGCAGGCGTTGGCGGCGGCATGTTTAACAATATGGCTATTGGTTTTTATATTTTTATTTCGCTTTGTATTGCAAGTTTAATATGTGGTTTATGCGCAAAAATTTCAATAAAAAAAGGCGATGAAAACATCGCCGAACAAAAATTAGATGAATACACTAAAAAAAACACAAGTGGCAATAAACAGGCGCAAACCTTTGCAGATATTGTTAAAGAGGCTGTTATAACAATGCTTAACCTTTGTGGTTTTGCAGTGTTTTTTTCATTTGTTATAGGCGTGTTGTTTTCGCCTAGTTTAAATAGCAATGAAAAAACCGCAATAGCAATTTTGTTTGAAGTTACAAACGCAAGCTATTTTGCCGCAAGTTTAAACGGGTTAAAAAGTATATATTTGTGTTGTATTGCACTTAGTTTTATGGGTATAAGCGTTTTTTTACAAGTGCGCAGTATAATAAACAAAGAAATAAGCCTTGTGCCGCTTTTAGTATCACGCATTATTCATATTGTAATAAGTTTGTTTGTGTTATATTTGCTATTTAAATTATTTCCGCTGCATATATCGGTTTTTTTCATGCCGCAAAACGCACGGCTTAGTATGCCTATAGACGCCGTATTTTTCGTTTTATTTATGTGTTGCTGTTTGTTTACATTTGCAAAGCCAACACAGCGTAAACTCGCCCATTTTCACAAATAAACTTTTTAACAATTAAAAATTCAACAACCGTAGTTGGTTCATATGCGAACACAGTTTTTGTTTTTTGCTGTACTTTAAAAGTGAATATAGCATATCAACTATAAATAAACAATTTTTTGTATTTTTTATTGACTTTTTTTTACACAAGTGATATAATATGTAAGCATTTGAAAACATAATAACGAGGTGTAGCGCAATTGGTAGCGCGCCTGCTTTGGGAGCAGGATGCTGCAGGTTCAAGTCCTGTCACTTCGACCAAACAAAAAAAGCACGCAATAGCGTGCTTTTTTTGTTTGTCGCAAAAGGCAAGGCTTTAACCTTAAGAACGTGAGCGCCGTAAAAAACAATGCGATGCATTGTTTTTTACAACGAGTTACATATCATTTAAATGATATGTTGCAATTAATAATATTGCTGAAAATACAGATGTAAATTAGCAAAAAATTAGTAATAATTGTTTCATAAAACAATAAAACTGTTACGCGATTGACTTTGCGAAAAAGTGGAAGTATAATTATTATAATGAAAAAAAATATATATTTTCTATTAAATAAATGTAAAGAATAATATTGTACTATTTATAATAACATAAAGAAAACTCTGCTAAAACCAACG
>CAYJGM010000099.1:0-988 GCA_964369495.1 uncultured Bacteroides sp. | reverse complement strand
TGATTTAAGTGATGTTTGTTATGTTGAAAAGATTTTTTTCATATTCTCTTTGTGTTTCGTTGTTGTTGTTAATTACAGCTTGTGCCGTGAGTGATGATAATGTATATATATCTAGTGAAGAATCTGAAAAACCGATAACAGAAACTTATGATACACAAACCGGTGAAATCGAAATTGATTTTTGGTCGTTTCCTATAGGTGATTTTGGGAATGAAGATGTAGTTGAAGGCTTTGTTGAAGAATTTAATAAAGTACACCCTAATATCACAGTTAATGTGAAAATTCTTGATTTTGCAACAGGTGATGCCCAAATTGAAGAAGCCATTGAACATAGAAATGCTCCTGACATTGTGTTAGAAGGCCCGGAGCGTTTAGTTGCGAATTGGGGCGCAAGAGGACTTATGATTGATCTGAGCGATATGTGGGATGAAGAAACCACGGCTAATATTGCGCAAATATCAAAAGAAGTTGTAAATGCTTGTCAGGCCCCGGATGGTGCGTTTTATCAGTACCCATTAGTAATGACGGCTCACGTTATGGCAATTAATTATGAAATTTTTGAAAAAGCCGACGCTTTAAAATATATCGATGAGGAAAAAAGAACTTGGACAACAGATGACTTTGTTTCTGCTATGAAAGCAGTTCGAGATAGTAATCTAATTGAATTTCCGGGTGTAGTTTATACCGGAAGCCAAGGTGGCGACCAAGGAACAAGAGCATTAGTTACTAATTTTTATGGGGCATCTTTCACAAATGAAGACCATAACGCGTATACAATTAATGATGAGTTGGGTATAAAAGGGTTATCTTTGTTACAAGAAATGGTTGAAAACGGCTCGTTAAGCCATAATCCAAATATAGCAGCTGCTGAGGAATTGCAAATGTTTGCTTCACAACAATGCGCAATTACGCTTGCTTGGAATGCAGCAAATGAATCTTTATATGCACAGCAAGTAGATTTTACCCCCTTTGCAATGAATTTTCCTTC
>CAYJGM010000098.1:0-8064 GCA_964369495.1 uncultured Bacteroides sp. | reverse complement strand
CGGTATAAAAAATTCTTTGAACCTATTTTGTGCAAATTTTGTGCTAGGCACGGCAAACAAGCGAGTAATGCTTACTCGTATTGCAAGCGAGGATAACACAGCGCAGCGCATAAATTTGCCAAAATAGGCGGGTTCGGATTATATCGGCTTGGCTAGGCATGTTTTTATTGAATTTTTGCCCAAAATAATGTATAATAATTATATATGCAAAAATTACAAAGTGCGATTTATTTTTTATTTACCTTTGGCAAAAAACAGGTAAAACTTATGTTTAACAGCGCATAATTTCGCACAGAACGGAGAATATTATGGCACAAACAGTGCTTGTAACAGGCGCCGATGGTTTTATCGGAAGCCATTTAACAGAGCAACTTGTAAAAAGCGGGCAAAAGGTTAAGGCATTTTGCTATTATAACTCTTTTGGCACATGGGGCTGGCTTGATAGCTTAAAGCCTGAAATAAAAAATGAAATAGAAGTTTTATGGGCGATATACGCGACCCTAACGGGGTTCGAACCGCAATGCAAAATATGGACACGGTTTACCATTTAGCGGCATTAATTGCAATTCCGTTTAGTTATCATTCGCCCGATAGTTATGTAGACACAAATATCAAAGGCACGCTTAATGTTCTTAACGCCGCAAGAGATGTTGGCACAAAGCGGCTTTTAGTAACCAGCACAAGCGAAGTTTACGGAACGGCACAATATGTTCCAATAGACGAAAAACACCCTTTTCAAGGCCAAAGCCCTTATTCTGCCACAAAAATAGGCGCAGATAGGCTTGCGGAAAGCTTTTATCGCAGTTTTGATTTACCCGTTACAATTGTGCGCCCGTTTAACACTTATGGGCCAAGGCAATCTGCAAGGGCGGTTATACCAACCATTATAACCCAGCTTTTAACAGGTAAAACGCAAATTAACCTTGGAAGTTTAACCCCAACGCGCGATTTTAATTATGTTAAAGATACCGCCGCAGGTTTTATGGCAATTGCACAATGCGAAAAAGCGATAGGCGAAGAAATTAACATAGCCACCGGCGAAGAAATTTCTATTGGAGATTTGGCAAAAGAGCTTATACGCCAAATTAACCCAAATGCGCAAATTATAACCGATGATGTTCGCCTAAGGCCCGAAAACAGCGAGGTAAACCGCCTTTTAGGCAGCTGTGAAAAGCTTGAAAGGCTAACAGGTTTTAAAGCCGCTTATACTTTTGAGCAAGGCCTTGCAAAAACAATTGAATTTTTCAAAGAAAATTTAGACAATTACAAGGCGGATATTTATAATTTATAATATTATTTCACTTGCAATTTTAAAGGGAAATTATGAACACTAAAACAAAACCAAAAAACAATGCGGTAATTAAAAACATATTAATATACTCAGCGGCGCTTATTTTAATAAACGTCGCTTGTTATGCGCTTGTTTATTATTACAAAGTGTTTTATTTTTATGGGCAGTTTCCAATACCGCACATTCCGCCAAATGCGCTAACTTTGCTTTTTATGGGCGTTGCAAACACGCTGTTTATTGCGTTTGTAGTAATGAATAAATGCATAAAACGCTTTGAAAACAAAGCTGCATTTGCCATTTTTATAATAGGGCTTTTATATGTTTTTATAAGCCCGCCTTTACAAGTGCCCGACGAAAGCGACCACTTTTTAAGGGCAGTTAGCTTAAGTTACGGCAATTTTGATTTTGATGCAAACAGAACATACCCCGATGAAATTAACGCCACAATGCACGCTTTTAATGGGGCCTTTGCAAATACCAACGACGGCTATGCCTTAAAAGTGCGAACAGACAGTGAAAGCGATAATGTTTTGCCCCAGCAAACAAAAGACGGCACAGGCGTTATTTACCAATATCTACAATATTATGAAATAACAAACAACAGCGAAATGCTAAGCGCCGTGCCAAAGTACACAGAGCCTATACTTTTTATTGTTATACAATTTATACCGCAGGTAATAGGCGCGTTTGTTGCCCGTTTAATAGGTTTTGGCGGCCTTGGCATGCTTTACGGCGCAAGAATTGCCGCGCTTTTGTTTTACACAATAATATGTAGGGCGGCAATAAAAAATTGCGCGCGTTACAAGGCGTTGTTTTTTTGTTTTGCGGCGCTACCGCTAACCATGTATATTGCCGCTTCCGCAAGTTACGATTCAAGCACTTTGGCGCTTTACCTTTTTGTTGCAAGCTATTTGTGTAAAGATGAAATTAATAATAAAGATGCTGTTTTATTCTTGCTTGCTGTAATTTTCATGGCAACATTAAAAATTAACAATTTAATGTGGATATTAATTTTATTTATTATGCCAAAACATGTTTTTAAAACTAAATTTAACAAATATTTTATTAGCATTGTGTCTGTTGTTGGTTTTTATATTGCATATATGCTTATAGGGGTTTATAATTCCTTTGCAATAAACGGCTACGGTGAAATTGCACGCGCGTTCGAAGAAGTTTCAATCAGCGGGCAATTTAGCTTTGTTATTAATAATTTTCCGGCTACAATAATGCGTTTTTGGGGCACATTGTATGAAAACGAGTTTTTTATTTCAAAGCTCGGCGTTTTGGGCACGCTTGATGTTCCAATATCTATGTTAAATATATTATCGCCGCTTATTATACTGTTTTGCGCTGTGCTTTGCATAAAAGAAAAACATATATTTACAAATAAAAGCATTAGCTTAATTATAACATTTTGCATTATATATGTAGGCAGTGTTTTAATTGGTATTTATATAACCTATACCCCTGTTGGCATGGTTAGAATAATTGGCCTGCAAGCAAGATATTTCATGCCTGTTTACCTTTTGCTTTTAATTGTGTTTTGCTCGTTTATATCCCGTATATTTTTTACAAAACACACTATTGAAAACGAAATTGAAACTTTTGGCGAAAACGCTGTAAAAGCGCAAAATGATAAAGCTTTAAACCTTGCGTTTTACGCCGCCGTGCTCTTTTCAATTCTGGGCGCGCTGCTTTTGTTTGAAACCTATTTTGTTGGCCCTGTTGCAATTGTGCCTTATGTATCTTAATGCGAAACTCACGTAATTTTAAATTTATATAAATGCAAACTTGCCCTTTATGGAATTGTTGACAAAGTTGAATTCACATAAAGCGTCGCAAAATTTCCGCCATATAACGCAAAATTTGCTCTGGTTTTTACAAAGGCTTTGTTTGGGGCAGCTCCTTTAACGGGGTGTGCTGTTCAATAATTAAACATTAAATTTTACTTTGTTTTAATACCCTTAAAAGGAGAAACAATGCTAGCTTTTTTACAAACATTAATAAGTTTTTTTGCAGTGTGCTTGTTATCGGCATTTACGGCAAGAAAATTTAAAATAAGCGCAGGGTTTACGCCGCTGCTCGTTTTATGCTGTATTATGTTTGTTTGCACCATGCTTGGCTATTTAAATCTTTTGCAATTTTCTGTATGGCTAGTTTTAGCGCTTAGCCTTTTTGCGTTAATTCATATGATTTTAACTCGCAAACAAGGCGGCTTTAGCGTTTTACTTTCGCCGGGTTTTATGCTTTTTTGCTTTGCAGGCGTTGTTTTTATAAGCTATTTTGCAATAAGAAAACCCGTTGCGCAAGAATGGGACGAGTTTATGCTTTGGGTAACCTCTGTTAAACTTATGAAGATGGAAGATGTGCTTTTTTACGAGGTTCAAAGCGGTTTTCCGTGGAACACAACACAAAAACCCGGCTTTGCCGTTTTAAGTTACTTTTTTAATTATTTTGGTGAATACGAGGCATGGCGCGTTTATGCCGCATACGATGTTCTTATTATTTCTGTTTGGGGCACAGCCATTGCAAGCATAAAAAAAAGCAAATGGTTTATTGCCGTGCCGGGGGCAATTATAATGTTTTTAATGCAGTTTTTTCATGTTGCCTCAAGGGAAATATATACAAACTTTACCTTTATAAACGCATATGCCGATTACCCCATGGGCATTTTATGCGTTGGTATGCTTGCGTTTTATTTTAATATGGCACGTATTTATAAGCACAAATGCACAGCAATTGAATTTTGCAAACGCATAGCCGTGCCGCTATTTATTATAAGCGCTGCCATTTCGCTGTGTAAAGATACGGGCCTTGCGTTTTCGCTTGTTGTAAGCGCAATTATTGGGGCAGATTTATTGTTTTCATATAATAAAAACAGCGAATTTTACGAGGGCTTTTTTAAGATTAAAACTTTGTTGCCTAAATTAATAACTATATTAATAATGTTTTTTGGGGCAATTTTTGTTTTTGTAACATCAAGCATATATCTTTCAAGCCTTGGCTTTGCGCAAGGCGTTGTAAGCGATGCAAGCGGGCTTGGCTATTTTCAAATGGTTACAGAGGGCACAAAACAGCTTTTGGGCTTGCCCGCGGGGGAATTGGGTTTGCCGTATGTGCAAACTTTTAATGAAATAATGCACACAATGGCTGTGTATCTTTTACCCTCACAGCCGTTTTCACTTGTGAATAACGCAACCGCAACATATGCCGCGGTTTATGTGTTTGCCCTTGTGTTTTTGCTTTGTGCGGCGGTTTTTATTTTAAGCAAAGATGTATTAATTAAAAAATCTGCCGTGCTTTATGCAATTTTCTCTACCATAGGCTTTTTCATTTACTATGTTTTTATAGGTTTTACCTATGTGTATGTTTTTAAAACCGGAATTACAGATTATCACCGCTATATCAACCCTTATTATATGCTCTGGGTGGGTGGTGCAATAATTATTCTTATTATTGCGGCGCTTTTGCAAGGCAAATTTAGAAAACACCTTCAATTTTTAGTGTTCGCATTGGCGTTTTTAGGCCTTTTTAGGTTTAATACAAATGTGCAATTACAGCTTAGTTTTATAGATTACCCCGATGCTGTTTACACAGGCATACAGCGCGAAACCCTGCGTGCAGAGCATTTAAAAAGCTATGTGCAACAGGGCGATAAACTTTTTTATGTGAACTCTGCCGATACAGGGCTTAATTGGTTTCAAAACCATTATTGGCTTTTGCCTGAAAATATTTTAGAATATAGCTATGGCGGCGGCATGTTTGCAGACCCACAAAATTTCAAGGCACTTAGCGCAGATGCATATGTGCAAACAGGAAGAAGAATTGTAAGTTTGCAGGAATTTGCGGCATATCTTGCGCTTTACGAGTGCGATTATATATATATCCACATGGCAAGCGGCGAATTTATTGAAAGCTATGCCGAACTTTTTACAGATGGCTTGCAAGGCGCAATAAACGAAGAAACATATTTATATAAGGTTAATATAAACGCACAGCCTATTTATGAAGAAATAAAGCCAAGCGAAACTTATTACGAACACGAGTTAGATGAAAACGGGCAAGTGCTCTCGAATATTCACGGCGATATCAGATTAAAAATGACAAACGCGATAGAATGTGTTTCATTAACGCCTGTTGATATGATGATGCCCGATATTTGATTTTGCTATAAAAACCGCCACATCTTTTGGCAAAAAGTCTACCTATCTTCATTATCAAAGCTAGGAATACACAAAAGCATGCCGCGGTTCTATGCGCTAGTAGGCGAAATTTAAATTAATAAAATATATTTAATGCTTTAACGCTAATTTATAGTACGAAAAAAATTAAGCGCTGCTTTCCAATTTATTTTGGCTTTTGCGCTTGAAAGGAATGGCGAAAAATTGATAAAAAATAAAAGCCTGCGGTTTATTGTTTTTGTTTACGGCATAGTTTTAATATGTGCGCTGGTTTATTCACTTTTTTGCTATTTGCAAGATAGGTTTTATATTAAAAGCGAAAAAATAGTGCAAACAGAATTTTATAATTATGACAATTTCGAGCTTTCAAGCATGGATATTGTTTTAACTGAAAACTACAGCGAAAACAATGCGGCAATTTCAACATCGCACGACCCACAGCTTTTAATTAATAACATAAACGATACCGGCACGCAAATTGTAAGAGATATAAAACTTGATGTAGAATATGGCGTATTGCCGGGCGAGGTTGTGCTTTATTATGCAAGCTTTGGCCAGCCTTTTTCAGACGATAATAAAACCTGGGGAAAACAACAAAACGACGGCAGTTATATGTTTTATATTCCCCGTAATGTGCAAATACAAAGCATTAGAATAGACCCAACAAACCAAATTTCCAACACAATTAAGCTTAACAGCGTTAGCTTTAATACACGGTTAAATTTATCGCAATATTTTATGCCAACGAACGAACAGCTTTTCAATTTTTTGCTTTACCCCGGAATAGCGGCGGCGTTTTTATTTTGGCTTAGCAATGAGATATTCGCCGATAAAAAATTAAATTTAAAAAATCGTTTTCCCATTTTGCGCAAAAAAACCGGGCAAAGCGACGATAAACATGCATAAATACAATTTTTAACAAGAGGTAAATTATGTCTGATAAATTCATACCTTTAAGCGTTCCCAATTTTTGCAAAAACGAAAAAGCCTATGTAAATGATGCAGTTGTTAGCGAATGGGTTTCAACAGGCGGCAGTAAAGTTTGCGATTTTGAAAATACTATTGCAAAATATGTTGGCATGGGCTCTGCGGTTGCCTGCAACAGCGGCACAAGCGGCTTGCATTTATCAATGCTTGTTGCAAATATAAACGAAAACCATGAAGTGCTTGCGCCTGCCTTAACTTTTATTGCGGCGGTAAACCCCATACGCTATGTTAATGCAAACCCTGTTTTTATCGGCTGTGATGATACCCTTTGCATATGCCCTAAATTAACACGCGAATTTTTAGAAAAAAACACCGTGATGCAAAACGGAAAATGCATTAACAAAAAAACAAATTGCCATATAAAAGCAATTGTAATTGTGCATGTTTTTGGCAACATGGCAGACATGGGCGCATTTTTGCAAATTGCAAAACAGTATAATTTAATTATAATTGAAGATGCCACAGAAGCGCTTGGCACAAAATATACAAGCGGCGAATTTGCCGGCAAAATGGCAGGCACAATCGGCGATATAGGCGTTTACAGCTTTAACGGAAACAAACTTATTACAACAGGCAGCGGCGGCATGGTTGTTTCAAACCATGAAAATTGGCTTTTGCGTGCAAAGCATCTTTCAACGCAAACTAAAACAAACGAAGTATATTATACGCACGATGAAGTTGGCTATAATTACCGCCTAACGAATTTACAGGCGGCTTTAGGGCTTGCGCAAATGGAAAACATTGAAAAATTTATACAAACAAAAAATAAAACATACGATTTTTATTATGAAAAACTAAATGGCAAAAACGGCTTTGAAATTTTACCTTTTGTTGATAATATACGCAGCAACAAATGGTTTTACAGCGTTTTTATTACGCAAAGCGCAAACACAAACCGTGATGATATGATAAACCGCCTTGCAAAAAAGCGCATACAAACAAGGCCCATTTGGGCGCTTATAAACGAGCAAGCAAACTACGGTAAATGCGAAACATACGGCCTTGATAAGGCGCAAATGTATGTAAACAACATTGTAAATATACCGTGCTCTACAAATTTAAGCAAAAGCGATGCACAAAGGGTTGTAAAAGAAATTTTAGCGCTGTAATATATAAAAGCTTTATGCATTGTGTCGTTCTTTTTTTCAGTGTGAAAAAACTAACTTTTCATTTTATGTAAAGTGAATTCTTTGTTATATTAGGCGATTTTTAAATACAAGGCTGTTTGCGTTGAAACCTTCTTCTTTTCAGCGTGAAAAGAAGCAATAGCTTTGGGTTTTGGCAAAAAGCTAATATGCCTTTTGGGGCAAGGTGTGCAATTTATTGTTTAAGCGGTTATAAAATATAAAAGCTGTATGCATTGTCGCTCTTCTTTTCAGCGTGAAAAGAAGCAAAAGCGTCGGGGGTTTCGATTCCCCCGAACCCCCAAACGATTACTGCTAATATCCGCAACAAAGAACAATCACAATCGCTCGCTAACAGTTAGAATGACATACGCTCACGATTACATTGTTCTAATGTTGCTAAAGAGATATATTGATATAGTTTATTTATCCTATATTAGTTTTGTTGTAAAGTTTGCTTAATTTTAAAGTTTATGAATTG
>CAYJGM010000097.1:0-8216 GCA_964369495.1 uncultured Bacteroides sp. | reverse complement strand
AACCCTCACAATACGAGTCAGAGTCGCAGGTGCTACCGTTACACAATTCCGCATTTTTAAAGCCAAAGCACTGTGGCAAATAGCACATATTGCTATATAATTATATAAGTTAATATCATGCTTGTCAATACTTTTTTAGTTTAATGTATTGCATTTTATTTGTTTATGAAGTACAATTATCAATAATGATATAATAGAATTAAATAAATTGTTATTTTACCACCTTTTTGTGGGTGTGCATTAAAATAATATAATAATTCAAAATATAATATATTATGAAAGGTGGAAACTAAAATGGCAGAATTTAAATATGAAATTACAGAAAAAATTGCAGTGCTCTCACAAAATCCAAACGGATGGGAGCGCCAGCTAAATATGGTTAGCTGGAATGAGCGCGAGGCAAAGTACGATATACGAGATTGGTCGCCCGATGGCAGTAAAATGGGAAAAGGCATAAGCTTAACTCACGATGAAATATTAATTTTAAAAGAGATATTAAACGATTTGGAATTATAATATGAATTATCAAGAAGAATTTATTAATATTTTCAATGAAAATATTAATAGGGCAGGCGCAAGCGCATTGCTTGAATGGTTACAAACCACCGATTTTTTTAAGGCACCGGCCTCTACAAAATTCCATGGTGCGTGCGAGGGTGGCCTTGTTATGCACAGCGTAAATGTTTATAATGTAATGATAAAACGCTATTTTGAAGAAAGCGACAATAAAGAAAGTTTTGCAATATGTGCACTGTTACACGATTTATGCAAAACAAATTTTTACAAACCCGGTTTTCGCAATGTTAAAAACGATGAAACAGGGCAGTGGGAAAAAGTGCCAACTTTTCAGGTTAATGATAAATTTCCGTTTGGACATGGTGAAAAAAGCGTGTTTTTAATAGAGCGTTTTTTGCGTTTAAAGCCCGCAGAGGCAATTGCTATACGTTGGCATATGGGCGGTTTTGATGAAAGTGTAAAAGGCGGTAGTTTTAGCATAAGCAACGCATTTGATGAATACCCAATTGCGGTAAAACTACACTTGTCAGATTTAGAAGCTACATATTTAGTTGAAAAAGGCACAAGCAGTGTAAATAAAAAATAATATAATAAATGCCGATAACCAAAGTATACACTTAAAGGTTAGCGGTGTTTTTATTCTATTGTCATATTTTTTTAAATAACTATAAACATTACTATAAATGTGTAAAAATAAATTGAAAAAGCAAGCTAAATTTGTTATAATATAATTTAAGCGTAGATTTACAAATAAATATCAATAAAAATTGTATATTAAATTGCAATTTATATGTTTTTAGTGCGCAAAATTATCTTTGTGTAAATTAATTTATATTAAGTTAATAATCAAACAATGTTAATTTACTAAAATTTGAGCAATAGGGTTATTTGTTGGCTTTTATGCCTTGTTTTAGCTAAAATACAATTCAACTAATACATAATTATACGCAAAGAAAAATTATTTTTATATTATTTAATATTATTATTCGAGGTAGATATGGATTACAATATTCTTGCAACTTATGCAGCAAGAGCAATTGCGCTATTAATTGCAATTCCTTTTCATGAGGCAGCACATGCTTGGGCGTCATACAAATTGGGAGATCCAACCGCTAAAAATTACGGACGTTTAAGCTTAAACCCTATTAGACATTTCGACCCACTAGGGGCACTTTGCATGATAATTGTAGGCTTTGGTTGGGCAAAACCCGTTCCTATTGCAGCGGTGCAAAGCTTTAAAAACCCAAAACGCGATATGGCTCTTTCGGCTTTAGCAGGGCCACTTTCAAATATTTTGTTGGCGTTTATCTTTATGATAATATATAAAGTTTTCTACTATGTTTTTTTAATGCCGCTTATGCTTTCGTCTTCGGTGCAATCTTTATATACCGTAACAAGTTTTATTGTTATGGTTCTGTCGTCTATAATTTCAATAAATATAGTGCTTGCGGCTTTTAATTTAATACCTGTGCCGCCGCTAGATGGTTCGCGTATTGCCTTTGCTTTTTTACCCAAAAAAACATATTTTAATATAATGCGCTACGAAAGGTATATTGTAATAGGCCTTTTTGCTATGTTATACCTTGGAGTTTTAAGCGGGCCAATAGCATTTTTACAAAATATAATTTGGAGTTTTCTTGAAACCACCACAGCTTTTGTTGATGTGATTTTTTTAAACGTAATGTATTAAAGTATTTATATAAACTTTATAAAGCCGAATAGCAATTCATCGGCTTGCAAATATAGGAGAATTATGAAACCGCTTACCTTTAAAATTGAAGAATTTGAAGGCCCTTTAGATTTGCTTTTGGCACTTATTTCTAAAAACAAAATGCAAATATACGATATTAATATTCACAAACTTATAGAACAATACCTTACCGTTGTTAATGCCGCCCAAGATAATAATATGGATATAGCAAGTGAATTTATTGAGATGGCGGCAAGGCTTGTTCAAATGAAATCGTATTTGTTATTGCCAAAAAGTGAAGAAGCAGAGCGTTTACAGCAAGAGCTAACAGGCCTTTTAGTAGAATACAACTTATGCAAAATTGTTGCCGCACATTTAAAAGAATTAAGTGCCGATATTAACCTTTTTGTGCGTGAAGCACAAGGGTATGATATTGATTATACATATAATTTTTTTCACACTCCTTTCGAACTTGCAAATGCGCTTTTTGGCATGCAAGTTAGAAATGTAAACAATGCGCCACCAAGTGCAGAACGATTTGAACCGCTTGTGCAAGCGCATTTTGTTTCAATTAGCAGTAAAATAATTTATGTGTTACGAAATTTAAGCACAGGAAAAATACTTAAATTAAAACAGCTTTTTAGTAAAAGCGAAAGCAAAAGTGCAAATGTTGCAACATTTTTAGCATTGTTAGAGCTTGTGCGTGCGGGTAGGGTTTGTGTTGAAAACGACGGAAATTTAAAAATGAGCACAAGAGTACAAAAAAATTCGAATGTTTAAAAGGGATAGTTAATGGATATTAAAGAATATAAAGCTGCAATTGAAGCAATGCTTTTTGCACATGCCGAGCCTGTTAGCAGTGCGCAAATTGCCCTTGTGCTTGAAGTTGAAACCAATGTTGTAGATGGCTTAATTAACGCCATTCGTGATGATTTAAGCAAAAAAGATAGGGGAATTGAGCTAATTAAACTTGATGGCCGCTGGCAATTTTGCACAAAATCACAATATGGTGAACAAATAAAGAAATTAATGGATACTAGAAGAAATGCACCGCTTTCGCCTGCCGCTATGGAGGTGCTTGCAATTATAGCGTATAATCAGCCTGTTTCGCGTTCATTTATTGAGCAAGTGCGTGGGGTTGATTCTTCACACACAGTGCACACATTAATACAAAAAGGGCTAATTGAAGAGGCTGGGCGCCTTGATTTACCCGGTAAGCCGGTTTCGTTTAAAACAAGCGATGTATTCTTGCGCACTTTTGGTATCGCATCTCTTACAGATTTACCCGAACTTCACAGTGAAGATGGCCAAACAGGCATTTTAGATAATATACAAAACGATGAAAACATAGTTGTTGAATAAAAAATACAAATTAAACAGTGCAGTTTAATGTTTTCTAAGTTAGGGGTGAATGATGCTGGTTTTAGAAATAATCCTTTATATTTTATTGGCAATTTTAGTATTGTTGCTTTTGCTTTTAATTACACCTGTGTGTGTAAAACCGGTGTACCAACAAGAAAAATTAAGCGTTTATTTAACTGTGTTATTATTTAAATTTAAAATTTATCCGCTTTCAAAAAAAGAAAAAGTTAAGGTGAAAAATGCCGATAAAAAGGCAAAAGAACAGGGCGAAAAAGCTATAAAAAAAGATGTAAAAAGTCGTTTGCCAATTTATTTTGAGGATATAGCAGAAATTATATGCATTGCAGGCGGTGCAATAAAGCTTATTTTTAAGTGCATTTATTTTAGAAATATTCGTATTTTTTACCCCGTTTTTAAAGACAATGCAGCACAAACCGCAATTTATTACGGCAAATTACAAGCATATATTAATAATGCTTTTGCACTTTTGAATAATATTTTAAATATAAAAGTAAAAAGCATTAAACTTTTGGCTGATTTTAACAACGAGCACGAAAAAGATACATATTTAAGTTGTAAAATTAACGCAATTCCCATTGTTTTTATAATTGCAGCAATATATGTTTTTAGAAGGCTAAAAATAAATAAAATAATTTAATTTATAAAATTAAGGAGTATCACAATGAACGAACATCCTATCAAAAATTTAATGAAGTCAACACTTGAAAATATTAACTCAATTGTAGATGCCAACACAATAGTTGGAACACCTATTCAAGCCGATGTAAATACAACAATAATACCAATATCTAAAGTTTCGGTTGGCTTTGCAAGTGGCGGTTCTGATTTTCCATCAAAAACGCCAAAAGAACTTTTTGGTGGCGGTGGCGGTGCAGGCGTAAATATAACACCTGTGGCTTTTTTGGTTGTTCAAAATGGCAATGTGCGTATGTTGCAAATTTCAAAAACCAACGATGCAGTAGATAGGGCTGTTAGCCTAATGCCCGAAATTGTAGACAAAATTACAGATTTATTGAAAAAAACAGATAAAACCGAAAACGAAAATAAAAACGTGCAAAGTGAGCAAATGCCTACAAATATAACGGTAAAAGAATAATGAAAGATACAAGAATACAAAAAGCCCTTGCAATGGCGGGCGTTTGCAGCCGCCGCAGTGCCGAGGATATGATACGTGCTGGGCGCGTGCAAGTGAACGGAAGAAATGTTAGCCTTGGCGATAAAGTGGATATGGCAAAAGATATGCTAAGCGTAGATGGTCAAAGGGTTTACATTCCAAAAAAACAGGAAAAATATTATTATGTATTGCACAAACCAAGGGGCTATATAACAACAACGAACGATGAGCGCGGCCGCAAAACTGTAATGGAATTTTTTGCGGATGCACCTGTTAGGCTGTACCCCATAGGCCGCCTTGATAAAGACAGCGAGGGCTTGTTGCTTTTTACAAACGATGGCAATTTTGCAAATTTATTAATGCACCCAAGCCATGGTGTTTCAAAATTATATAGGGTAACCGTGCGCCCACATGCAACAGAAGAGCAAATTATAGCCCTAACCGATGGCGTAGTGTTAGATGACGGCACAAAAACATTGCCGGCTGTTATAAAAGTGTTAAGCGATGAACCCGAGCGAACAGTGCTTGAAATGGCGATAAAAGAGGGTAAGAACAGGCAGATACGCCGCATGTGTGAGGCGGTTAATTTACAGGTAATACGCCTAAGGCGCACGGCGATGGGCGCTGTAAAATTGGGCATGTTGCAACCCGGGCAAGTAAGGCAATTAGCGCCAAGTGAAGTTATAGCGCTTAAAACCGCCGCCAATAGGGGAAAAACAAGGGCAGGAATAGAAAAAAACACAAAGCGAAACGAAAATATGCGTAAAATACAAAATAAACGAAAAAATTACGCAAAAAAAGGAGATCGCAAATGATAATTATGCGCCCTATTGATGAGCCGCTGGTGCTTGAAAGCCTAGATACACAGCGTTTCGGTGAAGATGTAAGAGGTTATGTAATTATGGATAACGAGGTTTACTTAGGGCATGCTTTATATTGCATAGAAGGCACGCTTGCGAAAGTTTGTGAGTGTACTGTAAAAACAAATGCACTTGTAGATGGTGCAGTTAGGGCATGTGTTGCTGCGGCAGATAACGCAGGCGCTACACATTTTACGGTTAATACAAGCGAGGAAAACCTAAACAAATGGCTTTTAGTATTTTTTAAAGGCGATAAAAAACCGCAAGAAAATAAAAATTTACTTGAAAATTGTAATTAATTAATATTTTTGAAAAAAATACTTGTGCTTACTATTACAAAATAGTATAATATAATGGGTAATAAATTTTTAATATAAATTTGTTTATTATAATGTGAACTTTTAAAATGCAGGAGGATTATTAATGGCTAAAGCAACTACAGGCAAAGATGTACTTTTAAGCTTTTTTGACGAGGGCGCTTATACAATTCTTTTTAACGAAAGTGCTGTGTGTGCGGCTTTTGGCAGTGCAAACGGGCAACCCGTTTATGCAATTTGCCAAAAAGGTGAACCCGTAAACGAGGGCGATATTAAAACAATGGTAAAAGTTTTAAAGTTAGCCGCAAAAACAGGAAATCCGGTTGTTACTTTTTATAATGCACAAGGTGTTGTTTTGGGAGAAAATTTAAACGTTCTTAACAAAGCCTCAAAATTAGTTGAAACAATTTCAAAAATATCGGGTGTTGTGCCGCAAATAGCAGTTGTAAACGGTGTTTGTGCCGCTACAAGCGCTTTGGCGGCATCGCTTAGCGATGTTTGCATTATGGCAAAAGATGCCGAATTATTCTTAACTGCGCCATTTACGGCGGCGGCAAAAGGCGATAAAACACAAAAAGCCGGCACTGCTGAATTTGCAGCAAAAGCAGGCGTTGCAAGCATAGTGGTTGAAAACGAGCAAGAGGCCGCAAAAAAAGCGGCAGAGCTTATCGGTTTACTTCCTGCAAATAATTTATCGGGCGGCACAATTTATGAAGCCAGTGCACCAAAAGGCAGTTATACACTTGCAAAATACGATGCTAAAGCCGCTGTTGATTCAATTGTTGATGCCGATAGCAATTTAGAATTATATGAGGGATATGGCAGAAATGTATACACTGCTCTTGCAACTGTAAACGGAAATGTTGTAGGCGTTGTTTCAACAGCCGGGGCACAAGAATACATGTGCCGTAAATGCGTTTCTAAAATAGCACGCTTTGTGCGTTTTATGGATGCCTTTGGTATACCTGTTATAAGCATTATTAACACAGCGGGCTTTAAAGCCGATTGCGGTGAGGATTTATCGGGTGGTGTGCGTGAAGCGGCAAGGCTTGCGGGCACTTATGCCGATGCAACCACAGCTAAAATTGCCGTTATAACGGGAAAAGCAATTGGCAGTGCATATGTAGGCCTAGCCAATGCAGATTTAACCGTAGCAGTGCAAGGTTGCACAATTTCACCTGTAGAGCCAAGCGTTGCAGCAACGGTTTTATATAATGAAGAAATACAAAAAGGCAATGATATTGCAGGAGATACTGCAAAAAAAGCCGCAGAATATGCAAAAGAGGTTTGCAGTGCTCAAAGCGCATTAAACAGCGGTGTTGCACATTTCGCTGTTGATGCCGCAGGTATTCGCGGTGCTGTTGTTTCATCGCTAGATATGCTAAGCACAAAACGCACACAACGTTTGCCGAAAAAACACGGTAATATGTCGTTATAATTTACTTTTTATCAAGTGTTTAAGTTTTGTTTTTTCTAAAGCACTTTAAAAATATATATTATAATTAAATAAATCACAAACAATTAGGGAGGATATTTTTCCATGAAATCTTTTAATGTTACAGTAAACGGCACACCATATAATGTTACGGTTGAGGAAACAGGCGCTAAAAGCGCACCTGTAGTTGCAGCGCCGGCACCGGCCGCAGCACCTGTTGCAGCTGCACCGGCAGCACCGGCCGCAGCACCTGCAAGTGCTCAAGGATCGGTTACGGTTACAGCACCAATGCCCGGAAATATTTTAGATGTTAAAGTATCAAATGGCGCAAGCGTTAAAAACGGCGATGTTCTTTGCATTTTAGAAGCAATGAAAATGGAGAACGAAATTAAAGCACCACAAGACGGAACAGTTGCAAGCATCAATTGCAAAAAAGGCGATGTTGTAAATGTTGGCGATGTGCTTATTTCGATGAACTAAGCGAAACGAGAGGAGAATAAATTTGGCTAACAAACCGGTAAAAATTACAGAAGTCGCACTGCGCGATTCACATCAATCACTTATAGCAACACGTATGACAATGCAAGAAATGGAAGAAATTTTGCCAGTGATGGACGAAATAGGTTATTTTTCGCTTGAATGTTGGGGAGGCGCAACTTTCGATTCATGCATTAGGTTTTTAGATGAAGACCCATGGGATCGTTTGCGTATTATGCGCAAAAACTGCCCTAACACAAAATTACAAATGCTTTTCCGTGGGCAAAACATGCTTGGCTACCGCCACTATGCAGACGATGCAGTTGCATATTTCGTTGAAAAATCAGTTTCGAACGGCATAGATATTTTGCGTATTTTCGATGCTCTTAATGACCCTCGCAACCTTGAAACCGCAATTAAATCT
>CAYJGM010000096.1:0-8290 GCA_964369495.1 uncultured Bacteroides sp. | reverse complement strand
ATTCCTCGTTTCATTGTATGTTAGGTAGTGTCGACACTATCTAAAAAATAATATAAATATTATACCACAATTTAAAAATTTATGATATAATTATTACATGAAAAATATTAAATTTGGAAAAATTGAATTACAAAAAGGCGCCTGCCTTGCACCTATGGCAGGCGCTACCGATAAAAGCATGCGCCGCCTTTGCGAGGATTTTGGCGCAATTTTTACTGTTAGCGAGATGGTTAGCGCAAAAGCGCTTACAATGGGCGATAAAAAAAGCCCACGTTTAATGACGGGCGGTGGCGCAAAAGCGCCTTTTGGCATACAAATTTTCGGCTCTAACGCAGATGATATGGCCCATGCAACTAAACTAATTTGCAGTGGCACTTTTAAAACCCCGTTTGATTTTATTGACATTAACATGGGTTGCCCTGCCCCAAAAATAACAAGCAGTGGCGCCGGAAGTGCCCTTTTAAACAACGCAAAACTTGGCGGTGAAATTGCAAAAAGCGTTGTTAAAGCGGCAAGCGAATTTGGCGTGCCTGTTAGCGTAAAAATGCGAATAGGCTATAAAAACGAGCGTGAAACTTGGCAAGGGCAAGAGCTTGCAAAACGTTGCGAGCAAGCCGGCGTTTTACTTTTAACGGTGCACGGGCGCACGCGCCAAGAAATGTATACGCCCGGAATACATGAAGACGAAATAGCAAATATAAAAAGCATATTAAACATACCGGTTTTTGCAAACGGAGATATAAAAAGCGCAAGCGATGCTTTAAATATTTTAAAAAACACAAATTGTGACGGCGTTGCAATTGCACGAGGCGCAATGGGAAACCCTTGGCTTTTCAGTGAAATTAAAGCAGTTTTTAACGGCAAGGAAAAGCCGGAGCCTCCGGATATTCACATGCGCTTTGAAGTTCTTAAAACACATATTTATAATATGTGTGAAGATAAAGGCGAATTTGTGGCAATTCAACAGGCAAGGGGGCACGCGGCATGGTATTTCAGCGGCCTTAAAGGTGCGGCGGCGCTTAGAAGAGAATGTTGCGGCATGAAAACATTTAAAGATTTAGAAGATATAATAAACCTTGCCTATACATATCAAAGGAGAGAAAAATGAGAAGAAACGAAAGAGAAATTACCGATAAAAATACAATTGATGACATTATAAAAAACAGCGAAATAATGCACCTTGCAATGTGTAAAAACAACGAGCCTTATGTTGTTCCTTTAAATTTCGGATATGAAATAAAAGACGAAAATTTTATTTTTTATTTTCACTGTGCAAGCGTCGGCAAAAAAGTAGATTTTTTAAGCGAAAACGCGAATGTTTGCGCCCAGTTTAATTGTTCGCACACGCTTTTTGCAAACGACGACCCAATGAAATGCACCTATAAATACAAAAGCGCAATAGCCTTTGGAAAAGTAGAGTTTTTAGACACATACGAGCAAAAAAAACATGCACTTAATTGCATAATGTTAAAATACACAAATAAAGCGCATGAATTTACAAAACAACAAACAGATATTGTTACAATAGGTAAAATAACAGTTGAAAAGATTACCGCTAAAGAGAATTAGCGATTTAAATTAGCATGTGCAAGCCGCGCCATTTGAATAATAAATATGAATAACCGAAACGAAGCGCAGGTTATTCATATTTTGCGAATAATACACAATGGCTCAAATTATTTGTAGGGACACCCTTGCGGCTGTCCGCATAATCAACAAAGCAAGGCATTTATTTTTAAGCGGCTTATAAAACACAAGGCTATTTGCAATGTGTCGTTCTTCTTTTCAGCGTGAAAAGAAGCAAAAGCAATGGGGTTGGCAAAAAGCCTAAGTGCCGCCTATGGCGGTTGGCTTTTTGCACTAGCACTGCGGTGCGTCGCGCCCCGGACCCCCAACGCCGTGTCCATTATCCCGGGCAAAGAACAATCACAATCGCTCGCTAACAATAAGAATGACATACGCTCACGATTACATTGTTCTAATGTTGCTAAAGGGTTCTTGTTTTTAGGTTTATTTATCCTATATTAGTTTTGTTTTAAAGCTTGCTTTATTTTTAAATTTGTGAGATTAAAAACTTATGATTACAGCACATAGATACCAATGCACAAAAACAAAAAAGATAATTGCCGCACAAAACAAACATTCAACAGTTAAGCGCCTCAAAACCACCTTTAAATACAACCAAGCTCTATCATTTTCTCTTTAATAAGTTTATAATCGTTTTGCGATAGCGGCTTTAAATTAATATTGCGTAAAATTGCAGCAGGGTGCAAAACAGAGGTGAAATATACGCCGTCTATTATTTTAAATTTGCCGTGCTCGCTAGAAATTTTGTGGTTTTTACCCATAAAATATTGCGAGGTAATGCGCCCAACGCAAACAATTAACAGCGGTTTCATAAAATCAATTTGCGCATTTAAATGCTGTATGCATGTTTGCAATTCTATCTGTTTTGGGTCGCGGTTTTCGGGCGGGCGGCATTTTACAATATTTGTTATATAAATATCGTTTTCGCGGCTAATGCCGGCTTGCGCTAGCATCTCGTTAAGTAACTGCCCTCCCCTGCCAACAAAAGGCATTGCGCTCTCGTCTTCATTAGCGCCGGGCGCTTCACCTATAAAAATCACTTTTGCCGCTGTATTTCCGCTGCCAAAAACAACATTTTTACATGTTTTATGCAAGCTGCACAATGTGCAATTAATGCATTTATCTTTAATATCGTTCATTTTAGTTTTTGCCTCATCTTAAAATAAATTTATATCTTTTAATCTATAATAACCAAGCAATAAATAACTGCGCTTTTATTATATCATTAAATATGCAAATTTAATTATATTTTGCATAAATTGTAATTTAATATGAATTTTACAATTATTCTATTGCAGTTTTTATGTATACTTGTTACAATATATAGGTAAAAAATAATTTTTGCATTTACTGTGAAAAATTAATAATAAAGTTTTATGCCTCTAAAAGTGGCAGAATGGAGAAAAAATGAGTATTTTAGTTGAAACATCTGCGCGCCATGTGCACGTAAGCGAAGCAGATTTGAAAATTTTATTTGGTGAAAATTATAAATTAACACCAAAGAAAGAATTATCGCAACCCGGCCAATTTGCCGCACAAGAGCGCGTTACAATTGTTGGCCCAAAACGTGAAATTGCCGGCGTTTCAATTCTAGGCCCAACAAGGCCCGAAACACAAGTTGAATTAAGCATGACAGACGCACGTAGCATTGGCCTTGCGGCACCTGTTAAGGAAAGTGGCGACCTTGCCGGCTCTCCCGGCTGCACTTTAAAAGGCCCTGCCGGGCAAGTTGAGCTTGAAAAAGGCGTTATTGTTGCAAAAAGGCATATACATTTAACACCAAATGCCGCCAATGAACACGATGTTTACGATAAACAAATTGTTAGCGTTGAAATTAAAACACAAGGCCGTAGTGCTGTTTTGGGCGATGTTGTAGTACGTGTGCACGAAAGCTATTCACCTGCAATGCATATTGATACAGATGAAAGCAATGCCGTTGGCGGGCCAAATATCGGTAATATTATTAAATAGTATCAGCTTTTTAATACTTTTACTATAAAGCCATACGCATACATAAATTACAGCAAATTATGTTATAGCAAAACAATTTAATGAAAACCTCATGTTTTGGTTAATTTTCTTGAAATTATGGCGTAATATTAAAACACGCACATAATATGTTGCGTTTAATTTAAAACTAATTTTCAGCAAACAAAAAACTTGCAAACATAAACATAATATAGTATAATATATAAGCAATTTCTGTTAGGCATAGCGGTTTGTGTGCCGCTTGGTATACAGAGTATGGGCCCTGTGCGACGTGACGCTGTGAACCATGTCAGGCGGGGAACCGAGCAGCATTAAGCGGATGTGCATGTGCGCCGCAGTAAGCCTGTACTCTGTATACCAAACGGCACACGTTAGGCGTGAAAACGTCACGCTATGTCTGTTTTTTTAATTTGTTATCTCACAGTTTAAGGGGGTTTTATTATGTATAAAGCGCTTTATCGCAAATGGCGAAGTGCCACATTTAGCGATATTATAGGCCAACAAAATATTGTGTCGGCGCTAAAAAACCAGCTTTTACACAATAAAATAGGCCATGCTTATATTTTTACAGGCACACGAGGCACGGGCAAAACCACTTGTGCAAAAATTTTTGCTAAGGCAGTAAACTGTTTAAATTTGCAAGACGGTAACCCTTGCCTTGAATGTAGCCTTTGCAAAGGAATTGAAAGCGGCGCAATTTTAGATGTTATGGAAATAGATGCCGCTTCAAACAACGGCGTTGATAACATTAGAGATATGCGCGATGAAACTGCATATACACCGGGTGCCGGTAAATATAAAGTTTATATTATAGATGAAGTTCATATGCTTTCACAGGCGGCATTTAATGCCCTTTTAAAAATAATGGAAGAGCCACCGCCTCATGTTATTTTTATTTTAGCAACCACTGAAATACATAAAGTGCCCGCAACAATTTTATCACGTTGCCAACGCTTTGATTTTTCTCGTATTGGCGTTGATGATATCGCACAGCATCTTTTATATGTTGCAAAAGAAGAAAATATAATTTTATCCGATACAGCTGCCGGTTTAATTGCACGTCTTGCCGATGGCGCAATGCGTGATGCACTATCTATTTTAGACACTTGCAGAACCGTTTCAAGCGAAGTTGACGAAGAAACTGTGCGTAAAATGGCAGGCGTAACCGATAAAAACTATCTTTTTGATTTAAGCGATTGCATTTATAACAAAGATATTGCAAGCGCAATGCAAATCATAGCGCAACTTAGGGAAAATTCGGTTGATATGAAGCGCCTTTGTGATGAATTAATTTTGCATTACCGCAATTTAATGCTTGCGAGCATTAAATCACAGCAAAGTTTACTTAGTGCCGTAAGCCGTGAGGAAGAAATTAAATATTACGATATTGCAATTAAAATTTTAAGTGGTGCCCTTGAGAAAATGTCTAAAAGCTCAGATTTAAGAATTACACTTGAAACGGCTGTTTTTTTAATATGTGATGCCGAAAACGAATTAATTAACGAGCCAAACAGTAAACCTAACACAAATTTAAACAGTGATAATTCAAAAAATACTAATACCACTGTTATTAAAACTATAACTAAACAGCAAGCACAAAATAATTTAAGCGAATACGAAAACCAAAGCACAGATAACGCTTTAAACAGCGAGGATAATTATGTAGATGAATTTGAAAAGCGTGATTATTCAAACAATGATGATGAACAAATTTATACCACTTCGCAAAGCAATGAATTCACCGCGCAAAATGAAAATTATACACAACAAGTTATTAACGCAAAGCAAACAAGCAATCATGCCGCTTCGCAAAGCAATGATATAAAACCACCACCTAAAGAAAAAATGCAAATTTTTGAAAATTGGCAAGAGGTAATTGAAAAAATGCAAAGCAAAGATAAACTGCTTTATGCTAATTTGCAAAATTCAAAAGCATATTTTGATGGCACACGCATTAGAATTGACGGCAGTGATTTATTTTTGGAATACATGCGCAAAAACGATTATTCTAAAGAGCTTATTCGCGATACTATAAAAGAAGTTTGCGGAACAAATTACCCCATTGGCCCATACCATGTTGCACAAACAAAAGTAAAACAATATACAAATTTAAACGACACTTTGAAAAATTTAGAGCAAAACAATGTACCTGTTGTGTACAGCGATAATAAAAAATAATTAAAGCGCAAATAATATATTTTGCGCAAGAACGGAGAATACTATGAAAGCAAGACTACCGCAAGGATATGGCAAACAAAACATGAACGCATTAATGCAACAAGCACAAAAAATGCAAGAAACAATGCAAGTAAAACAAGCCGAACTTGAAGAGGCTGTTTACGAAGTGAAAGGCGCAAACGGAATGGTGGATATTACCATAACCGGAAAACGCCAAATAACAAGCATGAAAATTAACCCCGAAATAGTTGACCCCGATGACATTGAAATGCTTGAAGATTTAATTTCTGCCGCCATAAATGAAGCTGTGCGCACAGTTGATGAAAAAACCGAGGAGGAAATGTCTGCAATAACCGGCGGAATGAACATACCCGGTTTATAAGGCATAAAAACAATGAAATACGATGCATTACCGCTACAGCGGCTAATTGAGCATTTTGCAAAATTACCGGGCATTGGCAGAAAAAGCGCAACTCGGCTTGCATACCAAGTGCTTGCAATGAGCAAAGAAGATGCAATTAATTTTGCGCGTGCCATTGAAGAAGCGCATACAAAAATAAAGCGCTGTGTCATTTGCCAAAATTTTACCGAGGATGAAAAATGCACTGTTTGCAACTCACACAACAGAGATAACAGTTTAATATGCGTTGTTGAAAACCCACGTGACATCACTGCTTTCGAGCGCACCAGAGAATTTAAAGGCCTTTACCATGTTTTGCATGGGCTTATATCACCAATGGATGGCATTGGCGTAGATGAGCTATGTATTAAAGAGCTTTTGGCAAGGCTAAACGACGATGAAGTAAAAGAAATTATTATGGCAACTAACCCAACTGTTGAGGGCGAAGCCACCGCAATGTATATTGCAAAACTTGTAAAACCATTTGGAATAAAAGTAACACGCCTTGCTTATGGTTTACCTGTGGGCAGTAATTTAGAATATGCAGATGAAGTTACACTTGGCCGCTCTATAATTAACAGAGGCGAGTTATAAGTTTTAATTTTTATTTTAAGCTAAATAAATGAAAAATAGTTTTAGCCCCCTTGTTTACATAAACGGAGGATAAATGAGAAAAAAATTACTAATTTTAAGTGTAATGATTATTTTTGTAATTTCATTAATAGCTTACACAGATTTAATAATTAGGCCGGGATATTTAATAAAAACATTTGTTAAAGCGCCACTATTCTTTTTTATTCCTGTAGTTTATGGTGTTCTTTTTAAAGAGTTTAAACCTTTTAATTTATTAAAAGCAAATTTTAGAGGTATTAAATTAGGCATAATTTTAGGCGTGGGAATTTATATTTTAATGGTAGGTTTTTATTTTGCTGTAAGCAATTTTATGGATATAAACACTACAATAAAGGCATCACTTGAAAATAATCTTGGCATAAATAAAGAAAACTTTTTTGCTATAGCGCTTTATGTTTGCTTATTAAATTCATTTTTAGAAGAATGGTTTTTCAGAGGTTTTATTTTTAACGAATTTAAAATTATTTCACGTAAAAGCGCATATTTTTTAAGTTCGCTTGCGTTCACGGTATATCATATAGCAATTATGGATGGCATGTTTAATGTTTTTATTTTACTTTTAGCGTTTTTGGGGCTATTTGTTGGCGGAACCATTTTTAATTATTTAAACGAGAAAAACAATAATATTTATGCCTCGTGGTTTTGCCATATGTTTGCAAATTTTGCAATGAACACTATTGGCTATATAATATATTTTATAAACTGATAAATTAAAACACACACAAATTACGTTATTAGATTAAATTTTACAAGGAGGGCATATGGCAAGCACACAAAAACAAACGAATAGAAAAATTGTAGCAGTAAATCGAAAAGCACGCCACGATTATTTTGTGCTTGAAACCATAGAGGCCGGAATTTGCCTTGTGGGTACCGAGGTTAAAAGCATAAGGCAAGGGAATGTAAACTTAAAAGAGGCTTGGGTTGAAACTGAAAATGGCGAACTTTATGTTTTGGGTATGCACATTAGCCCATATGAAAAGGGAAATATTTTTAACAAAGACCCTTTGCGAAAACGAAAATTATTATTACACAAAAGTGAAATAAGAAATATTGAACGTGAAAAAAATGTTAAAGGCAACACATTAATACCACTTCAACTATATTTTTTCAAGGGTAAAGTTAAGGTTGAACTTGGAATATGCAAGGGCAAAAAATTGTATGATAAGCGTGAAACAGACGCAAAGCGTGATGCCCAGCGTGATATCCAAAGGGCGCTTAAAGGCTAAACGATACACACATGAAAATAATAATCTGTAAATTCATATGAAAAAATGTTAAGATACATGTAATTAACGTGAGAACTAAAAATAATTATGTGTTTATTAAAAAAATAAAAATATAGCATAATTAAATAAAACAGCACTTTTGTTGCAATACATTATTGCTAAACCACAAAATTAATAACATTGTTTTATTAATAAGCATATGGTATAATAATATTTAATATATGGGGATGTAAAGGTTTCGACGGGGAGAAAGAAGCGAGAGCAGCGAGTAGTG
>CAYJGM010000095.1:0-8346 GCA_964369495.1 uncultured Bacteroides sp. | reverse complement strand
CTTTTGCAATTGCCGCATTTAAAAGCTTAACATACATATCGTAGCCAACGCTTTCCATGTGCCCGTGTTGGCTATGGCCAAGCAAATTGCCGGCACCCCTAATTTGCAAATCTCGCATGGCAATTCTAAAGCCGCTGCCAAAACTTGTAAATTCCCTTATTGCGCTAAGGCGCTTTGCGGCGATTTCGCTAAGCACTTTATCGCGCTTAAATGTAAAATATGCATAAGCTTTTCTGCCGCTTCTGCCAACACGCCCACGAAGCTGATAAAGCTGGGCAAGGCCCATTCTGTCGGCGTCTTCAATAATTAGCGTGTTGCAATTTCGCACATCTACGCCCGTTTCAATAAGCGTTGTGCAAACTAAAATGTCGATATCGCCGTTTATTACCTGTTGCCACACTTTTGATAGCGCCGCTTCGTCCATTTTTCCGTGGGCAATGCCAATTTTCGCCTCGCCCGAAAGCGCAGCAACACGCATTGCACAAGCCTCGATAGTTTCAACCCTGTTGTGTAAATAGTAAATTTGGCCGCCCCTGCCAAGCTCTTTTTTTATTGCGCCTGAAATAATTACATCATCGTATTCTGTAACATATGTTTCAATAGGTTGGCGCTCGAACGGTGGTTCATCTATTGTGCTCATATCCCTAAGGCCGCTAAGCGCCATATTTAAAGTGCGAGGAATGGGCGTAGCCGAAAGCGTAAGCATATCAACGCCAACAAAATTTTCTTTTAAGCGCTCTTTGTGTTTAACGCCAAAGCGCTGTTCTTCATCAATTATAACAAGCCCTAAATTGTTAAACTTAACATCTTTTTGTATAAGGCGATGTGTGCCCACAACTATATCTACCGTGCCGTTTGCAAGCCCTTTTATGGTTTCGTTTCTTTTTGTTGTACTTGCAAAGCGAGATAAAAGCCCAATTTTTATAGGGAAAGTTTGCATTCTTGTTAATATATTATTATAGTGTTGCCAAGCTAAAATTGTTGTTGGAACTAAAATTGCGCATTGTTTGCCGCCCATAACGCATTTAAACGCCGCCCTAAGCGCAACTTCTGTTTTGCCAACGCCTACATCGCCGCATAAAAGCCTATCCATGGGCATGGTTTTTTCCATGTCTTTTTTTATTTCGGCAGTGCTTGTTAATTGGTCGGCAGTTTCCTCGTAATCGAAGCGTGCTTCAAAATCGCGTTGCCATTCACCATCAGGCGCAAAGGCAAAACCGCTTGCCTGTTTGCGTTTTGCATATAACAGTATAAGCTCTTTTGCCATTGCTTGTGTTGCCGCTTTTACACGGCTTTTTGTTTTTGTCCATGCATCGCCGCCAAGTTTTGCAAGCTTAATTTTGTCTGAATCGCCCGGCGCCGTGTATTTACTTACAATGTCGAGCTGTGTAACAGGCACATATAAGGTATCGCCTTTTAAATAGGTTATTTTTAAATAATCTTTCACAAAGCCGTGCATGTCAAGCCGCTGAATACCAACATATAGGCCTATGCCGTGGTTTTGGTGCACAACATAATCGCCGGGGGCGATGTCTGAAAGAGAAGAAAGCCCTTTGCGTTTAGCTTTGGGCTGTTTTTTTGCCTTGTTATCGGCATGCCTGCGGCCTGTAAAAATTGCGTATTTTGCAAAGGGATATTGCGCACCTGCGTTTAAATGTCCTTCAAAAAGCCCCACTGTGCCTGCTTTTAACTCTGCGCTTGCTTTTGCTTTTTCAAAAACGGTGCAAGGCAAACCCTCGTTTTGCAAATCGCTGCAAAGTGCAGCGGTAGAGCGCTTTGTGCCTGCCATAATCGCAATTGCGTATTTTTGGCTTAAAAGCGGCTTTAATTCATCTAAAAGTGTGGTTAAATCGCCATTCCAAGCCGGCAATGCGTGCGAATTCATTATAACGGTGTGTGTAAGTTTTAAATCTTGTATGGTGCGTGTGAAATTTTCGCACACTATACCGCAGCTTTTTGAAATTTTACCTAGAAGCCATGAAAAATCTTCGTAAAAAATGCCAAGTTCTTTACATAAATCGCCGTGTTCAAAATAGCCCTCCATCTCTTGCGAAAAGCGAAATAAAAAGGCGGTTTGCGCATCTTTAACGGCGCTTATTTCGTTTACGAAAATTATGCTGTCGCTTAAATATTCAAAAATATTCCCCGGGTTTTTATAGCGTAAATTAAAATATTTATCCATGCAAGAGGGCAAAATTTCGCTTTGTAAAGCCGTTATATCCGCTTGCATAACTTCTTCAAGTAGATTTTTGTTTTTTTGTTGGTTTATTGCTTTGTTTAAAAGTTCAAGCGCGCTTTTCGGCTCTGAAAAAAGCACCTCACGCGAGGGCGAAATATGTATTTTTTTAACTTCGGTATCTCTGCGCTGGCTTAGTAAATCGAATTTATATATGCTTTCAATTTCATCGCCCCAAAAACTTATGCGGTGTGGATATTGCATATCGGGCGAAAAAATATCCACAATATCGCCGCGAACGCTAAATTGCGCCGTGCCATCAACCTGTGTGCGGCGAAAATAACCCGCTTGTAAAAGCGAATTTGCCAAAGATTTTATTGCAATTTTACTGCCTTTTTTTAAAGTTAGCGTGTTTTGGCAAAACTCTTCATATGGAATAGTGCGCTGCAAAACCGCCTCAACAGGGGCACAAACTATTTTGGTTCTGCCGCCCACGATATTGCCAAGCACGCTTAAACGGCGCATTTCAAATTCGCGGTTTTGCCCCTCGGCACAGCGAAAAAGAAAATCACGCGCAGGGAAAACCTCGCTTTTTGCACCAAAAGTGGCGATATTTGTGTTAAAACGTGTCGCCTCGGCCTCGCCATCGCAAATTATCAGCGCTTTTTTGTTTGTGTCTTCACAAAGGGCGGTTATAATTTGCGCCCTTGCGGCAGGCGGCAAGCCAAAAAGCGCCACAACACAGCTTTTGGCTTTTGCGGCGCTTAAAAGGTTTTTATATTCTTGCGTTTGCTTTATGTTTAAAGATATCATAATCGTGCTCGCTTGTTAGGTTTTAGGGCGGTTTAAAAAATTGGCAAAAAACTACCTTAATTCTATTCCCATTTTGTGTTTTAAATCGCCCAGAATTTTTTGGAATGTTTTATCTGCAAGTTTTGTGTTAATTTCCTCTTGGCTTGAAAGCGTTATTGTAAACGCCATGCTCATGTTTTCTTTGCCGATGTTTTCGCCTTTATAAATATCAAAAAGTTTAACATCTTCAACAAGTTCGCTTGCTTTGTAAATTGTGTTTTCAATATCGGCGCAAATTGTGCTTTGTTTACAAATTAGCGCTAAATCGCGTTTTATTGGGGCAAAACGGCTTAGCGGTTTATATTTTATGCCGCTTGGAACAAAGCTTGTAAATTTATCGTAATCTATGTGCGCAATAAATATATCTCTGCCTTGTTTTTGGTCTTTTGGCAATTCTAAATTTTGTGTAATTTCGTTTGAAAGTTTGCCAAAAACGCCTATAATTTCGCCGTTAAGCAATATATTTGCGCTTATGCCCGTGTGTAAATAGCTTTCATTTGCGCGCTCGTAAGTAAAATTAACCCTGTATGCCTCTGCCAAGGCGTGCACCGTGCCTTTAAGCGTGAAAAAGTCTTCATCATCGCCAAAAGCGCCTATGCAAAGCGTTTTGTTTTCGTATGGTTTTTCGGTTAAGGGCAAGCTTTTTGGCAAATAAATATTGCTAAGCTCGAACAAGCGCCCTGCCACATTGCCTTTTTTTAAATTATCTTCAATTACTTTAAGCATTGCCGGCACTAAGCTTGTGCGCATAAGCGAAAGATGCTCTGTAATTGGGTTTTGCAGGCGAATTGCCTTTTGCTCGCGCGAGTTCTCATCAAAATTAAGGCGGTTTAAATCTGCCTTAGAGCAAAAAGCAAGCGTGATAGCCTCAAAATAGCCTTGCGCGCACATAATTTGCTTTAGTTTCTCCTCGCATTTTTGCGCGGCATTTAAGCCGCCAACGGTAACTTTACTGCTTTGTAAAAACGTTGGAATTATATGGTTATAGCCATACATGCGGATAACTTCCTCTGCAATATCGGGGAAATCTTGCACGTCTTCACGGTAACGTGGCACGCTTATTATTAAATTATCGCCCTGTTTTTCAACGCCAAAATCAAGGCGGTTTAGAATGTCGCATATAATTTCTTCTTTAACTTCAATGCCCAAAACGCTGTTAATTTGCGCTGTGTTTGTATTTATAATTTTATTGCTTTTATTTTTATTTGTACCAACATCAAAACCTATGTTTGTAATATCGCCACAGTTTAATTTTTCAATTAAATGAAGCGCTCTTTTAATGCCGTGCTCTGTTGTGAATTCATCAACGCCTTTTTCATAGCGCAGCGATGAATCGCTTATTTGCCCAAGCGCGCGTGAGGTTTTTCTTACGCTTTGGCGTGCAAAGCTTGCACATTCGAAAAGCAAATGGGTGCTGTTATCGTTAATGCCTGTGTTTAAACCGCCCATTACGCCGGCTATTGCAACAGGTTTTTCCTCGTCGCAGATAATTAAGTTTTCCGGCGTTAATTCAAATGTTTTTTCGTCTAGCGTTTCAATGGTTTCGCCTTGTTTTGCGCGGCGCACAATAATGCTTTTGCCTTTAATTGTGTTTAAATCAAAAGCGTGCATGGGCTGGCCCATTTCAAGCAAAACATAGTTTGTTATGTCTACAATATTATTTATGCTGCGAAGGCCCATTAGCGCTAAACGGCGCCTTAACCATTGCGGCGAGGGTGCAATTCGAATATTTTTAACATAATGTGCAAGGTAGCGAGGGCATAAATCTTCATCTAAAACCTCTACGCTTATATCGCTGTTTTCTTCGTTTTGCTCGGTATAATTTAATTCGGGCATTTTTAAAGGCGTGTTTAAAAGCGCACTAACTTCACGTGCAATTCCCAAAACGCTTTGGCAATCAGGGCGGTTTGCGGTTACGGAAATATCCAAAATATAATCGTTTAAGCCCACTATATCGCAGATATTAGCGCCTATTTCTTCGTTTTCGTTTAAAATTAAAAGCCCGTGTGTTTGCGCGCCATCGTAGTGGTCATCGTTAATGCCAAGCTCTTCGCCCGAGCAAAGCATACCGTTAGACATAATGCCTTTCATTTTGCGTGCTTTAATTTCAAAGCCGCCGGGCAAAATTGCGCCATCAAGCGCAACGGGCACCTTTGCGCCAACAAAAACATTTGGTGCGCCTGTGGTAATTTCTATATTTTCGCCAAATTTGCCGCAATTTAAGGTGCAAAGTTGCAAATGGTCTGTTCCCTCTTGTTTTTGCATATTTGTAACTTGGCCAACAACAACTTTGTTTATTTCTTTCGATAAATCTATAACTTCTTCAACTTCAAAGCCACACGAAAACAGTTTTTCAACAAGTTCGTTTACGCCGATGTTGATGTCTACATAATCTTTAAGCCAGCTTAGTGCTATTTTCATTTTAATCTCCGTTCTTATTAAATATACTCCACTTTATGTATAGGTAAATTTTTTTGGTTTTTGGTGTTTCCGTGTCTTAATTTATTTGGGGCTGTTGCATAAACATCTGCAACAGAGCCTTTACTGCATATTATTGTTAATTCTGTGCAATTTGAAAACGCACAGTTTTCTATTTCTTCTACGCTGCCGGGTATGGTTATTTTTTTCAAGTTTGTACAATTAGCAAATGCAAATTCCCCAATTGCTTTTAAATTTAAAGGCAATACAACATTTTTCAACCCATTACATCCGGAAAAAGCAAAACGCTCAATTTTACTTATATTTTCCGGAAAGATTATTTCTGTTATATTTTCACAACCACTAAATGCCCCATTTAATATTTTAGTAATGCCTTTTGGTAAGATTAAATTGGTTAAATTACTGCAATTTGTAAATGCATGGTCGGCTATTGTTGTAATTCTGTTGGGCAATTTTACATTAGTTAAGCTTTCACATCCATCGAATGCGTTAAAGCCAATTTCCACAACACTGCTTGGTAAATTTAAACTTAACAAATTTTTACAAGAGCAAAATGCTTCATTGTGTATATGGGTAACTGTGTTTGGTATTGTTACATAAGTTAAACTTTTATTTTTAAAAGCTTTTTTATTTATACTCACTATTCCGCCTGGTATTATTACATTTTTTTCGTCTGCCTTATACTCGCAAAGTTCTTTGTCTCGAATAAAAAAATGTTTTCTATTGTAATTTTCAAGTGTAACAATTTTCGTTTCTTCGTTTTGATTATGCTCTATTTGCTCTGTGTTATTACTTATAGTGTGTTTAAATGCCTCAACCGCACTTTTTATAACAATATTCCGGGGTTTTTCAGGGTAAACTTCAGCGGTTGTTACAGGTGCGGGCGCTGCTTGTGCTTTGTATATTGTTTTAATGTTTAAAAGGCTTGAAACGGCTGCAACTAAACTATTTAAGTTTTCTTCAATAGGTTTTGATATTGCGTCAATCCAATGAACTGAGGAAATGTAATATTTCAAATCGGCAGATGTATCGGTATTTTCCACAATAAATGTTATGACATGCAACTTGTTATCTACCGCTAAATTAACCTCTCTTAAAACTTGGTCGGATCTATTTGAATCGGGAGAAAGCACCAGCACAAACACTTTGCTTGATGCAATGCCCCTGTAAATTTCTCCCGCCCACGGTTTACCGGGCGTTATGTTTCTGGGGGCATACCAACATCTTATGCCTGCGTGTTCCATATAATTGCAAATTGCATGTGCAAATTGTAAATTTTGGCTTGAATAACTTATAAACACGTCATTTTTCATTTCTTCACTCATTGTGTGTAAATTCCTTTTTGCAAATTTAAATAAAAACCAAATTAATTGAAACTATCATGTATTAAATTTACATTAAAAACTAATCTTTAAACTGCTCTAAAAAGCGCACATCGTTTTCAAACAAAAGCCCCATGTGGTTTATGCCGTATTTTAGCATTGCGATGCGTTCTATTCCTATGCCAAAGGCTATGCCCGAGAATTCATCGGGGTTTATGTCGCAATTTTTAAGCACTTTGCGGTTTACAACGCCGCCGCCTAAAACTTCTATCCAGCCTGTTTGTTTACATAAATTGCAACCTTTCGAACCGCACGCAAAACAGCTTACATCAACTTCAACGCTAGGCTCTGTAAAGGGAAAAAACGATGGACGAAGGCGTGTTTTTGTATCATCGCCGAAAATGGCCTTAACAAAACTATCAAGCATGCCTTGTAAATCGCTTAAATTTATGCCTTTATCAACCACAAGCCCCTCCATTTGGTGGAACATTGGGCTGTGAGTTGCGTCGCTGTCAGAGCGGAAAACCCTGCCCGGAACAAGCACTTTTATGGGTGGTTTTTGGTTATCCATAACCCTAATTTGCCCCGGTGAAGTGTGCGTGCGTAGCAAAAGTTCTTTTGTTAAATAAAACGTGTCTTGCATATCGCGTGCGGGGTGGTTTTTGGGCACGTTAAGGCGTGTGAAATTATGATCGTCGTCTTCTATTTCAGGGCCCTCGTAAATAAAAAAGCCCATGCCGGAAAAAACATCGGATATTTCTTTTTTAACAAGCGTTATTGGGTGTAGTGCGCCGCTTTTTCTAGTTTTGGACGGAAGCGTAATGTCAATTGCCTGCGCAAGGCTTAAATTTTGCATTTCAAGCTGTTTTATATTATTTGCGGCCGCCTCATATTCCTTTGTTATTTGCTCTTTTAATGTGTTTATTAGTTTACCTGTGTTTGGCCTATCTTCGGCGCTAACGTTTCTAAGTTCTTTCATAAGCGCAGGTATTTCGCCGTTTTTACTTAAAAAAACCTGCCAAAATTCCGATAATTGCTCGCTTGTATTAACAGCGGCAAGCGTTTTTTTTGCACGCTCACTCAAAGCGTTGATAATGTCTTGCATATAAAAATCTCCATTCTGCGCACAGCGCAAATAATTTATGTGAAACCTCCAAAAAGAATGGAGATTTTTTTGGCATGTGCATGGCACGCCATTTTGATAATTGAATAGCGTGTTTCACGCTATTCTCCATTCTGCGCACAGCGCAAATAATTTATGTGAAACCTCCAAAAAGAATGGAGATTTTTTTGGCATGTGCCGTTTCTAATAAAGCGTGATATCTATTTTTTAAGCGCCTGTAAAACATAAAGGCTATTTGCAATGTGTCGTTCTTCTTTTCAGCGTGAAAAGAAGCAAAAGCATTGGATATTGGCAAAAAGCTAATATGCCTTTTTGCGCATGGTGTGCAGTTTGTTTTTTAAGTAGGTGTAAATCATCAAGGCTCTTTGCGTTGAAACCTTCTTCTTTTCAGCGTGAAAAGAAGCAAAAGCGTCGGGGGTTTCGATTCCCCCGAA
>CAYJGM010000094.1:0-8356 GCA_964369495.1 uncultured Bacteroides sp. | reverse complement strand
AGCAGAGGACTGAAAATCCTCGTGTCGTTGGTTCGATTCCGACCGGAGGCACCAAGAAATCCAATCTGCTTGTCCGGTTGGATTTTTTACTTTACAATTAAATTTTTTGCTTGAATAGCGTTTAAAATAAAGTATAGCTTAATTTAATAATAAAAGCCGCATCGCTTTTGGCGATGTATTTTTTTGCAAGTTTAGCGAATATAATCTTTGCATTATTTAAACAAGCAAAAATAAAACAGATAAATTAAAAAAAATACTTGCAATTTTATAAAATATATGTTAAAATGTTTAAGCGTTATATGCGCTGTTTCCGGCAGCGGTTTATTGTGATGCATGAACAGGGCAGTCCTCTGCTTGCGGTGCAGGTAAGAATGTCTTTAAATAATGGAGGATTAAAATGGACGCATTAAAAATTATTACAAATGGCATGATTAAAGAAAGCAAACCAGAGTTTAACGTTGGTGATACAGTTCGTGTTTCGGTTCGTATCAAAGAGGGCGACCGCGAGCGTATTCAAGCTTTCGAGGGAACTGTAATTGCTAAAAAACACGGTGGCATAGAAGAAACATTCACAGTTCGCCGCACATCTTACGGCGTTGGGGTAGAGCGTGTTTTCCCAATTAACTCACCTTTTGTTGAAAAAGTTGAAGTTGTTCGCAAGGGCCGTGTTCGTCGTGCTAAATTGTTTTATTTACGCCAACGTACAGGCAAAGCCGCAAAAGTTAAAGAGCAATTACGCTAAGCAGCTTTTAAAATTTAAGGCGGCATAAATATAAAATGTTACTGCGCCTTATTAAAAGCAGTTTTTTAACACAATAATTAATTTTAATCGGCGAAGGGCAACCTCGCCGATTATTTTGCGCGTTAATAAAAAATATAATATAGGTATTAAAAATGAAAAGTATATTAATGATATGCCATGGCAATATTTGCAGAAGCACAATGGCGGAATTTGTTATGAAAAATTTGGTTAAATGCGAAAACAAACAACAACAGTTTTTAATTAATTCTGCGGGAACAAGCACAGAAGAGCTTGGAAATGATACACATTATGGCACAAAAGCTGTACTGAAAGAACATAATATTCCATTTGAAAAAAGAAGGGCAAGAAAAGTTACAAAGCAAGATTACGATGAATACGACTTGCTTATTTGCATGGATAAAAACAATGTTAGAAATTTACAATATATTATAGGTGAAGACAAGCTTAATAAAATTAAACTTTTATTAAGCTACACAGGCGAAAACCGTGACATAGCCGACCCATGGTATACAGGCAATTTTGATAAAACATATGAAGATGTAACCCGAGGCTGCAAAGCACTTTTTAACAGCGTAATGGGTAAATAATACAAAGCAATATATTTTATAAATGTAAATTAACACATAGTTTTGCTAAAATAGGCGCATGGTTATTGTATCACTTTAGATATGTTTTATTGGCATAAATTATAGGAAAATAGCGTGAAAATTACGCTATTTATTATTAAAACGGCATGCTACGCATAAGCAAATTAATCTTCATTCTATGTGGAGATTATTCAAAATTATTTGTGCTACGCACAGAATGGAGATTAATATGAACGCAGATGTTGTGATTGTTGGTGCAGGCCCCGCAGGAATATTTACAGCGCTTGAAATGGTTAGAAAAGGCACAAAAAAGCAAATTGTAATTATTGAAAAAGGTTTAAGCATAAAAAAACGTGCTTGCCCAAAAACAAAAACAAAAAAATGTGTTAATTGTAAACCTAATTGCCACATAACAACAGGTTTTAGCGGTGCCGGTGCATTTTCAGACGGCAAATTATCACTTAGCCATGAAGTTGGGGGCGATTTACCGGATTTAATAAGTGCCGAAAAAACGCAAAATATGATAAAATATACAGACGATATTTACCTTGAATTCGGTGCCGACACAAAAATTGAGGGCGTAAATGTAACAGATGAAATTAAAGAGATAAGGCGCAAGGCAATAAATGCTAATTTAAAATTGGTAGATTGCCCCATTAGGCATTTAGGCACAGAAAAAGCACAGGAAATTTACCTTGCTATAGAAAATTATTTGCAAGATAACGGGGTTAAAATTATGTTTAACACCGAGTGTGAAAATGTTGTTATTGAAAATAATATTTGCGTTGGAATTTTAATTAAAAATGGCGCAAAAAGCGAAAGAATAGATGCAAAACACATTGTATTGGCAACCGGACGCCGTGGTGCAAGTTGGCTTGAAAAAGTTTGCGCGCAAAACGGAATTTTACATGCGCCTGGCACAGTTGATATTGGCGTTAGAGTAGAAGTTCGCAATGAAATAATGGAAAAAGTAAACGATGTTTTATACGAGAGCAAATTAATAGGTTATCCAAAACCTTTTAAAGATAAAGTGCGCACTTTTTGCCAAAATCCGGGCGGTTTTGTAAGCCAAGAAAACTACGATGATAATTTAGCCGTTGTAAACGGACATTCTTATAAAGATTTAAAATCGGGCAACACAAATTTGGCAATTTTATGCTCGCACAATTTTAAAGAACCCTTTAACCAACCTATTGAATATGCAAAAAAAATAGGTGAACTTACAAATATGCTTGGCAACGGCCAAATTTTAGTGCAACGTTTTGGCGATATTTTAGACGGCAAACGCACATGGCAAGAAGAACTTATGCGCTCTAATATAATTCCAACCTTGCCCGATGCTATTGCAGGCGACATTACCGCCGCAATGCCTTATAGGGCAATGACAAGCATCATTAATTTCATACAAGCTGTAGATAAAGTTGTGCCGGGTTTTGCATCCGATGAAACCCTGCTATATTCGCCAGAGCTTAAATTCTACAGCAACAAGGTGAAAATGGATGAGAACTTCAACACAAATATAAAAAATTTACACTGCCTTGGCGATTCAAGCGGCTGGACAAGAGGGCTTATGATGGCGTCATTGATGGGCGTAATGATGGGTGAAAAATTAGTATAAAAAATTCTTTGAACCTATTTTGTGCAAATTTTGTGCTAAACCGGCATACGAGCGAGTAATACTTACCCGTATTGCTCTTGAGGATAACACAGCATTGCGCATAAATTTGCCCAAAATAGGAGGGTTCGAATTATATCGGCTTGGCTATGGTTAGTAGGCGTTAATTTTACACAAGAAATTTAAACAAATATCTCATTAGAGATAATCAAAAAGCACGGATAGCTTAAAGGCTATCCGTGCTTTTTGATTGTATTTAAGTGCGCTAAATAGTGTTTACTTTGGTTGAAACGAGTAGATTTTGAAGATGTATTTTTGCTTTTGAAGAAAGATAAAGCAAACACCCCTAAATCGCATGTGAATTTTGATAATGCAATAGAGCGGAAAAACCGTTAAAATCATCCAACTGAACACTTTTGTCGATGCTATTTAATAAATTTTCATTCAAAATTATACCTTAAAACAGGGTTTCTTGCCGCCGTAACTTCATCGGGGCGTTTTATTAATGTGTTGTATGGCGTGTTTTTTAAATATTCGGGCTGTGTATGGGCCATTTCAATTAGTTTTATTATAGTTTCACATGCCTCGTCTAATGTTTCTTTGCCTTCGGTTTCGGTTGGCTCTATCATAAGAGCCTCAGGCACATTAAGCGGAAAATACATGGTTGGTGGATGCATGCCGTAATCCAACATGCCTTTTGCAATATCAAGTGCGCTAACACCTGTTTGCTTTTTAATATCCTCAAAGCTTAAAACAAATTCATGCATGCAAAAGCCCTCGCCTGCAACTTTGCAATGTTTTTCAAGGCGATGTTTCATATAATTTGCGTTTAAAACGGCAATTTCACTTGCGTTTTTAAGCCCGTTTGCACCAAGTGAAAGCATATAACAAAGCGCACGTAATGTTACAGCAAAATTGCCGTAAAAGCTTTTTACCCTGCCTATGCTTTTTTCGGGGTTATATGTGCTATAAACATTTTGTTCTTTTGTAGGGTGTGCATTTGGCAAAAATGGCTTTAATATATTTTTTGCACCAACTGCGCCGCTTCCGGGCCCGCCGCCGCCGTGTGGGGTGCCCATGGTTTTGTGTAAATTTAAGTGGATAACATCAAAGCCCATGGCTCCCGGGCGAACAATGCCCATTATTGCGTTTAAATTTGCACCGTCGTAATAATTAAGTGCGCCGGCACTATGTAAAATATCGGTTATTTCCAATATGTTTTTATCAAATATTCCAAGCGTATTAGGGTTTGTAAGCATAAGCGCCGCCGTATCGGGGCCAACTGCTTCACGCAATTTTTCAAGGTTTACGCTGCCATCTTCGCAAGAGGGAACATTTATTACGCTGTAGTTTGCCATGCTTGCCGTTGCCGGGTTTGTGCCGTGTGCGGAATCAGGCACTATGATTTTTGTGCGATTAAAATCTCCTCTCGATTCATGGTAGGCTTTTATCATCATTATTCCTGTAAGCTCGCCGTGAGCGCCTGCGGCAGGTTGGAATGTAACTGCGTCCATTCCGGTAACATCGCATATTAATTCTTCGGCAAGCACCATTGCTTCAAGGCAACCTTGCACCGTTTGCTCACTTTGCAATGGATGCACATTTGCAAAACCATCGTAATTAACAATTTGTTCGTGCACAGCGGCATTATATTTCATTGTGCAACTGCCAAGTGGATAAAAACCGCTGTTTACACCGTGCACTTGCTTTGCAAGTTTTGTGTAATGGCGTGCTATATCAATTTCTGAAAGCTCTGGCAAATTGGGTTTGCTTTTTCTTTTAAATTCGTTTGGCAATTGTTGCGCTATTTGCACATCTTGCGGCGGCAATAAATCGCATGTTCTGCCATTTTGTGAAATCTCAAAAATCATTTCCATTATTCGCAAACCTCCTTAACTAATTTAACAAGTGTTTCAATTTCCTCTTTTGTGTTTTTTTCGGTGGCACACCATAAAATTTCATTTTCTGAAATCGCTAAGCCGCCCAAAATATCGTTTTCTTCAAGTTTGTTTAAAACAACTGTTGAAGAGCAAGGTAATACTGTTACAAATTCATGGAAAAATTCTGCGCTATATCGCAATTTAACAGAGTTGATTTCGCATAATTTTTTAGCGAGGTAATGCGCTTTATTATAACATTGCATTGCAACGTTTTCCATGCCGTTTGCGCCCATTGCAGCCATGTAAACAGCGGCGGTAAGCGCGCACAAAGCTTGGTTAGAGCAAATATTGCTAGAGGCACGTTCTCTTCTTATGTGCTGTTCACGTGCTTGCAATGTAAGAACAAAGCACCGCTTGCCCTCGCTGTCTTGCGTTTGCCCAACAATTCTTCCGGGCAGTTTTCTTGAAAGGGCTTTTGTGGTTGCCATAAAGCCCAAATAAGGCCCGCCGAACGAAAGCGGCATGCCAAGCGGTTGGCCCTCGCCAACAACTATGTCTGCACCGCAATCTGCCGGTGTTTTTAGGGCGGCAAGTGAAATTGGGTTTGCACCCACAATTAGTTTTGCGCCGCTTTGCTTTTTTACTTGCGCTATTTTTTCGATATTTTCAAGCAAACCATAATAATTAGGTGTGCTAACATAAACTGCTGCATGGTTTTGTGTAAGCATTTGTTCAAGTTTTGAAATATCGCAAATTCCATTTGGGCAAGGTAAAACATGTAGTTTCATGCCGCTTGCATTGCAATAAGTTTGCACGGTTTCAATTACTTCAGGGTGTGTGTTGCCTAAAATAATGGCTTCGTTTTTGTTTTTTTCACGGCACATGGCAAAAGCTTCCGCGGCGGCCGTAGCGCCATCATAAACAGACGCATTTGAAACCTCCATGCCCGTTAATTCACATATCATGGTTTGGTATTCAAATATGCTTTGTAAAACGCCTTGGCTTATCTCTGCTTGGTATGGGGTATAAGCCGTTACAAATTCCTCTTTAGAACTAACGCGTTTAACAATTGCGGGTATAAAATGGTTGTATGCGCCCGCACCTCTGAAAATAGTGTTGTAAACTTTGTTTTTCTTTGATAAAGTCGCCATTTTTTGGCAAAGCTCTGCCTCGCTAATGCCGTTTGGCATGTTTAATCCGCTTAACAACATGTTTTTTGGCACATCGCAAAACAATTCTTCGCAAGAGCGAACGCCAATTGAATTAAGCATATCCTCTTGCTGTTTTTGAGTTGAAGGAACGTAATTTCCCATTTATATCTCCTTTGTATTTAAGTTTGTTAATACAACTTAAAGTATTTATGTAAGTTTATTTTGAAAATTGTTTTAAAATTATATAAGAATTTGTGAAAATAAATATTGCGTACAAAACTATTTTGTGTGATTTATATTAATTGTAATATAATGGTAATAATATGCTATATTTTATATGGCAACATATGGGCAGTATTGCGTTTTTTTTGCAATACTGCCCCAAAATTTATCATTTTTCGTTGTTATTAAAGTGTTTCACAAAAAGCACTGTATGCATCGGGCTGCATAAATTCTTCTGTTTCACTAATGCTTTCAATTTCTACAAGCCATGAATTGTAAGGGTTTGTGTTAATGCTTTCGGGCTCGTCTAATAATTGTTCATTTACCGCACAAATAATGCCGGAAACAGGGCTGTAAACATCACTAACAGCCTTTACGCTTTCGATGTTTGCAAAAACATCGCCTATTGTAACTGCGTCACCCAACGTTGGCAAATCAACAAAAACAATGTCGCCCATTTGCTCTTGTGCGTAATCTGTAATGCCAATTTGCATTTTATCGCCTGCTATTTCTTTTACCCATTCGTGCGAGGCGGTGTATTTTAAATCGTTTTCTATTTTCATAACAAATCTCCTATAAAATTTTAATGCATAAACTACAAAAAGCAGTTTATACAAAATTAAAGTATAGTATTATTTTATGAGTTTTAAAGGATGTTGTCAATTAACTTTTTCTATAAATTTACAATTGTTTTTTTGAGGAATATGTTGTATTTGTATGTTGCACTAGATATAAGAATTGTGTGAATGGTTATGAAAACGATTGTTAAGAAAATTTATTGCAAGTTAAAAGCAAAAAATTGCCACAAAACAAACATAGTTTGCGGCAATTGATAATAATATTTTTAATTGTGTGCGTTTTGCTAACAACAAAATACTAAATGCGGTGCTAAATTAGAAATTGCGTTTTGAAAGAATGTAAAAAAATCAATTTATATAAATGCTTTTTCCAAAAAGGCATGAATTTTATAAAATTTACTATTTTTGGGCACTCTGACGTTTATAAAATGGAAGCTTTACACGTTCCATTTTTATTTTTCTGCCTCTTACTTCGGCGTAAAAATTTTCCCACTGGCCTGAGTGCTTTTCTTCTATATAAGCCATAGCGCAAGAGCTACCTATATATGGGCAATGTGTGCCACTTGTAACTTTACCTATTAATACACCGTCGATATAAATGGCATCATTTTCGCGAACAATGCCTTTATCTATGGCTTTTAAACCAATTCTAACAAGTTTTTCCCCATTAAATTGTTCAATTGCTTTTTTGCCGATAAAGCTTTCTTTTTGTGTTTTTATTGCAAAGTTAAGCCCGGTGTGAACTGCGTTTATATCTTCGTTTAATTCATGCCCGTAAAGCGGCATTGCGGCTTCAAGCCTTAAAGTATCACGGCAGGCAAGGCCGCACGGCTTCGCACCTGCACCTATAAGCGCTTGCCAAACAGCCGGTGCGCCATTGTTAGGCATATAAATTTCATAACCAAATTCGCCCGTGTAACCGGTGCAAGAAACAAGGCAGTTTACGCCTGCAATTTCTATATCCTCTTTAAATGTGTAGTTTTTTTGCGGCAAATTAAGCACACCTATTTTATTCATAATTTCATTTGTAAAAGGGCCTTGAATTGCAATTTGTGCGGTGTCGTCGCTGGTATTTAAAAGCGTGCAATTGCCTTTTAGATGTTGCTTTATCCAGTTGATGTCTTTTGCCACGTTTGCGGCGTTTAAAACAAGCAAAAATTTATCGTCATTCATTTTATAAACAATTAAATCATCAACTTGGCCGCCGTTTTCATTAAGCATTAAGGTATAACGGCAAGCGCCCGCTTGCATGTCATCAAAGCTGTTTGTCATTATGTAATTTAGGTTTAAAAGGGCGTCTTCGCCTTGCAAAATAACTTCGCCCATATGCGAAACATCAAATAATCCGGCATGTTCACGAACTGCCATATGTTCTTTAATCACACCATCTTTATATTGAATAGGCAGCATAAATCCCGCGAATTCAACAATTTTTCCACTTAAATCAACATGTTGCTCGTACAAAGGCGTTTTTTTAGCGCCGGTTTTTATTTCCATTATTAAAATCTCCATTCTGCGCATGGCGCAAATAAATTTAATTAAACCTCCAAAAAAGAATGG
>CAYJGM010000093.1:0-8520 GCA_964369495.1 uncultured Bacteroides sp. | reverse complement strand
AACAGAGCCTTTGAAACTTGTTATAAATGCAAATTCAATTGGTTATAAAGGATATCAAATTGCCGATATATTAAGAAAAAATAATATTGAAGCTGAATTTTACGATGACGAGTATATTGTTTTTATGTTAAGTTCATTTAACAGCGATGAAGATTTAAATACACTAAAAAGTGCACTAATTAATATAAAGCATAAAAGCGAAATTAAACAAGATACCGATAATTTTATGCAAAAAACTAAATTTGCACTTAGCCCAAGGCAAGCTCTTTTAAGCAAAACTAAAACAATAAATGTAAATAATTCTTATAATTGTGTTTGTGCAAATGTTTGCGTTTTTTGCCCGCCGGCAATTCCAATTGTTGTAAGCGGTGAAATAATAAATAAAGATATCATTAGACAATTAAAAAAACACAATATAAACGAAATTGATGTAGTTGATTTATAAATTTACAATATACATGCTTTTAATTGAATGGAGCACAATATGCAAATAACAACTATGGGGCTTGTTTTAAGGGCAACAAAAACAGGCGAGAGCGATAGAGCGCTTTTAATTTTAACGCCCGAACATGGCCTTGTTTCGGCAATGGCAAAAGGCGCTTTGCGTTTAAAAAACAAATTATTCAGCTCAACGGGCCTTTTTTGTTATAGCGAATTTGTGCTATTTGAAGGAAAAAGCATGTATATTGTTAATGAAGCACAAAATAAAGAAGTGTTTTTTGGCATACATGAAGACATTACATCAATGGCGCTTTGCATGTATTTAGCAGAGCTAACAAGCACCCTTGCGCCAACCGGCGAAGATTCAAAATATTTACTGCGCTTATTATTAAACACATTTTATTTTGCGGCAAATAAAAAAAGAAGCGCCATACAATTAAAAGCTATTTTTGAGCTTAGGGCAATGTGCAAAATTGGCTACATGCCAAATTTAATTGCATGTAGCGATTGTATGTGCTATGAAAACAGCAAGTTTTGTTTTGAAATAAATAAAGCGCAACTTTATTGTATAGATTGCGCAAGCAATAAAGACATGAACTGCAACTTAGATTTACCTGCGCTAATTGCAATGCGCCATATAGCATACAGCGATGATGACAAGTTGTTTAACTTTACACTTGCGGATGCAAGCTTAAAGCTATTATGCGAAACCGTTGAGGCATATACCGTTTATTGCATGGAAAAACCAATGCGCAGCCTTGAATTTTTGCACAGTGTATTAAATTAATATGCATTACTTATTATTAAACCAATTTTTCTACTTTTGTATTTATGCTAGCAAAAGAAAACGGAGGAAAAATGAAAGAAAAATATTTTAAAATATTAGAATTTGATAAAATTATTGATATGGCGTGTGAATATGCCGTATGTGATGAAACCAAAGATAATTTAAAAGCACAAGAAATGATGTTTGATGCACAAGAAGTAAAAGAAGCTTTGCAAAAGGCAGATTATCTTCAAACTTTGCTTATAAAAAATTCAAGGCCTAGAATTTCTAATATAATTGGCGCAAAAAATGTGGTTATTAGGGCGCAAAAAGGCGGTATCCTCTCCATGGCCGAACTTTTAAATGTTGGGCATACGCTTCGTAATTTTTCTGCGCTTAATTCATGGTATAGCGCGATACAACATGATAAAGAATTACTTGATGACTTATTTTTTGCAATTACAGTTCATCCCTCGCTTGAAAAACATATTTTTGATTGCATATTAAACGAAAATGAAATGGCAGACCATGCAAGCGATGAATTATACAGTTTAAGGCGAAAAATTCGCAGCGTTGAAAACGGCATACGTGATACTTTGGATAAATTGATAAAATCTCAAAACAGCAGTAAATATTTGCAAGATGCTGTTGTTTCGCTTAGAAACGGGCGCTATGTTGTACCGGTAAAAGCCGAGAATAAGGGCAATGTTTCAGGGGTTATTCACGATGTTTCTTCAAGCGGTGCAACAATATTTGTAGAGCCTGCCGCAGTTGTTCAGGCAAATGCAAAAATACTGCAATTAAAAAATTCCGAACAAGCCGAAATAGAGCGAATTTTAAGCGATTTTTCAAATTCTGTTGCCTTGTTAGAGCCAATGTTTTCACACAGCTATGAAGCGATGTTAAATATCGATTTAATTTTAAGCAAAGCACAACTTGCCATAAAACAAAACGCCACCATGCCTTTTGTAAACAGTGAAACGCATTTTAATTTAATAAAAGCAAGGCACCCTTTAATTGCTAAAGAAAATGTTGTGCCTATAGATATTTCGCTTGGAAAAGAATATGATACATTAATTATAACAGGCCCAAATACAGGCGGTAAAACCGTTACCTTAAAAACAGTTGGCCTTTTAAGCATAATGGCGCAACACGGTTATTTATTACCAGCCCACGAAACAAGCGAAGTTTGCATTTTTAGCAATATTTTAGCCGATATAGGCGATGAACAAAGTATTGAACAAAGCCTATCAACTTTTTCGGGGCATATAAAAAACATCACACAAATTTTAGAACATATTAACAGTAACACGCTTGTTTTAATGGACGAGCTTGGCTCCGGAACAGACCCTGCCGAGGGTGCTGCGTTAGCGGTTAGCTTAATAGAGGAAATGAGAAAAACAAACACAAAAATTATGGCTAGCACCCATTATGCCGAACTTAAGATTTTTGCCCTTGATACAAAAGGTGTGCAAAATGCAAGCTGTGAATTTGATGTGCAAACACTGCGCCCAACATATAAAATAAGCGTGGGCGTTCCCGGTAAATCTAACGCTTTTTTAATTAGCGAAAAATTAGGTTTACCCGAGCACATTATTAAGCAAGCAAATGTACATTTATCGCGTGAAGATAAGCGTTTAAACAGCGTTTTAGTGCAACTTGAAGATTTAAAATTAGAATTAAATGAACGCACACAAGAAATAGAAGATTTAAAAAACATTGCACAAACACAGCTTCAAAAAGCGCAATTGCAACGCGATGAACTTATAAAGCAAGGGCAAAATGAATTAGAGCAAGCACGAGCGCAAGCGCAAAAATTAATTTCAGATGTTCAAAACAGCGCATATGCACTTACAGATGAACTTAAAGTTTTACAAAAAAGCGAAAATATGTCTGCTAACCAAAGGGCAATGCTTGCGCGTGAAATTGCCAAAAAGAAAACCGAAAAATTATTTGAACAAACTCAATCACAAAAACAAACTATTGATTATATCCCACTTAAAAGCGTAAAAATAGGCGATGAAGTTTTTATTGTAAGTTTAGGTAAACCCGGTATTGTGCAAAGCATGCCTGATAAAAATAACATGGTGGAAATTAGGGCCGGCGTTATAAAAACAAAAGTTAAAATTGACGGTTTAGCGCAATATAACAAAGTAGAAACAAAAAAACAAACACAAATATATCAAAGAACAAACCCAAAAACACAAGTTGCCTCAAATGCGGTTAGAACCGCAGGAATGGAAATTAATTTAATTGGTATGCATGTTGAAGAAGCGCTTATGGAAACCGACAGGTTTATAGACAGGGGCATTTTAAGTGGCCAAAACACACTTTATTTAATTCATGGTAAAGGTGCGGGAATTTTACGAAAAGCTATTCACGAACACTTAAAAAGGCATAAGAACATAAAATCATATCGCCTTGGGGCATATGGTGAGGGTGAGGCCGGCGTTACGGTTATCGAATTAAAATAAGGCATTTATATGCCGAAACAAAGGGGTTTTTAAAATGGAAAATTTTAATCCAAATAGCAATATGCTATACATTCTTGTTGGCGTTGTAATAGCATTTGTTATAGCGCAATCGCTTTTTTTTATTTTTAGGGCAATAAAAAGGGCAAAGCAAATTGGAATAGAAAACAAAACAATAAAAAGCACAATTGCATCTAGTGCTGTTTTTTCAATTGCGCCCGCAGTTGCAATTTTAATTGGTATAATTTCGCTTAGCCAATTTTTGGGCTTTCCCCTACCGTGGCTTCGTTTAAGCGTTATAGGTGCAATTACATATGAGTTTGCTGCAGCAACAACAGCGGCTAGTGCATTAGGCATTTCAACGGCGCAAACAATAACCGATGCAAACGCATTCAGTGCAATTGCTTGGGTTATGACATTAGGTATTATCCCAAGCCTTATTTTAACGCCTATATTTGGCAAAAAAATACAAAAAGGCGTTATTAATTTAAAAAACAAAAATGAAAAATGGGGCAAAATTTTTATGGATGCCCTATTCTTAGGCATGATATCTGCTTTTTTAGGCATGGTTTTTGCAGATGTAACAACAGGCCTTATAGGTTTTATACCTGTTTTTGTAATGATGGCTTCTTGCCTAGCAATGGCTGTTTTTGGAATTGGTGTAAAAAAATATAAAATAAAATGGCTTGAAGATTTTGCATTGCCGTTAAGTATGCTTTGTGCCATGGCGCTTGCAATACCAATTACAAATATTGTAAACAGTATTGTTTCTTAGTTATATGATAAATTAACCAAGTGTAAAACTATTTTTTTATATTATTCGTGTAATATATTGCATGAATTTTTATTAACCACCTTATATTACATAAGAAAAATATAATTATTGCGTTTTACGCTTGAACATAATAAATTTAAATGGAGTTATTTATGAAAAATAAAAATTATGAAGATTCAGTGCATTTTTACGGCAGAATATGGATGGTAGCCGCGCTTGCCTTAATATTATTCGTGCCAATTTGGATATGCATTTATTACAATTCTTGGCCAGCTTTAACCGATGTTCTTTTAGGTTTAATTGGCGTTGCACCAATATTTTGGACAGTAGCGTGTATAGAAGTTTTAACATATGTTCCCATGCTAGGTGCCGCCGGCTCTTATTTGGGTTTTGTAACCGGCAATTTAACAAATTTAAAATTGCCTTGCGCCTTAAATGCTATGCAAGCCGCAAAAGCCGAACCCGGTAGCGAAGAGGGCGAGGTTATATCTACCATCGCAATAGGTATATCCTCTATAGTAACAACCATAATTTTGGCGCTTGGGGTGCTTTTATTGGCACAGATAGAACCAATTTTGCAATCGCCAATTTTACAGCCTGCATTCGATAATATTTTACCCGCGCTTTTTGGCGGCCTTGCGGTTGTATTTATATCAAAAAACCCAAAAATTGCAATTGCGCCTGTTGTTGTAATGCTTTCCCTGTTTATTGCTATTCCAAGCCTTGCAAGCAGCGTTGGCGTGCTTGTACCTGTTGGTGCTTTAGTTGCAATTGTTGCCGCAAGAATTATGTATAAGAAAAACATACTTTAAGTTTAAAGGAGTAATTATTTATGCCTGTACTTTTATTTTTACTTGTTTCAATTGCTGTTTTAATTTTCGTTGTCATTATACGAACAATAAAATTTACCCCGAAAAATGAAAATTATATGCAGATAGAAATTCCGAAATTTGATGGCGAACACGCTATTGAATCACTTAGGCTTATGATAAAATGCAAAACTATTTCATACTTAGATAAAAGCCTTGAAAACAAAGAAGAATTTGAAAAATTCAGACAATTATTACTAGACAGATACCCAAATATAACTAAAAATTGTGAAAGAAAACTTTTTGATGAAAGCGGAATACTTTATCTTTGGAAAGGCAAAAGCAGCGAAAAACCAACTGTTTTAATGTCGCATTATGATGTTGTGCCTGTGGAAGAAAAAAGCTGGAGTAAACCTGCGTTTGATGGCATTATAGAAGATGATGTTTTATGGGGCAGAGGCACGCTTGATACAAAAATTACCCTTTGCGGAGTTATGGAATGTGCAGAAAACTTAATAATATCAGGACATGTTCCGGAAAATGATATCTATTTTGCATTTGCGGGTGATGAAGAAATTGCAGGCAATGCCCAACCTTCAATTGTTAAATATATGAGCGAAAACAATATAAAACCTGCACTTGTTTTAGATGAGGGCGGCGCTGTGGTTGAAGATATTTTCCCGGGCGTAAAGCGCAAAGCCGCTTTAATAGGTATAGCCGAAAAAGGCATGATGAATGTTCAATTAGAGGTAAATTCAAAAGGCGGCCATGCCTCTGCGCCGCCGGCGCACACGCCTGTAGGTATTTTGGCAAAAGCTGCCGTTAAAATAGAGGCAAAACCATTTAAAACGCAAATTTCCAAAGCCACAAAAGAAATGTTCGATACTTTGGGCCGACATTCTAATTTTACATTTAAAATGATATTTGCAAATTTATGGCTATTTCGCCCTGTTTTAGACATGATATGCACAAAAAAAGGTGGCGAATTAAACGCATTAATGCGCACAACATGCGCGCTAACAAAATTTAACGGCAGTGATGCCTACAATGTGTTGCCGCCAACCGCAACACTTGGTGCAAATTTAAGGCTAATAGGCGACGATACTTGTGAATCAGCCTTAGAATATTTAAAAAGCATCATAACAAATGATGATATTACACTTACTAATATTTATGGTTCAAACCCTTGCAAATGCTCACAAACAGATGGGCATGCCTATAATATTGTGCAAAATGCAATTGCCGGAACTTGGCATAACACAATAATTAGCCCGTATTTAATGATAGCCGCAAGTGATTCTCGCCATTATGCGCAAATATGCGATAATGTTTACCGCTTTTCTGCTATGGAACTTACAAAAGCCGAAAGGGCTACAATTCATGCACATGACGAAAGAGTTAGCACAGATAAAATTGTTAAACTTGTTGAATTTTACCATAGAATTTTTGCGCAATTATAATTAATCTTGCCTCCACTTTTTTCGGCTAAATATGCCAATTAATATAATTAGAAAGGCAAAAATTCATGAAAACAATAGGCTTAATCGGTGGTATGAGTTGGGAAAGCACAGTATGTTACTATCAAATCATCAATGAAAAAATAAATGAGCATTTTGGCGGTTTGCATTCTGCAAAAATTTTACTTTACAGCGTAAATTTTGCAGAAATTGAAGAATATCAAGCAAAAGGTGAATGGGATAAAAGCACCGAAGTTCTATCAGATATAGCTTTAAAACTTGAACAGGCAGGCGCAGATTTTATTGTAATATGTACTAACACCATGCACAAAATTGCACCACAAATATCAAAAAAAATCAATATTCCTATTATTCATATTGCTGATGTTACCGCAAAAAAAATTAAAAAAGAAAATATAAATAAAATTGCATTACTTGGTACTAAATACACAATGACGCAAGATTTTTACAAACAAAAACTAATTGATAACAATATTGAAGTGATTATACCAAACGACAAAGACATAGAAATTATAAATAATATTATTTATAATGAATTATGTTTGGGGAAAATCATTTTAAATTCGAAGCAAAAATACATTGATATAATTGCTAAATTACAAAAGCAAGGGGCAAAAGGAGTTATTTTAGGCTGTACTGAAATAGGTTTGCTAATTTCACAAGATGATATTTCTCTTCCTGTATTTAACACAACACAAATTCATGCCGAGGAAGTGGCAAAAATTGCAATAAACGAATAAAATAAGCATATATTATTTATTATAGCGAAAACGAGCTGACACTTCATTTATAAAGTGTCAGCTCGTTTGTTTAAAATGTCAGTATTATTGCCCGTTGCATTTTCGCATAATATTTTAATTTAATTTTTATTGCCAATCTAAATTTATTCTTGTAAATTATTGCGCCTATAATCCAAATAATTTTCCAGTATAACTGTTGCCGAAACTGCGTCAATTACCTTTTTACGTTTTTTTCCGTATGTGCCATTTTCGCTTAGAATTTGCGCCGCACTGATAGTGGTGCGCCTTTCATCATAAAATGTAATGGGTATAGTAATAATTTTACCCAAAATATCTGCTAATTTACGGCATTTTTGTGCTCTTGCTCCCTCTGTACCGTCCATATTTTTAGGTAAGCCGATAACCAAAAGGCCTATTTCAAATTCTTTTGTTGCATGCACAATTTTTTCGGCAGTTTTTGCAATGCTTTTTTCCTCTATTACGCCAACAGGGCTTGCCAAAAATTCTGTTCTGTCGCAAACTGCAACCCCTGTTCTTACATCGCCGTAATCTATTGCCATTATTTTCATTATGTTTTCCTTTTATATCATATTTTTTGCAGTATTCACAATATTTTCAGCCGAGAGCCCAAACTGTTTTAACAACTCTTTTGCAGGGCCACTGTGGCCAAATTCATCATTAACGCCAATGCGTTTAACAGGCACAGGGCATTTTTCACTTAGCAATGCACAAACAGCCTCGCCGAGGCCACCAATAATGCTGTGCTCTTCGCATGTTATTATTTTGCCGCATTCTTTAGCCGCTTTTATAACAATTTCTTCATCAAGCGGCTTAATTGTAGCTATGTTTATAACTCTTGCGTTGATATTTTGCGCTTTCAAGCTTTCTGCGGCAATTAAGGCTTCGTTCACCATTAAACCTGTTGCGATAATCGCAATGTCGTTTCCACTTGTTAGTTCTTCGCCTTTGCCTATTTCAAAGCTAAAATTGCTTTCGTCGTGGAAAACAGGCACTGCCAAACGGCCAAAGCGGATATAACA
>CAYJGM010000092.1:7810-8523 GCA_964369495.1 uncultured Bacteroides sp. | reverse complement strand
TTGATTAAAAATCAGTTTTAATAATTAATCACAAAACCTGCCTATGCAATTGGCTAAAAGCCAGTTTGCATAGGCAGGTTTATTAATTTTACATAAATTACCGCCCATATATAATCTAAATATAGATTATATATGGGCGAATGTGCATTTTATAAATTTTATTGCAGAAAAATGTAAAATAAAGGCTAATTATCTTGGTTTTCGCGAAGTTCTACACGCCTAATTTTCCCGCTGATAGTTTTTGGTAAAAAATCAACAAATTCTATTATTCGTGGATATTTATACGGCGCAGTTTGATTTTTAACATATTCTTGCAGTTCTTTTTTTAGCTCTTCGCTTGCCGCATATTGTTTAGTTAGCACAATATTTGCCTTTACTACCGTACCACGTATTGCATCAGGGGCACCTATCACGGCGCACTCAAGCACAGCCGGGTGTTCCATAAGCACATTTTCAACCTCAAATGGGCCAATTCGGTAGCCCGATGCCTTAATTATATCATCGGTGCGCCCTACATACCAAAAATATCCCTCATCATCTTTTCGGGCTGTATCCCCTGTGTGGTAAAGCCCATCGTGCCAAGATTCATTCGTTAGCTTTTCATCTCTGTAATAACCTAAAAACATTCCTATGTTCTTTTTGTTGCTCTGAGTTTTAACTACAACTTCACCTACATCGCCGTTTTTAACGACATTTCCGTTTTCGTCTACAAG
>CAYJGM010000092.1:0-7800 GCA_964369495.1 uncultured Bacteroides sp. | reverse complement strand
ACATCAAACAGCGGAGTTGGTTTTCCCATACTTCCCGGCTTTGCGGCAGAGCCAACAAGGTTGCATGTAAGTAATGTTGTTTCTGTTTGGCCAAACCCCTCCATTAACGAAAGGCCTGTGTATTCTTTAAAGCGGTTATAAACCTCGGGGTTAAGCGCTTCCCCTGCTGTGGTGGCATATCTTAAAGAAGAAAGATCGTAATTTTCCATTCCCTCTTTAATAAAATAGCGGAAAATAGTAGGCGGTGCACAAAATGTGGTTATACGATATTTTTCAATTAAGCTTAAAAGGGCATTAGGCGCAAATTTATCGTGATCGTATACAAACACTGTTGTTGCACAAATCCATTGCCCATATATTTTCCCCCAAACAGATTTTGCCCATCCGGTATCAGAGTAAGTAAAATGAATACCATCTGTGGTGGTGTTATGCCAAAATTTAGAGGTGATAATATGCCCGATAGGATATGTAAAATCATGAAGCACCATTTTAGGGTAGCCTGTGGTGCCCGAAGTAAAATACATAATCATAGGGTCAGTTGCACAATTATCTATTCTGTCTAATTTATCGCTGGCAACATTTAATTCTTCATCAAAATTTAGCCAACCTTCACGGTTTGTATTTACAATAAATTTTACGGCAAGCTGGGGATATTTCTTTTGTGCAGCATCAACATTTGTTGATACATCGGCATCAGCTGTGCAAACAATAGCCGTTACCCCTGCCGCATTAAAGCGATATATAAAATCTTTTTCTGTTAGTAAGAAAGTGGCCGGAATTACAACAGCGCCAATTTTATGAAGGCCTAAAATTGCAAACCAAAATTGATAATGGCGCTTTAGAACCAACATAACGCGATCGCCTTTTTTAACGCCGTGTGAAAGGAACATATTCGCCGCTTTATCACTAAAATATTTGAGTTGAGAAAACGTAAATTCACGTTCATTGTCATTGTCATCGCACCAAATCATTGCACGACGATTAGGCTTTGCCTTTGCAATTTCATCCATAACATCGTACGAAAAATTAAAATTTTCAGGGTAAATACTTTCAAAGTTATTTAGTACACCGTTTTTATCAAATGTTACATTACAAAAACGCTTGTATAAATTCTCTAAATCCATTTTACTCATTCCATTCTGCCGCGCATTATCGGCCAATTTTTAAAATTAATAACAAAACATATTATTTACTAAACATCAAAAATAAATTATTAAATATAAATAATAAATTACAATAAATTTTTATATCACATTTGCCGCAGCTTTATATGTGTTTTCCATAAGCATAGCGCGTGTCATTAAGCCAACGCCGCCGGGAACAGGTGTTATATATGCAGCATTATCTAAAGCTTCCTCAAATGCTACATCGCCGCAAAGCTTGCCGTTTTCATTGCGATTAATTCCAACATCAATAACAATTGCGCCTTTTTTTATCATATCTTTTGTAACAAAACCGGCCTTGCCAATTGCCGCAACTAAAATATCAGCATTTGCACATATTTCTTTTAAATTTTCGGTTCTTGAATGGCAAATTGTTACCGTTGCATTTGCCGCACAAAGTAAAAGCGCTGCCGGTTTTCCAACAATATTGCTACGGCCTATAACAACGGCTTTTTTACCCTGTATGTTTACGCCTGTACTTTTTAACATTTCCATGCAGCCTGCCGGCGTACACGGTAAAAAACAGTCTTCTCCAATTACCATGCGCCCAACATTTATGGGCGTAAAACCATCTACATCTTTTTGGGGTGAAATTGCATTAATTACAGTGTTTTCATCAATATGTTTTGGCAAAGGTAATTGTACCAATAAGCCGTGCACTTCGCTGTTTTCATTACATTCATTTACAATTTTTAAAAGTTCTTCTTGTGTTGTATTTTCAGGCAAGGCAATAACATCGCTTAATATTCCGCACTCTTCACAATCTTTAGCTTTGCCCGCAACATAAGTTTTGCTTGCCGGGTTTTCACCAACAATTATTACGCTTAACCTTGCCTTTATGCCTGTTTTTTGTTCAAGTTCTTTTACTTTTTGTGCAATTTCTTGTTTTTTTTGCATTGCCAACTCTTTGCCACTTATAAGTTGTGCGCTCATATTAACCTCCGTTTTATATTACAATAAGCTATTATTTTAAATATTATTCTATTTTTTTGTGGTTTCATCGTTTTCGGTTTCATCGTTTTCGGTTTCGTTGCTTGCGTCTGTATCTTCTTCGGTTTCTTCACTTGCGTCTGTATCTTCTTCGGTTTCTTCACTTGTGCCTGTATCTTCTTCGGTTTCTTCGCTTACGTTTGCATTTTCTTCGGGTTCTTCGCTTACGGTTGCATTTTCTTCGGTTTCGTCGTTATTTTTCATTTTTTCGTATTCTTCTATAATTTGCTCTTGTGTTGGCATTTTTTCACTTGCAAGCCATGTTAAATTAACCGTAGGTGAATTTTTTTCATTTTTGTAAACTTTAAAATCATAATTAACTTTAAGTGGTGTATCTTTAAATTTCTTTCTAAGAACTATCAAAAGCGCTAGTGCACAAATTGCGCTTACTATCGCAATAATTTGGCTTACGCGTAAATTCGAAACGGCTTCAAGGCTGTCTGTTCTTAAACCTTCAACCACAGCACGCTCCGCACCATACCATATAAAGTACATCAAAAATATCTCACCATTAAATTTGCGTTTTTTCATATAAAGTGCCAATAGCACAAAACCTAAAAGGCACCAAACAGATTCATATAAAAATGTTGGGTGTACGGGCATATTCGGGTCTACAATAATTCCGTTTTGTGCAAGGCGTGTTTGCGCTTGCGTTAAATAAGCCGTAGTGCTTTCGCTTATCATTCCGAAAATTGAGTTTGTATTAATTCCAAATGCCTCTTGGTTGAAGAAATTTCCCCATCTTCCTATGCCTTGGCCAATTAAAAAACCCATTGCAACTAAATCTACAGTTGGCAAAAACGGAATTTTACGCCATTTACAAAAGAAAAACGCGCTTGAAAACCCTGCTATAACTCCGCCGTATATTGCAAGGCCGCCATCTCTTAAATTTATCATATCTAAAAAACTATCATACTCAAACGGTGCAAAAATAACATAAAATGCCCTTGCCCCTATCACCCCAAAAACGGTTGAAAGTAAAATTACATCAATAAGCCTATCATCGTTTACGCCAAAACTTATGCAGTTTTTAAGCACAAAAATAATTGCCAAAAACATACCAAGCGCAATTAATATGCCATACCAATAAATATCAACAGAGCCAACAGAAAAGGCTATTCGGCTAATTTCAATTTCCAAGCCCAGATTTGGAAAACTTACATTATTTGTCATTTAATATTCCTTTCAATTAAAACGCATTAAAATTATAATTACATTGGATTAATTATAACGCTTGCCATTTTGTTTTCGTTTAAAATTTTGCTAAGCATCTCGTTTACATCTGCAATTTTAAGTTCTGCAAGTGTTTGCATCATTTGTGCCGGGGTGCGCTTTTTAAAAAACACCGAGGCTATTCCGCTTGCAACATCTTCAACATTGTCAAGGCCTTGTACAAGCTCGCCATACATTAAATTTTTGCACAGCATAAACATTTGCTCGTCTACGCCTTCGTTTTTAATACGCTTAATTTCACTTAAAACAAGCTGTTTTACTGTTTCACTATCATTAACCTGGCCGCTAAACATAAAGCAAGTTGCACCGTTTACATTTAAAAAATCTGCCGAAAAACCTGATGCAACAAGATTTTCATCATAAAGCTTTCTATAAAGCGGTGTCATGCTTCCAACGATAAGTTCTGTTATAATATCGCAAATTATTTCGCCTTTTAATACATTTAAAGGTGTTCCTGTAAGCGGTTTTTCTTTAAATGCAAGGCATAAATGCGGTTTTGCAACCGCCATTTTAAATTCTTTGTGTTTCTTTTTAGGAAATTCGGTTTCCATAGGTTGCATCATAACAACCTGTGCATTTTCATTTGTAAAATTCACTTTTTCACATATTTTTAAAACCGTTTTCATATCAATATTTCCGGCAAGTGAAAGCACCATATTTTTTGGATGATAAAACGCACTTACGCAGTTATATAAAGTTTCCGGCGTAATTTCTTTAATGCTTTTTGTTGTGCCTGCGATATCGTCTTTAATAAAATGGCTGTCGTATAGGCACGAAAGTGCACTCATCATCAAACGCCATTCCGCACTATCGTCGTACATTTTTATCTCTTGGCCAATTATTCCTTGTTCTTTTAAAACAGTTTCATCTGTAAAATACGGTTTTGAAACAAAACCCAATAAAATTTCCAGGTTTTCTTCAATATTATCCGATGCTGTAAAAACATAACAAGTTTTATCAAAACCTGTGTATGCGTTTGCACTTGCACCTGTTTTCGCAAAAAGTGAAAATGCATCACCGTCTTCATTTTCAAACATTTTATGCTCTAAAAAATGTGCAATTCCCGCAGGCAATTTAATTTGCTTATATCCATGCATAAATTCTCTATCAATGCTTCCGAAATTTGTGCCGTAAATGGCATGTACACTGCTAAAGCCTTCCATTTTACGAACCATAACCGTAAGGCCATTAGAAAGCACGGCCTGTTCATATTCACACGCTTTTACAGCCGGTAATGTTAATGTGTTCATGCCTCGCTCCCCTTTGTAATTAAATATTCAACCGATAATGAAAACTTAGCTAACAATTGCTTAATTTCATACGGTTTAACTGTTTCTATTTCTTTAATTAATTGCGATGGTGTTTTTATTTGTTCACCACGTAATACTTCTGAAAAATACCAACTTTCAAGGCCGCCAAGCATATCTTGAACACTTTTTAAGCGCTGTGTGATACTTTTTATGGTTTCGCTTAGTTCTTCATTTGTAATTTCGCCATTTATTAATTTATCAAGTTCGTTTAATATGGCATCTCTGGCATTTTGGGTATTTTCATGCTCAATTCCGCTATCTATATATAAAGTGCCGTTTCTCGCTTCACAAAACGAAGAACAATAATAGCAAAGGCTCATTTTTTCGCGTACATTTGTGTGCAAGCGCGAGGTTGCCGTGCCGCCTAAAAGCGCAGATGCAACACGTAAAACAACATGCTCTCGCCCTCTTGCCGGGTTTTGCATGGTAAACATCATACAAAGTTTGCTTTGTTCTGTTTGCATTTCCTCTTTAAAATTTTGTGCATCTACATAAGGCATAGCATTTGCAGGTTTAATTTGCGCAGGCTCTCTTTTAATTTTGCTTAAATATTGCAACACATGCAAAGAAATTATTTTTGCATCTGCACCAAAAACCATAACTTCAATTTGAGCAGTTTTGATTATTTTCTTCCATGCATCGGTAACTTGTTTTGCACTAAGTTCTTTCACTTCTTCTAAATATCCGTTTTTTTCAATTCCTTCAGGTGCATCTTTATAAAATTTACGGCGTGCTTGCCTTATGCAATATCCCCTTTTTTCATTTATTTCGCTAAGCAGTTGTTCATATAATTGTTCTTTTTCTATCTCAACATTTTTTTCGTTAAAAACACCATTTGTTAAATATGGACGAAACGCAACATTTAGCGCCATATCGGCGTATTCCAGCGATAGTTTTTCATCATTAAGTGCATATTCATCTTGTATTCCCGTAACGCAAACGCTTAGCACCTTATTTGCTCCAACGTTAATTAAATCTACCGATAAGCTAGCGCCATACAATGCGGCAAGCCTTTTAGAAAGCTCGCTCATGTCAGGGCAATCGGCATAACTGCGCTCCATCAAAAAAGGCAATAGCGCCTCAGCTGTAGCACTTTTTCTTGTTGATGGCCAAGTGAAGTAAAGCGATACACGGCTACGTTTAAATTTATCTACAGAAAACTCTGAAATATTAACCCCGTTTTCTAAATTAACTCTGTTCATTTATTACTCCTTTAATAATTTGCGACACTACGGCAATGCACATTTTGTACTAATATAATAAACATTGTAAGCGCTACTTTAGTGCCGAAATATGAACTTTAATTGTAAACAGTGCGCACAAGGCTTATAATTAAATTATTAAATATTATTAATACTTTTATGCAACGCCCATATATTCTTCTAAAGTTATACCGCGCTGTGTAATTTCAAGCGCATGTTCAACACCCACATACCTAAAATGCCAAGGCTCATAGCTTATTCCTGTTATGTGTGTTGTGTCTTCTTCATAACGCAAAATAAAACCATAATTTGCGCAATTTTGCTTAACCCATTGCAATTCGGGCGTGTTTTCAAGTTCGGGCACAAGCGATGCCCACGTATCATTTAACGGCACTATATCTATGGCAAGGCCGGTTTGATGTTCAGATGATCCGGCAACATTTCTTAAAAGTAGCGTTGCGGCATTCGCCTCTTCCTCTGATAAGCCTTGCGCTAAATAATCTTGATACATTGTAACGAAAAGAATATCTTGCGTTGCGTAACTTCTATAGCCCGAACGCAAATATAATTAAATACCTTGTGATGCTGCATCTTCAAACATTTGTGTGGTTGCTTGTAAAATACGTTCATCAATTAATTGCGTCGATGCAGGCGAAGTTACAGGCCCCGGCACCATTTGAATATCTGCTTCAAAGTTTTCATCAATTATATAATTTGGGCCAACTAAATAAAGCGCCCATGTTTCCTCTGGTATTTGGCTTTGCACTATTTCTTCAAAAGAGGGTTTTGTTAATGAACTAGAGCTAATTATGCTGTCGGCATTTATTGCACTGTTTTCGTAACTAACTTTTGTTACAGGCGAAGCTGCACTTATTTGTATGGTTATAACCGCACTTATAACAGCAATAAAGGCTATACTTGAAAAGCCAAAAGCCGCAATTTTTAAATAACGTTGCTTACTATTTGCATTGAAATGCAACAATGTTTTTTTGCTTGTTGGTTTTGTTTGAACTGCACCTGTTAAACTTTGATGCTCATTTAAATTTTCAAATTGTAATTCCGCTTGTTTTGCTTGTTGTTTCTCTTTTAAATATATTTCTTTTTGTAATATTTTTTCTGCTTTTTGTTTTGCTTTTTGTTCTTTTAAAGCTTGGTTATTTTCTTGCTTAATTAATTTAAGCTGTGCTTGTTCGGCAAGCTGCTTGGTTTTTTCTTGTTGTTTTAATTCTTTAATTTCGGCATTTTTTGCAGATTTTATTATTTGCTCTTCAAGTTTTATCGCTTTTAGCTCGGCCGCTTTAGCTTTATTTATTTTGCGCTGCTCAATGCGCTTTTGTTTATTGTTTATATAAGCTATTTTTGCTATTTTAGCAAACTCACATATTTTTTGGAACAAAATAGCTATTATTTTTGCAAATGCTTTTAAAGCACGAACAATACTAACAGCTGTAAATTTAAGGGCTTTATATAAATATAATATAGTTGTTTTTACCAAAAACGCTAGGAATTTCGCAGTTTTTACGCTTGCCTTGCCTATGGCTATGCTTGCTATTTTTATGCCTTTGGCTGTCGCTTTTACTATTATAACAGTATATTTCGCTAAGAATTTCGCAGTTTTTACGCTTGCCTTGCCTATGGCAATGCTTGCAATTTTTATGCCTTTGGCTGTCGCTTTTACAATTATTACTGTGTATTTCGCTAGGAATTTCGCAGTTTTTACGCTTGCTTTGCCTATGGCAATGCTTGCTATTTTTATGCCTTTGGCTGTCGCTTTTACAATTATTACTGTGTATTTCGCTAGGAATTTCGCAGTTTTTACGCTTGCTTTGCCTATGGCAATGCTTGCTATTTTTATGCCTTTGGCTGTCGCTTTTACAATTATTACTGTGTATTTCGCTAGGA
>CAYJGM010000091.1:0-8824 GCA_964369495.1 uncultured Bacteroides sp. | reverse complement strand
AAAAATGATTGATATTGCTAATAGCAAATACCCTAAATGTCGTTTTGAAACAATTGATATTGAAAAGGATATACCCTATAAAAATTGTAGTTTTGATATGGTTTTTTCTAATCAAGTTTTAATGGATATTAGTAATTTTAGTGGTGTTTTAAGCGAGTCATATCGAATTCTAAAAAAAGGTGGCGTTTTTTATTTTTCAATAGTTCACCCTGCGTTTTATGACTGTGAATGGGGGAAAGACGAAAATGGCTTTAGTAAAAACAAAGTAATGACAAAATATTTATCTCAATACAATTTTGAAAATAAATTTTGGGGAATAACAACACACTACCATAGAACCATAAGTGATTATTTGAATACAGCAATAGAAAAAGGGTTTATACTAAAGAAAATGTTTGAGCCGCTTTCTTATGATGGCATTACAAAATCTAAAGAATTCCCATTATTCTTATTCTTAGAATTTACAAAGTGAAACTAATGAGCATTTTCTAGTTAATGTATGCAATTTATCAAAACGAAAACAAATATAATTAAATGATTATGGTTATATCCAAAGCTGCGTGTATTTTAAGCACTTGTATAACAATCATAAACATATCGCATGGCACGTATTGTTTGTGCGCCGAATTGCCGCACCGATTAAATAACAAACAAACTGTTACAGGGGCTGATTTAAGAATCAGCCCCTGTAACAGTTTGTTTGTTTTCATTTTTTTAATGGTGAATATCCATAAATAACCTCCGCTTTCGCTGCGGTTATTCATATTTTTTTTCTAATTGGCGTGCATGCACATGCCAATTTATATTAGCCGTAGGCTAATATAAATAATACTATATAGTGTTAAAACAATACTTCACTTTTTGCAGGTGTTGTTTTTACAATTGCACTGCCCTTTTTAAATGAATATAAAATCTCCGATTTATTGTTAAGCGCATCATAGAAATTTTTAGCGTTAAGAACAATGAAATTTGCATCGTTTCCAACTTTAATGCCATAATTTTCGCCTAAATTCAAGGTTTTTGCGGCATTTGTGGATATTAATTTATATGAATCCATAATTTCGCCATAGCCCATCATTTGGCAAACATGCAAGCCTAAAAATACAACATCACGCAAATTGCCTGTGCCTAGTGGATACCATGGGTCGCAAATGTCATCATGCCCGAAAGAAACATTGATACCTGCCTTTAAAAGTTCTTTAACCCTAGTAACTCCGCGGCGTTTTGGGTAGGTGTCCATTCTGCCTTGCAAATGCGTGTTAATAAGCGGATTTGCAACAAAATTAATGCCCGACATTTTTAAAAGGCGCATAAGCTTAACAACATAAGCGTTATTGTAAGAATGCATTGCCGTTGTATGGCTTGCGGTAACTTTTTCTTTTAATCCGCTCTCATATGCCCTTGCCGCTAAAACTTCAAGGCCACGGCTTTGTTCATCGTCAATTTCATCGCAGTGCACGTCAACCAATTTATTGTATTTTACGGCTAAATCAACGGCAAAATTAAGCGATTCAACTGCATATTCTCGTGTAAATTCAAAGTGGGGAATTGCACCAACAACATCTGCGCCCATTTGCATTGCTTGTTCCATTAATTGTTTGCCGTTCGGATAACTGCAAATGCCCTCTTGCGGAAAAGCAACAATTTGTATTTCTATATAATCTTTAAGTTCTTCACGCAATTCAATCATGGCTTTCATTGCAATAAGGGTAGGGGCGGTTACATCAACATGTGTTCTAACATATTGTATGCCGTTTTGCGCTTGCATTCTAACCGTTTTTCTAACACGCTGTTTTACGTCGTCAACCGTTAGGCTTTCTTTGCGCAAACTCCAACAATCAATGCCCACAAAAAGTGTGCCGCTCATATTAAAACGTGGCTGGCCGGCAGTTAAACAGCTATCTAAATGTAAATGAGATTCAACAAATGGCGCAAGAACAAGGCAATTTTGTAAATTTAAAACTTCTTCGCCTTGTTCCGGTATTATATTTTGCGAAATTTCAGCAAATTTGCCATTAGTAATTTTAATATCACAAGCGTTTTCGCTGTTTTCTATAAAAACATTTTTTACTATCATAATGGCTCCGTTCATAATGCATGGCTAAAATGTTTTTAACTATGCATAAATTATTATAAGGCCAATGCACACATTATACCAAAATACTTTTATAAAGCTTGTGGCCGATGTGGGCATTGGCCCGGAATATTAAATATTTGTTGATATAAATTTCAATTCGCGATTAATTGTTTAAAAAGTAAAATTTGTTCTATTTCTTTTCAAATTTACTTACTATAACAAAGCAGATAACCGCCGCAACCATAGAATTTATCGATGTAATTCCAAAAGGCACGAAATTGCCAACTAAAGCACCGACGATAACGCCTAAAATTGCGCCAATTCTAACCGGTGGGAATGTTGTGTCGTCGCTTTTGTATTTTGCTTTATTCATGAAATAATCGCAAATAATTATTGCACCAATGGGTGGCAATGTGCTGTTTAAAAAGCTTAACCAACTTACAAAGTTATAGTATAACCACATAGCTGTTACGGTGCCTATTGCGCCCGAAATTAAAACCATGGGGCGTTTACGTAAACCTGTAATATTTGAAAGGCCAAGGCCACCTGTGTAAAGTGCGTTATCGTTTGTTGTCCAAATATTCGCACCTAAAACTAAAAGTGCCGGAATTGTTAAGCCCTGTGCTATCATAACATAGAAAATATCTTCACTGCCTGTGAATGCGCCGCCTACGGCGCCAAAGGCAAACATTAATGTATTGCCTAAGAAGAAAGCAATAACCGTTGTAATAACAGCGGTTTTATTGTTTTTTGCAAAGCGCACAAAGTTAGGCGTTGCAGTGCCACCGCTAATGAAAGAACCTATAACAAGCGCAATTGCTGTAAGCAAGCTCATGCTTTGTTCGCCGCTGCTGAATATTTCCATAATTCCGCCGCCTTCGTTTACCGCAAGCACCATTGAATAAATGCCCAAAACAGCAATTAAAGGAACAGAAATACTACTAACAATTGTAAGCGCTCTCATTCCAAAGTAAGCAGAGCCTGTCATAAGTATGCCGCCTACCACAATGAAGATATAAGGGTTAATTCCAAGTAATTCCGCCGCCGGAATTGCAAACATAGCAACACCAACGCCAAACCAACCAATTTGTGTGAAGGCTATAAGTGCGGAGGGTAGTTTTGAGCCTACCGTACCAAAAGAGTGCTTGGAAAGTAAATCGAGAGAAAAACCGGTATCGCAACCTATGTAACCCAAAATACCTGTGTAAGCACCAAGGATACATCCGCCGATTATAATAGCTAAAACGAAACCGTTAAAATCCATGCCGTTACCAATTCTTGCACCAACGCTCATACTTGCAGAAAAAAATGTAAAGCCCAGCATAACAACAAACATGCTTAAAAAGCTTTTTCGTGCCGTTGATGGAACCCGCTCTAGGGTATAATCATTGTCAACATGTTTTTGCTTTTCATCCATACATAAAACCTTCTTTCTAATTTCTAGTTATAATATATAATTTTAATATTATACATTATAAAAAAACATCTATTCATCGACATTTTCTTAACTAAATATTAACATGTTGTACATAGTTTGTCAATTATTTAAATGAAAATAAAACAAATATTTAATATTAATTCTAATAAATTATATTATTATAAATAATAATGCAGAAAGTTTTCCCTCATTAAATATGAAATTCAGCAAATTAAGTTGCCTTCATAATAATAAGGTTGAAACTTTCTGCATTTAATTAATACACAAGCTTTTATTATTTCTTAATAGATACTCGTTAGCAAGTAATCGAACACGCCTATTTTGGTGAAGTGCTATATTTTTTACAAAGTAATATAATTACACTATTTGTTCAATTAAACTAACATAAACTTATTTGTGGTATAAATGTTTTATTTTTGCCCTTTTATTTTATCCCAATATGCCTTTGCAATTTGTTCTGTTTTATTATTGCCAAAAGTATAATATTGTGCATCTTTTATCTCATCCGGCAAATACTGTTGGGGCACCCAATTGCTCTCGTATGCATGTGGATATTTATAAAACTGGCCTTTAACTTTTGCATCTGCACCATCATAATGTTTATTTTGCAATGTGCGTGGTATATCACCGTTAATACCATTTTTTATATCTTGCATTGCGCTGTCTATTGCAACAATGGCGCTATTACTTTTTGGGGCTGTTGCAAGTAAAATAGCTGCTTCGGCAAGCGGTATTCTAGCTTCCGGCATTCCAAGTTGCAATGCACTATCTACACATGCTTTTGTTACTACAATTGCCTGTGGGTATGCAAGGCCTATATCCTCGGCGGCTATTACTAAAAGGCGCCTGCATGCCGATAACATATCTCCGCCATCTAAAATGCGTGCCAAATAATGTACAGCTGCATTAGCGTCAGAGCCACGAATGCTTTTTTGCAGTGCGGAAACGCTGTCGTAATGCATGTCGGCATTTTTATCGTAATGCCCGCTAGAACGCTGTGCAACTTGCTTTATCATTTCTTCGGTTATACATACATCACCGCTACTTTGTGCGGCAATTATTGCAAACTCAAGGCTTGAAAGCGCTTTTCGCATATCACCGCCGCAAATAGTTGTAAGTAAATTTAACGCATCATCGTTTATTGTTATTGGGTTTTCTTCATCGCTGTTTACTTTTAAAAGTGCACGTTTTAACCCATCGTTTATATCTTTAGGTTTAAGCGCTTTAAATTCAAAAACCGTGCTACGGCTTAAAAGCGCGTTGTAAATATAAAAATAAGGGTTTTCGGTTGTGGAAGCAATTAAAGTAACACTGCCGTTTTCAATACATTCAAGCAAACTTTGTTGTTGTTTTTTATTTAAGTATTGTATTTCGTCTAAATAAAGCAAAATACCGTTTTGGCTGGAAAAAGTTCCTATGTCTGCTAATACCGATTTTATATCTGCAGTGCCTGCACTTGTGCCGTTTAATTTATGTAAACTCATGTTGCTGTTTTCGGCAATTATGCGTGCCACAGTAGTTTTACCAACGCCCGATGGGCCGTAAAAAATCATATTTGGTATTTTGCCACTATCTACTGTGCGGCGAAACACCATGCCCTCGCCCAAAAGATGCTGTTGGCCGCAAACCTCATTTAAGGTGCGTGGGCGAAGTTTATCTGCCAATGGTTGCATGTTTAGCTCCTTAAAACTTAAAAAAAGTTAAATATGGGGCGGCACAAAGGAGTTGCCACCAAAGTTGCCCTCACAAAAAAGCGCCGGTAAAAACTTTGATTTAAGAAAACTCCACATAACCGCCCCATACGATATATAAAATTAATATTAGGGCAAAATAAGCATTGATAATTTAAAATGTTTCAATATCGGGAATATGCGCCCAATCTGCATGTTTTAATATTGAGTAATTGTTTTGCAAGAAGAAATCAATTGCATAAACAAGGCTTCTATCCCAAAAAGCCCATAAATGGCCGCCTTTCCATTCCATTCGTTTTGCGTTTGCAAATTTTAAATTTCGCATATGCTCAAATATAGCGTCATTTTGGTCTTTAATAAAATAGCCTTCATTGTCTTGATAACCGCAAGTTAAAAGGATTTTAGGTTGTTTTTCAGGCGGCAATTCGCTGGTTTTAGTAAGCAAATGGTGAATGTTTTTATAATCGGGCAAGGTTTCTTTGCCATCAAACAGAACTTTACCAAAGGCTTGCATAGAGGGATCTTGCATTTTTTTGGTTAATATTTGTAAATCTATAGCCCCGGAAAAAGAGGCGCAAGCCGCGTATAAATCGGGCCTTGAAAGGCCTAAATACATCGCGCCGTATCCGCCCATTGATAAACCGGCAATATAATTTTTTTCACGTTCTTGCGGAAATTTAAACATGCGTGAAAGTAAAAGCGGCATTTCTTCGGTTACAAAAGTTTTCCATGCGCCAAACATGCTATCTTGGTAAAAATAATTTTGGCAAGAAGGGCAAATTACAAATAAACCGTTATCGGCGGCATACCTTTGTGCTGCTGTCATATTAAACCAATCTATGCCCGAGCCCGAATAGCCGTGCAATAATGTAAGTGTTGCCTTAGCATTAAAGCCCACTTCAGGCGGTAAATCGCAAGGCGAATAAATATTAATCAGCACTTGTGTGCGCATTATTTCACTGTGTAAATTACATTGAATTAAAGCCATGAAATGCAAATCTCCTTTTTATTTATTCATATAAGGGGAATTGTGCTACTAAGTTTGCAACAGTAGCTATGCTGTTTTCTTTTGTGTTTTCAAAATCAAAAATAGTGTCTGCAATTAATTTTGCAATAACATTCATTTCATGCTCACCAAATCCACGTGTTGTAACAGCAGGTGTGCCAATTCGTACGCCACTTGTTACAAACGGTGTTTGAGGGTCGTTAGGCACGGTGTTTTTATTTGTTGTAATATTAACCTCATCAAGGCGTTTTTCAAGCTCTTTACCGGTTACATCTGTGCCGCGAAGGTCAATTGTCATAAGGTGGTTGTCTGTGCCGTTTGAAACAATTTTCACATTGTTTTCTTTTAGTGCATTTGCAAGCACACTTGCGTTTTTTACAATGTTTTGTTGATAAATTTTAAAATCGTCTTTTAAGGCCTCGCCAAAGCAAACGGCTTTAGCGGCAATAATATGTTCTAGTGGGCCGCCTTGCGTGCCCGGAAAAATGGCTTTATCAATTGCTTTTGCATATTGCTCTTTGCACAATATCATGCCGCCACGTGGGCCACGTAAAGTTTTGTGTGTGGTTGTTGTAACAATATCCGCAAACGGGAAAGGAGATGGATGAACCCCTGCTGCAATAAGGCCGGCTATATGTGCCATATCCACCAAAAACAATGCGCCAACATCGTTTGCAATTTTTGAAATGCGCTCAAAATCTATTGTGCGTGAATATGCAGAAGCACCTGCAACTATCATTTTTGGCTTGTGCTCTATTGCTTTATTTTGCAAATCTTCATAGTCTAAAAAGCCTTCGTCGTCTACACCGTATGCAACAAAGTTATAATTTTTACCGCTCATATTTACAGGGCTGCCGTGTGTTAAATGGCCACCGTTAGATAAATCCATGCCAAGAACAGTGTCGCCTACTTCAAGCATTGCAAAGTAAGCTGCTAAATTTGCCTGTGCGCCCGAATGTGGTTGAACATTTGCGTGTTCTGCGCCAAAAAGTTGGCATGCACGCTTTATTGCAATGTTTTCAACAACGTCAACACATTGGCAACCGCCATAATATCTGCGCGATGGATAACCCTCGGCATATTTATTTGTAAGCACACTTCCCATGGCAGCCATAACCGCAGGTGAAACTATATTTTCAGAAGCAATAAGCTCTATATTGTTTCTCAAACGTTTAAGCTCTTCGTTCATAGCATTGCCAACTTCGGCGTCGGCATTTGTAACAAATCCTATGGTGTCTATCATATCATTAAACATTAAAAATCCCCCCAAAAAATTTTAAATAAAAACTTACATGTTTACAAAAACAAGAAATAACTACATTTTTTATAACGCTGTTTATTTTTTATTTTTTCAACTATTATATTATAATTCATATTTAAATAATAAACAAGGCTTATATGGTAAAATAAATGTAAATATGTTATATTAAAATAATAAAATAAATTTGCAAAGGTGGAAATATGCGTACAAAAAAAGATGCATTAATTATTATAGAGCGTTTAAAACAGCAGTATCCTTTAGCCGAATGTTCACTAAATTACAGTGAAGCATGGCAATTGCTTGTTAGCGTTAGGTTATCGGCACAATGTACAGACGCCAGGGTTAATATTGTTACAAAAGAATTGTTTGCAAAATATAAAAGCATAAAAGAACTGGCAAACACAAATGCAAATGAAATTGAAAATATAATTAAGCCTTGTGGGCTGGGAAAAAGCAAAGCACGTGATATTAATGCAATGGCAAAAATGTTAATTGAAAAATTTAACGAGCAAGTGCCAAAGGAAATGCAAGAGCTGTTATCACTGCCCGGCATTGGTAGAAAAAGCGCTAATTTGATAAGAGGCGATATATTCGGTTTGCCCGCCGTTGTGGCAGATACGCATTGCATACGCCTAGCGAACAGAATAGGCTTTGTTAGAGATACTAAAGATCCATTAAAAGTTGAAAATGAGCTTGTTCGTGTTTTACCGCCGCAAGAGAGCAACGATTATTGCCACAGATGTGTTTTACACGGGCGTGCTGTATGCACTGCCAGAAAGGCAATGTGCGAAATATGCTGCCTTGCGGATATTTGTAAAACAGGCAAAAAAACAGTTGTAAATAAATAATGTTATAATAAATATTTATAAGGGATTATGGAAATTTATAAAATAACTTATTTAGATAAGCGTCAAGTTTAAAGATATTGCATTTTTTACAAAAAGAACAATTATTTTGTTGACAATAATAGAAAGTTGAAATAAAATAGCAATAGATATTAAACTTAATATATTAATACAAATTAAATGGAAGTTCAAACGGTTAGTTTTAACACACAACAGTGCGTAATTTTACCTAAGTAAGCATGGATTATATCGTGTTGCTTAAGTTTTAATTGAATGTAATAGCATAGCAATTATTAATATTCGAAAGCTTTAAATAAATACATAAAAACCAAAATTATTAATTTTTAAGGAGAACAAAATGGACATCAGATATTCAGCAAACCAAAAAGATTTTAAAAGGTATACTACCGAGGAAACAAGAGACGAATTTTTAATTCAAAACTTATACGTGGCAAACGAAGTTGTGAGCGTTTACAGCCATGTAGACCGCATGGTAACACTTGGCT
>CAYJGM010000090.1:0-8877 GCA_964369495.1 uncultured Bacteroides sp. | reverse complement strand
TGCCATGCACATGCCAATTTATATTAGCCTACGGCTAATATAAATAACCTTTACTTCGTTTCGGTTATTTATATTTTTTTATTTAATCGGCGTGCCATGCACATGCCAATTTATATTAGCCTACGGCTAATATAAATAACCTTCACTCCGTTTCGGTTATTCATATTTTTTCATCTAATTGGCGCTGCTTGCACATGCCAATTTATATTATGCTCGTACCTCGCATAATATATATAACCCCTACCTCGTTTTAATAGATTAAATATTCAATAAAATTTCGCAAACATGCACAATATTGCTTACCGTTATACCATTTTTGGCAAGTAAGCTTTCATAAGGTGCGCTTTCGCCAAAGTTATCTTGCACGCCAATTCGGCGAACAATGCCTTTGCCGGCCTCGGCAATAACTTCACAAACCGCACTGCCAAGCCCGTTAATAATGTTATGGTCTTCTACCGTTACAATTTTACCGGTTGTATTCATTGCATCAATAACCGCTTGTATATCAAGCGGTTTTATTGTGTGCATATCAAGCAATGTTACGCCAATGCCTTTGTTTTGCAACTCTTGCATTGCTTTATATGCAATGTTTACCACATCGCCGTTTGCAATAATGGTAATGTCGTTTCCATCTGATAATTTATTGGCTTTTCCAAGTTCAAATGTTGAGTTTTCGTTGTAGATGCAAGGTATGCCATCACGAGTAAAGCGTAAATAAACAGGCCCATAAATTTGTGCCGCACATTTTATAAGTTTTCTTGCGGCATAATAATCTGCCGGCATACAAATTTTCATATTGGGAATGGTTCGTAAAATGCCCATGTCTTCTATGCATTGGTGGCTTGCGCCATCGTTTGCGGGCGTAAAACCTCCGTGAGAACACGCAATTTTAACGTTTAAATTAGGGTAACAAACTTCTTGCCTTATTTGTTCGCTCATACGCATGCTGCCAAAAACGGCATAACTTGTAACAAATGGAATTTTGCCTGTGGTGGCAAGGCCGGCCGCAACGCCACAGGCGTTTTGTTCTGCTATTCCAACATTAATATGTTGCTTTGGAAGCTGTTTTGAAAATTCAACAGTTTTGCAAGATTTTCCTATGTCGCAATCTACAACATAAATATTACTGTTTTCTTTTCCAAGTTCTAATATTTCATCGCCATATGCATCACGTGTTGGTATTATTTGTTGCATTTAAAAGCCCTCCGTTATGTCTTTAATCGCAATGGCGTACTCTTCGCTGTTTGGTGCTTGCCCGTGCCATGCAACAACGTTTTCCATAAAGGATACACCTTTGCCTTTAACGGTTTTTCCCACAATGCATTTAGGTTTACCGTTTTGGTTTTTCGCCCATTCAAAGGCTTCTAAAATCTCGCGCATATTATGCCCGTTTATAGTTATTGTATCAAAGCCAAAAGCTTCAAATTTATTTGCTAAATTTAAAGTTGGCATAATTTCATTGCTTGTGCCGTCATTTTGTAAATTGTTGTTGTCTACAATCACAATAAGATTATCCAACATATATTTGTTTGCACATTGTGCAGCTTCCCAAACTTGCCCTTCATTGCATTCGCCATCGCCAAGCATAACAAAGGTGCGATAAGATTTTTCATCACGTTTTGCGGCAATTGCCATGCCCACAGCAACAGATATTCCTTGCCCAAGAGAACCTGTTGAAATATCAACTCCGGGGCAGCGTTTCATATCGGGATGCCCTTGTAAAATAGAACCCTCTTTGCGCAAAGTGCTTAAAATTTCTATTTCAAAATAACCGCTGTAGGCAAGGCATGTGTATAAAACAGGGCAAACATGCCCTTTTGAAAGCACAAACCTATCTCTATCTTCCCAGTTTGGGTTATTGGGGTTTATATTTAGTTCGCTAAAATAAAGCGCAGTCATAAAATCTGCGGCAGATAAACTTCCGCCGGGGTGCCCCGATTGAGCCTCGTATATCATTTTTATAACAGCAACTCTTATTTGTTTTGCTTTATCTTTTAACTTTTTAACTGAAATTTTATCAGCCATTAAAACCTCTATTCTGTGCATAGCACAAATATATTTGTAAACCTTCATAGAAATGAAGATTTATTGGAATATGCCGTTTGTGACGGCACGTTTCTTTATAAATAATTAGTGTAATTTTTCACACTAATTCTTATTTGTTCATAAGTTTATCAATTTCCTGCATTCCCGAACGGCCTATTTTAAATAGGGGAACTTCAACCGGATTGTGTTTTAAAAGGCTCATGGAAATTTGTGCAAAGGCAATACAATCAACTTCTTTTGCAAGTTCATAAAGGCATGCGCACACCATTTCATCGTGCTTTGCCCTATCTCCACTGCATAAAATATCAAAGGCACCTTGCGCAACACGTGTAACAATTTCAATGTCTTTATCTAGTTCTTTTGCTTTTTGGCGCATAACACGTTCTATAGCAACAGGGCTAGAGGGTAAAGTAGCAAGTATGCCTATTTTTTTTCCGGCCTCAACCGCCATTTGGGCAACAGGCTCTTCGATATTAATAATAGGTATGTTTAAAAAAGGGCATATATTTTTTGTTGCCTCGTTTACCGAGGTGCATGTAACAATTATACCATCTGCGCCCGACGCCTCGGCCGCTTTTGCATAGTTTAACATGCGCGAGGCAGTTGTGGGTGTCATTCCAGCGTCGTCGAGTGTAGAGCGAAGCAGGCTGTCGTCTAAAATATTAAACACAGTAATGCCTTTTTCATCGGCATATGGCTTAACATGTGGGTTGAAAATAATTTCCATAAAATTATTTACTGTGTTAATTGTGTAAAGTTTTTTTGCCATAATAATCTCCTTTTTTTGTGTATTATATTTTTTGAAGCAATGCAACAAAAAAGCCGTCTTGCTTATTTGTAAGTGGTAAAAATGTTATATAATTGTTTTTTATTATTGCATTTTGTGCTGTGAAATTTAAATCGCAAGCTTTAAAATCCGAATTGTTTTTTAAAAATTCATCTACAATGTTTTCGTTTTCATTTGGGTTAATTGTACAAGTAGAGTAAATTAGATAGCCGCCTTTTTTTAAGTATTTTGCGGCGTTTTGCAAAATTTTTGCCTGCAATTGTATTAAGCTTTCAATATCCAATAAAGTTTTATAGCGTATATCCGGCTTTTTTGCAAGGATACCAAGGCCTGAGCAAGGAACATCGCATAAAATTTTATCGGCATTTAGGCAAATTTCATTGTAAATTGCTGCATTGCCGTGTAAAATTTGAGCGCAATCAATATTCATACGCTCAAAAATGCTTTCAATTAAACTTAGCCTGTTTTTTGCGTTATCAAAACTGAATAATGTGCCGCTGTTTTGCATATACTGCGCAATTGTTGCGCTTTTACCGCCGGGTGCGGCGCATAAATCTAGCACTTTTTCGCCTTTTTTTGCATTTAAAGCAAAGCACACGAACTGAGAAGTTTCACTTTGCACATGAAAAGCACCGCGTTTAAATAGCTTTGTTTTTGTTATATCGCCTTTATACTCAACATAAAGGCTTTCATTTACATCACCTAGTTGTGAAACTACGCCTTGTTTATCATAAATTTGCATTAATTCTTTTGCATTTGTTTGCAAAGTATTAGCCCTTATGCAAAGTTTTGGTTTTTCAAAACTTTGTTTTAAAATATCTTTGTATAGGGTAGGGTAGTGCTCACATAATAATTTAATTATGGGCTTTGATACACTGTATTGCACATGTAAACGTTCAATTTCTTCTGAAAATTTATAATTGTTTTCAATATCGTGCGGCATAACGGAGAGTTTTCGTAAAACGGCATTAACCATGCCTGCGGCACTGCTTTTTTTCATTTTGCGTGTTAAAATAACGCTTTCGTTTACCACTAAAGCGTGCGGAACTTTGCTAAACAAAACTTGGTAAGCACCCACACGCAAAATTGCCCTTATTTGCGCATCTAATTTTTCAATGGGCTTGGTAATGTTTTTTTGCAGAAAAAAATCGAGCGTTATAAGCCTTTCGGTTACGCCATAAAAAAGCGCACTAAGCTGTGCACGTTCGGCATCTGTGCCATCAAAAGAGTTAAGTGCAGCGTTAAGCACTAAATTTGAATAGCCATTTTGCTCTTGCTTTATAAGTGCGCTAACGGCACTGCGGCGAACATTTGCCATGCTTAATTTGCTCCTTTCAACTGCTGTTAGCACTATCTAATTTAAAATAACATCGCCAATATTTAGGCGTTTTCCCATTGCATATGCGGTGCCACTCATAGGTTTACTTCCCTCGGGTATAATTTCGTGCAAAATCAAAGCGCCGTTTTTACATGCAATTGTAAGCGGTTTTAAATTTATAAGTTCACCTTGTTTTACGCTTGTGTTGTTGTCTGCATTAAAATATAACTCGCTTTTACTAACTTTAATTTTCTTGCCATCCAATTCAAAAAAAGCAATTGGCCAAGGGTACATGCCTCTAATTAAATTATGCAGTTTTTTTGCATCTTCGTTAAAATTAAATTGCGCCATTTCCTTTGTGAGTGGCGGCGCATGTGAAGCATTTTCATTGTTTTGCTTAATTTTAGTAATATTATCGCTTTGGATTTTATCCAGCGTATCGCAAAGAAAAATTGCACCTTGTGCGCTTACTTTTTCCATTAAGTCTTGTGAGTTTTCGTTTTCATTAATATCAACAGGCAAGCAATCAATAATATCGCCTGTGTCTAGCCCCTCATCAAGCTGCATTATTGTAACACCGGTTTTGTTCTCGCCGTTAATAATAGCCCATTGAACAGGTGCTGCGCCCCGATATTTAGGCAGCAGCGAAACGTGCAAGTTTACAGCGCCGTGTTTTGGAATATCTAAAATGTTTTTGGGAAGAATTCTGCCGTAAGCAACAACAACAATAATATCAGGGTTAAGATTTTGAATAATATCAAAAATTTGTTCATCTTTTAAAGTTCTCGGCTGGAAAACGTTTAAATTATATTTTTGTGCAATTATTTTAACAGGTGGCGCTGTTAATATTTTTTTTCGGCCCACGGGCTTATCTTGCCTTGTGAAAACAGCGCAGATATCGTGCTTTTTTTCATCAATTAAATGTTGCAAACTATTCGCGGCAATTAAAGGCGTTCCCATAAATAAAATTCTCATTCATTGTCCTCGGCTTGTTCATCTTCGTCGTGTAAATCTTCGTAGAAATGATCTGCTAAATCTAAAATAGTAATTCCATCTAAATGGTTTAACTCGTGGCAAACACAGCGCGCAAGCATGTCGCTCGCTTCAAGCTCAAAGGGGTTGCCGTTTACATCAAACGCTTTTACGGTAAGGGTTTTTGGGCGCTCTATCGCGGCTGTTCGCCCCGGAAAAGAAAGGCAGCCCTCGTATTTCATCTCGGTTTCGCCTTGTTTTGTTATTTCGGGGTTTACAAATACAATGTATTTTTCCTCATAATCATCAGGCAGTTCCTCGCCCTCTTCAAGGTTTGGCATATCACGTTCATCAAGCGATATAAAAACCCTGCGCAAAACCCCAACTTGTGATGCCGCAAGCCCATAGCCATGTTCATTTTTAAGCGTTTCTATCATATCATCAACAAGTGTTTTTAAGCGTTCATCAAAAGCAGTAACCTGCCTACATTCTTTTTTTAATATGTCATCGCCATCTTTTACAATTGTTCTAAGTGCCATATATTTCTCCGTTCCGCCATATCGGCTTATTAATTCTATTAAAAATTTAAATGCTTGTTTGCTGTTTACATTTCAGCATCGGAATAAAAATCAGCAAAAATTGATGTTTTTTGCTGGAAATCTTGCTTTGCATAATCTTCAAATGCGTTTGAAAGCATTTTACGAAAACGCTTATCGTTTTTACATTTAAGCGTTAATTGGTAGCGGTGTTTGCCGTTAATAACGCTGATATTCATTGGAACAGGCCCTAAAACCCGTATGGGAATACCGCCAATTTGTGTTGTGTGCTTTTCTACACTTTGTGCAAAAAAAACGCTTGCCTTTCTCACAGTATTTTCATCTTGCCCAATAAAACCTAAAATGCAAAGAGTACAAAATGGTGGATATAAATTAATTTTTCTAAAATTAATTTCCTGGTTATAAAACGATAAATAATCTTGTTTTGCTGCGAGGTTTAAAACAGGATGGCTTGTGTCTACAGTTTGAATTAAAGCGCGCCCATGTTCTTTTGCACGGCCGCTTCTGCCAACAACCTGTGTGATGAGTGAAAAAACATTTTCAAACGCTTTGTAACCTTGTGTAAACAATAATTGGTCAATTCCTAAAACGCCAACAAGTGTTACATCTTCAAAGTCCAGCCCTTTTGCCACCATTTGCGTGCCAATTAAAATATCGTATTTTTTTTCGGTAAATTGTCGCAATAATTTTTCATGTGCGTTTTTTTTGCGTGTGCTGTCGGCATCCATTCGAAGTACGCGTGCGTTTGGCAATTTTTCACTAAGCTCTTCTTCTATACGCTGTGTGCCAAAACCTGTGTATTTTATGCGCCCTTCACATAAAGGGCAATTTTCGGGCACAGGAGTTATAATTTTGCCACAGTAGTGGCACAGCAATTTGTTTTCGGCCTTGTGGTGCACCATAGGAACACTGCACGCATCGCATTTTACAACTTCGGAACAATTTGTGCACATGCCTACGGTTTGGTAACCACGCCTGTTTAAAAGCAAAATAGCTTGTTTACCGTTTGAAAGCACTTGCAATAATTCATTTTGAAGCTGTGTGCTTATTGCGCCTGTGTTGCCCTCGCTGAGTTCTTTGCGCATATCTATAAAATCTACAGTGGGTAAGGGCATGCCGCCAAAGCGCTCGTTTATTTGAACAAGGTTATATTTACCTGTTTGCGCATAATAATAGCTTGTTATGCTTGGTGTGGCGCTTGCAAGCAATAAAAGCGCATTATGGGTTATTGCACGAAGTTTAGCAATTTCTTTAGCGCAATATCTTGGAGAACTTTGCGAAGTATATGTGTGCTCTTGTTCTTCGTCTATTATTATAAGGCCTATATTGTTAAGCGGCGAAAAAATTGCACTGCGTGTGCCTACTACAATGTCTGCACCGCCGTTTTGAATGCGCTCGTATTGTAAAAGGCGCTCTGTATTATTTAAAGCAGAGTGTAAAACAGCAACTTTTTTTCCGAAATTTGCCTTTAGGCGGTATACCATTTGCGGCGTAAGTGAAATTTCCGGCACTAGCACAAGCGCTTTTTTATTGCTGTTCAAAGTGTTTTCTATAAGTTTTAAGAAAACCAATGTTTTCCCGCTGGAAGTTACCCCATGTAACAACGCAGCACAAGGCGAATTTTTATTGCGCATTTTTTCTAATTGAATAAATGCGGTATTTTGCGCATCTGATAAGTTGATTTTTTCGGGCTTCATTTGAGTATTATATAAATCAATGGATTTGTTTTGCTGTGTGCGTATTAAAATATCGTTTTCACACATTCGTTTAAGCACATTTTTGCTAATTCCAAATTGCTCTAGTTCTTGTTCACTAAGGCTGTTTTCCTCTAATAAATCCCATGTGAATTTTTGTTTTTGTGTTAATTTTTCGGGTTTTGTGCCTTGTTTATAATACGCCACAGTGTGGCGTATTAGTTGTTTTTGCAAAAAAGGTTTTGTGTGGTTTACAGGTTTATATTGTGCACCATAAGGTATTATTGCCCTTACAGCCTCATAATAAGTGCAAAATGTATTTTCTTTTAAATAGTGTACAATTTGCAAAAGTTCTTCTGATAAATTTGCGCTCTCGGGTGCTATATCGTAAATTTCTTTCAGTTTAATTTTTTTATTGCTGTTATCGCTTTCATGTGTGGCATCGCTTAAAACAACGCCCATTCTGGCTTTTGCGCTGTTTTTTCCAAACGGCACAAGCGCCATACTGCCAATTTGCACTTTGCTTTGCAAATGTAAAGGCACAGAATATGTATATAATTTATCAAAATGATATATTGCATTGCTAACAGCAATTTGCACTTTTTGCACTAGATATTCTCCCTTTGGCGCATTTTAATTATATTATAAATTTCATTCGCACATTCGTTTATATTTTTATTTACAACAGTGTAATTATATGATTTCGCCATCGCCAATTCCTCTTCGGCACGATGAAGGCGTTTTTTTATTGCATCATCGGTTTCGGTACCGCGGTTTCTAAGGCGGTTTTCCAGTTCCTCTTTACTTGGCGGAACAACAAAAACAGTTGTGCAATGTGGGTATATTTTCTTCATGTTTTCCGCGCCGTTTACTTCAATTACAAGCACTGTTGTAATTTTTGCGTTAATGCGCTTATCAACTTCTTGCTTTAGTGTGCCGTAATAATTGCCAACGTATTGCGTGTATTCAACAAGTTCATCGTTTTTTATTTTCTCTTCAAATTCATCGTGAGTTAAAAAATAATAATCTACGCCATGCACTTCGCCAGCGCGCATACTTCTAGTGGTTGCGGAAACGGATATCTCTATTTCCGGGTGCATTTTCATCATAGTTGATACAACAGTATCCTTGCCGGCACCTGAGGGCCCCGATACAACAAGCAAATAACGCTCATTACTCATCATTTTCTTCCTCCATGTCAACCTCATCATTTTCAGGTAATCGGTTAGCAACTGTTTCGGGCTGTATTGCGCTTAGGATAACATGGTCTGAATCTGTTATAATAACAGCACGTGTACGGCGACCATATGTGGCATCTATTAAAAGGTGTGCATCTCTAGCCTCTTGTATAATACGCTTAATAGGGGCAGATTCCGGGCTTACTATTGCAATTAATCGGCTTGCGTTTACCATATTGCCAAAGCCTATGTTTATAAGTTTCATAAAAATCTCCATTCTGCGCATGGCGCAAATATTTTATGTTAAACCTCCAAAAAGAATGGA
>CAYJGM010000089.1:0-9137 GCA_964369495.1 uncultured Bacteroides sp. | reverse complement strand
AAATATTGCACCCGAATTAACTGGCATGCACAGCATAATACAAATATAACGATATTGCATTGATTTTTATTGAAATGAAATTATTTTTGAGTTATTAAATTATAGCATTTTTGAAAACACTGGTCTGCTGGATTTATGACGATATAACGCTAAATATTGAATATTAGATGGGGGTGTAGCTCACCTGGGAGGGCGAGCTCGCGGTAAAACGACCCTTAAAAATATAACGGCTTCCGGTTTACTGGAAGCCGTTAATTATATATTGTCTAAATTTATTGTTGAAAAAAGCATCTGCAAATAATTGTGAAAGAAAATAACTATGTATAATATTTAAGCATTGAATAACATCAAATTAGGTGTAAATTAAAATCTACAACGTTTCATTACTATGAATTGGTAAATTTATGATTTGAATTGACTGTGTTTTTTAACATTTTTAGTTAACATTAATTTAATTATTTTATTATTTAATTATGAGTTAATAAATTTTTTAGTCAATATCATAGAGAAAAACTAGCAATAGCTAATATTGTGGTAGAATATTAATATAATTTTAAAGTATACTAATATTATAATTCGAATTGCAAATATAATATGAGGTGTAGTAAAATGAACAAAAAAAGATATGCACAAGTAGGGGTTGGATCAAGAGCGAGATTTTATTATGAAGCTATTGTGACTACATTTAGCAAAACATCTGATATGGTAGGGTTTTGCGATGTAAACCAAACTAGGATGGACTATGCAAATAGCTTGATAGAGGAACTGGGGCACGGCCCTTTGCCTACATACAAAGCCGAAAATTTTGATGAGATGATAAAAGAGACAAAACCGGATGTAGTTATTGTAACTTCAGTAGATAGGACACATCATAAATATATAATTAGAGCAATGGAGTTAGGTTGTGATGTAATTACTGAAAAACCGATGACTATAGATGAGATAAAGGCTGCAAAGATACTTAAGGCAATTGAAAAATACAACAAAAAACTGACAGTGGCATTTAATTACAGATATGCACCATATCATTCTAAAATTAAAGAAATTGTTATGAATGAAACTATCGGAAAAGTTAACTCTATTCATTTTGAATGGTTGCTTAACACTAGCCATGGCGCTGATTATTTTAGAAGATGGCATCGTGATAAACGCAACAGCGGCGGATTACTTGTACATAAATCCACGCACCATTTTGATCTTGTAAACTTTTGGTTGAATTCAAGGCCTACATTGGTATATGCCCTTGGAGACTTGATGTTCTACGGTAAAGAGAATGCGGAAAATCGAGGAGTAAAAGATTTTTATTACAGAGCATATGGAAATGAGTTTGCTAAAAATGACCCATTTGCATTACATATGCAAGACAACGAAACACTCAAGGGTATGTATCTTGATGCAGAGCACGAGGATGGATATTTTAGGGACAAAAGTGTTTTTTCAGATGACATAAACATTGAAGATACACTGGGTGTTATAGTTAAATATGAATCTAATACAATTTTAACGTATTCTTTAAATGCATACACACCATGGGAAGGCTTTAGGGTTGCGCTAAATGGAACAAAAGGGCGAGTTGAGCTGGAAGTAAGAGAAAAGATATATGTTAATGGGGCAGGCGAAAAAGAACAAGAAGGTGCGGCGGACTATTTTAAGATAATTATACATCCAATGTTTGAGCGATCATACGAAGTAGAAATAGATAATGTGGAAGGTGGACACGGTGGAGGAGACCCGGTGCTTTTAGATGATTTATTTGGCCAAGCCAAAAGTGAAGGCGTGAACCGAGTTGCTACATATATTGATGGAGCTACCTCTATTTTAACAGGAATTGCCGCAAATAAATCTATGGCTACCAATATGCCGGTAAAAATAAAAGATTTAATGGATATCCCGGAATAAAAATTAAAGATATAAAAGAAACTTTAAGTGTAAGTTTCTTCTATAATTATTAAATTATTAAAAAAATTAATAATTATAAGTTCTTAATAAAACTGATTGAAAAGGAAAAAATATGTTATACAAACACTTAAATTTAACAAAAAGTGATATACAAATATCATTAAATACAGAAAATGCGTATAACATGAGCGCAAAGCACTTCCATTCATCTTATGAAATATACTATTTGATTGAAGGTACACGAAAGTACTTTATTGATGATAAAGTATATACAGTTAATCCTAAAAATTTAGTGGTGATACCTCCGAATGTAATTCATAAAACAATGGATACAGGCGTTGCACATACAAGGTTACTTTTTAATATTAATAGGTCGTTTTTTCAAGATAACCTTATTGGTTCTGTGCTAGAAGATGCATTTAACAATAATTCTGTATTGATATTAAATTCAAAGTTACAAAAGGAAATTGAAATTATTTTTAATAACATTAACCTGGAATTATCTAAGTGTGTACGCGGATATGAGTATATGATAAAATCGGAAATTGTTAAGATGTTGATTTTTATTGGTAGATATCAAACCGAGGTAGGCGAAAAAAGAATTGAAATGTCCGGAACAGACAATAAAGTGTTTGAGATTATACAATATATTAGAAACAATTACGATAAACCTATATCTTTAACTACTATCGCCGAAATTTTTTATATCAACAAACACTATTTAAGCCGAATTTTCAAAAAGGTTACATGCTTTACAGTTGTTGAATATATAAATAGCGTTAGGGTTATCAAAGCACAAGACCTTTTGCTTTCAAGCAATAAAAATATGTTGGATATTGCTTTTGAAGTAGGATTTAATAGCATGTCAAATTTTGGGAAAGTTTTCAAGGCGAATACAGGGATTTCGCCACGAGAGTATAAAGCAAAACATGCGAAGTCAATATTGTAAGAATAATACAACATTAGCTAATATTGTGGTAGAATAGTGGCGATAGTTAATATACAATATTACTATAATTAAAGTGGAAACACTTAAAAAATTATACTTAATTATTAGGAGGAAAAATTCATGAAAAAAATATTGTTGTTTATGTTAAGCATTGTATTAGTGTTTTCTATGGTAGGTTGCCAAAACGCACCCGATGAAAATGCAACACAGACAGGCGAAGACACTTCCACGGAAACTCCTGCAACACCGGAAAATGATTATGACCTTTATATTTTCCAATTTAAAGTAGAAATTCAAGAAGAGATGGAATTAGCAGTTGCAGAATTTGAAGAATTGCACGGCGTTACAATTAAACTTGAAAATGTAGGCGGCGGAACTCCGTATCAAGATATTTTGCCTGCTGAAATGCAAAAAGAAAGCAAACCGGGACTTTTTTCATTGTTCACAAAAGAACTACCTAGGTATCAAGATTATGTTGTAGACTTAAGCGGTACAGCAGCATATCAAAATTTGAACGATCCTGCACTTGCAGCACCTGTAACAGTAGATGGAGCGGTTTACGGCATTCCATATACTGTTGAGGGCGGCGGCGTTATATATAATAAAGAATTGTTAGGCAAACTTGCTGGCGCAACAATAGCAGAAGTTGATACAACATCTTTAGATACAATTGTAGTTTCCATGAGAGAATCGTATGAGAGCTATAAAAATGTTGTAGAATACATTCAGGCCAATGCTGCTGAAATTGGTGTAAAAGGCGCGTTTTCTGTGCCCGGTAAAGTTAGATGGCCACATGGTCAACACATGACAGGTGCAGCAATAAGCAGAGCTTTCCCAGATGAGGCGACTGTTAGTGAAACAACTGAACTGACACAAGAAGCAATTGATAGATTGATTGATTTGCAAAACACATATGACCTTTATATTAACAATGCAACTATGTCAGGGGCAGAGATAAACACACATGATTACGACATAGCTGTTAGCGAATTTGCAATGGGTGAATCTGTATTTATTCAACAAGGTGATTGGGCGTATATTGCAATTGCGAATGTTATGGAAAATGCATCAACTAACCTAGGTTTTTTACCAATACCTTACAACAACACCTCTTTAGAGGGCGATGATAAAGTTACAGACCACGACAAATTGCCAATTGGTGTGCCTGCATACTGGGCAATTAACTCACAAGTTTCAGCCGAAGAACAAGAACTTGCAGCAATGTTTTTAGACTTTTTATATGTTGAAAAATTAAATGATATAGTAGTAGATAAATTTGGCTTTACCGCTCCTTATAAAGGTGCAGATGTTGTTCAAAATCCATTATCATCCGACATTATGTCTTACATCAATGAGGGTAAAACTATAGCTTGGACACATAACTCATTCCCACAGGGCTGGAGTGACCTTGGCATGGGAACAGAGATACAAAGGTATACTGCCGGTGAGGCAACATGGCAAGAAGTAGTTGATACTTCAACAAACACTTGGAAAGAATACGCAATGCAATAATATATTGAAATAAAAGCAAGGGGGCTTTTTCGATTGCCACCTTGCTTTTTCAAAAGGAGTATCATGTATAACAAAAAAACTTTTTTTGCTTTCGTCTTACCTGCATATATTCCATTTTTAATATTTATGATAATCCCCACAATTACAGCACTTCTTTATTCTTTTACCGATTGGAACGGCTTGGAAGTAACTGAATTTGTTGGCTTTAGTAATTTTATTAAAATTGCCAGTGATGATATTTTTTTAAATTCACTTGTATTTACTGTTAAGTTTGCTGTTTTATCAGTAATTTCATCAAATTTAATCGGTTTTATTTTGGCATTAATAGTTACATCAAAGTTAAAAGGAACGGTTTTTTTTCGCTCTGCCTTTTTTGTGCCTAATTTAATTACAGGTTTGGTATTAGGTTATTTTTGGCAGTATATTTTTCTATATATGTTACCGTTGTTGGGTTTGCCAAATTTGTTAATTAACGCCGATTCAGGCCTTATAGCGCTGTTAATAATGGGCACATGGCAAATGAGTGGATATTTAATGCTTATTTATATTGCATCTATACAAAATATACCAAAAGAGTTGAATGAAGCCGCGAAAATTGATGGCGCCGGTTATCTTGCAAGGTTAAAAAGCATTATTTGGCCTATGGTTGCACCGGCATTTACATCGGGCGTGTTTATATCTCTTGTTGGCGCATTTAAATGCTTCGATAATAACTATTCACTCACTCAAGGTGGGCCTTTTAGGTCTACGGAGATGTTGGCACTTAATATATATAACACTGCTTTTGTAGAGCAAGAGTATGGATATACACAAGCAAAAGCAATAGTGTTTTTGTTTATTATCCTTACAGTTACAGGTATACAGCTATATGTAACCAAAAAAAGAGAGCTGGAGATGTGATTGATATGAATTCCAAACAAAAACAAAATTTATCCAGATTTTTTTTATATTTAATTACAATAATTATTACACTGATAATGTTGGTTCCATTTTATATTCTTATTGTAAACTCGTTCAAATCACAGACGGAAATTATTGAAAATATTTTGGCATTTCCTCAAGTTTTTACTATAGACAATTATACTGAAACATTTGTTGAACTAAACTTTATACAATCTGCATACTATTCGCTTGTAGTTACTATAACTTCGGTTAGTGCAATAATTGTTTTTTCATCTATGCTTGCATGGCAGTTAATGCGCAATAAAACAAAGGCGTCTAAGTTTATATTTGTAACATTAATATTTTCCATGTTAGTTCCATTTCATTCTATAATGTTTCCGTTAGTACAAGTAACAGATATACTAGGCGTAAACGGAGCGTATACAATGTGGCTAGTATACTTAGGGCAAGGTACTGCAATGGCGTCTTTTTTATTTCATGGCTATGTAAAATCCATACCTTTGGAAGTAGAAGAAGCGGCACATATAGACGGAGCTACACCTTTTCAATCGTTTAGGTTTGTTGTGTTTCCTTTGTTAAAACCAATGTCAATAACAATAGCGGTATTAAATATTATGTGGGTGTGGAACGACTATTTAATGCCAAGATTAGTTTTAAATAATGTAAAAACATTACCAATATCAATTCAATCATTTAACAGCGGTATATACGGCAAACAAATGGATCTAATGATTACAGCTGTAGTTATTATGTTAGTACCGGTTATTACTTTTTACGCTTTTGCTCAAAAATATGTTATTGAAGGAATGACTTCAGGTTCTATAAAATAGCTGCACAAGGAGAAGTTAATGTATTATACAACAGAGCAATATATTTTAGACAGATTCAATAATGCCAAAAGGCCGCTTAGTTTTAATGCTGCAAACATAGAAGAATTTAAAAGTTGGCAAAGTAAATTACGAACTAAACTTGGCGAGCTTATTGGCCTTAATAAAATGTACAACTGCAGTTTAAATCCAACAGTGATTAGTTGTGAAAAATTAGACGGCTACACACGTACAAAAATGATTATCGAAACAGAGCCCACAGTTTTTATGCCGTTTTACGTATTAAAGCCAAACACAAATAAAGAAAAATATCCATGCGTAATTGCTACGCATGGCCACTGTAGTAATGCAAAAAATGCTGTTGTTAACTTGGATGAGGGATCTGAACAGATAAGACAAACAATAAACGAACACAATTATTCATATGGCGAACAATTAGTAAAACAAGGGTTTATTGTTTTTGCCCCTGATGCAAGAGGATTTGGAGAACGAAGAGAAAAATATAACCAAGGCGATGATTTTAAAAATATCATTTCTTCTTCTTGTTCGTATTTATCAGCGCTTGCCACGCCGCTTGGTATGTCTGTAATTGGCATGATGGTTTGGGATTTAATGCGCCTTATTGATTATATAGAAATAAACTATGATGTAATAGATATAGCTGTTTGTGGTTTGTCCGGTGGGGGAATGCAAGCATTGTGGTTGGCAGCGCTTGACAAAAGGGTAAAGGCTGCTGTTATCAGCGGTTATTTTTATGGATTTAAGGAATCTTTATTAGAAATGCATAATTGTGACTGCAACTATGTTCACGATTTATACAATTGGGTGGATACTAGTGATATAGGCGCCCTGATTGCAGATAGATATATTTTCATTGAAACAGGAATAAACGACCATTTAAACGGAAAAAGTGGGCTTGACAATGTTTTGCCGTATATAGAAAAGCTAAAAAAAGCCGGACAAATTTGTGAAATGAAAAATAATATAGAACATCATCTTATTGATAGCGGACACAGATGGTGTGGGCAAAAAAGCCTTCCGTGGTTGGTAAATGTTATTTGTTAACATTTCAATTGTCAAAATCTGAAACAATACATTATAAAGATAAAAAGGATGAAACGATGTGTGGGTGTATTTATTGTAAATGATGATAGAATAGATGTTGTGACTACAGGAGTTTAAGATTTTATTTAAACAATGCTTTGCTACTGTAACTAAATTGTTGCTTGAACAAGAAATAAAAGAACTACTTTCTATGGAGGATAACCTTATATGAACTCAAAGCAGAGAGTTTTAAAAACACTTATGCACCAAGAACCTGACAGAGTACCCACTGGCGAACATGGAATTGATCATGACCATGTGAGCAATATTTTGGGTAGGCATACATATTGGCGCAATAGAAAAGACACGACTATTGCTATTTGGGAGGGCAGACGGGACGAAGTTGTTGAGAGTATGAAGTACGACTACGAAGAGCTTATACAGAAATTGGACTATGATATTTTAACAGTGGACATTGTGCCACCAAAGGGATATATCTGTGAAGATCCACCCAAAAAAATTGCCGATGGAGTTTGGGAAAATAAAAAAGGCGAGGTGTTTAAATACGCTGCCAGCAACGATTCAATTATGTGTGTAACACCAAGACCTGAAAAAGAAGAATTAACTGAAGTTGACCTTGAAAAAGCAAAGCGAAATATAGATAAGTCTCAATTTGAAGTAATTGATTACTTTGGTGACAAATACGGTGATGAAAAAGCAGTTTTGTGTAGGGCTTTAGACGTTTTTGAAGTATTAACAGAGCCATTTGGTGGTGATTTTAGCTACAAGTTAATTGTGCCTACAATTAATCCTGATGAAGTTAAAAAAGTGTACGATGTTGCTTTAGATTATAACCGTCAAATTATTGAGCACTGCGCAAAACACAAAATAGCACTTTGTCATCAAAGCTCTGACTTTGGTATGAACACAGGCTGCATGATGTCGCCGATGGTTATTAACGATGTGTTTTTTCCATTTATGAAAATGTTGAACGATGAAATTTATAAAAACAACATGTTGCCGTCTTTTCATTGCTGTGGGCAAATTACAGACATTTTAAGCAGTTATATCGAGGCTGGTTATGTTTCGTATCAATCTGTACAAGCATCTGCCGGTATGGTTGCAAAAGATATTAAGGCAAAATATGGTGATAAGTTATCTTTATGGGCTGGAATACAATGTGAGACATTGGTGGATGGTAGTATGTATGATGTCATTAAAGAAGTTGAAACATCTTTAGTTGATTTAATGCCAGGCGGTGGCTTTGTTTTTGGTTCTACTAATAGTGTTCAGTATGGTGCAAAAACAGAGAATTATTTAAAAGCATTAGAAATAGTAAATAGTAAAGGTATTTATAAATAAATTGGTATTTATAAACACGTAATTAGGAATAATGTGTATCCTGTGAAAGTTATATCGTATATATGAGCTTAATTTCATGGAAAAAATGAAGAACTTAACATAAATGATGTTATATTAATGACAATAATAGCACTTATCTTTGTTGGGAATAGTTATAGGTAAATTTTGCAGCAACAATTTATATGGGATGTAACTTTAATTAACGGGAAAGAAGCGGTAAAACGGATCTGATGTAAAATTTATTTTGTGTTAAAGTACAACACAAAAATACAATTAAACGCTGTGATAATAAAACGGGGCTATGAACGAGTATATAACGTTATAGCCCCATTAATTGGCACCAAAATCTTATAGAAAAGCAAAAACTTCATATGATAGAATGAAAATGGTCTTGGTCTCGCCCCCCATGCTCTTGAACGGTACTACGAAGTATCTGCGAAGTAATAATGAAACTGAATTTACAGCAAATAAAATCAGAAAATGGCTGGAAAATGCTGAGCCAAACTTTTGTAGGCTTTATATATCATAAACTGAATGCCATATATTATTAAAAGTGTGATGCTTTAACAAGTACCACATTTTTAATTATATATAACAGAAAGAAGAAACTATTATGCACAAGTATATTAAAGTTAATGAAT
>CAYJGM010000088.1:0-9317 GCA_964369495.1 uncultured Bacteroides sp. | reverse complement strand
ATCAAACTCTTCATTAAATGGTATTTAAACCAGCTTAATGCTGAATCAAATCTTGAGTAACTCATTCAGACGCTATGCGATTATTCGCTTGCGTTCAAAATTACTTAATATATAGGAATTAATTATTTTTAAGGTTGCCTTTTTCCTAAGACAAGGCAACACCTAAAAGGGTTCCGTTAAGCTTCTTGATATTGTTTAATTTTCAAGGTCCAAATTGTGGCTTTTTTCTTCGGTTTTGCTTTTGCGTTTCTTTAGCTTTTTTCAAGCTTTTCTTCGCTTTTTCGCTTCGCCGTTTCCAAAAGACAGCTTTTATATTATATCAAACCGTTTTGCCTTTGTCAACACTTTTTTTGATATTTTTTTAAAAACTTTTTCGCCTTTTTTCGCCACCGCTTTTCGTTTTTGGAAAGCTTTATTATCTTATCATCTTTATTTGCCTTTGTCAATATCTTTTTTGGGTTTTTTCTGTTTTTACAACAAAATATATTATCATTCATCATATAAATTGCAATTCAGAAAAATATAACGATATATCACCATTTTTCAATTGTGTTTTCATTTTGCTAAAAACACTATATATAGTTATATATATATACATAATAAATGTTGCACAAAAAAACACATTGATACAGTATTTAAAAATCGTATATTATATTTTACATTTTTATATTTAATTTGCAAAAAACGCTATATTTTCACTAAAAATAATTTCACTTTACATTTAACAAAATATATAATAAACTATAATTGCAATTAAAATTTGAAAAAAATTGCAAATTACTAACGCTTTATCTTATATGAAAAATATAATAATGCTGCACACTTTATAAAGGCTATTTTAGTTTTATCAATTTGTATTAAATAAGTGTTCTGTATTTAAAAAGGAGTTTTATATGCAAACAACATATGATATTGCCGTGCTTGGCGGCGGGCCGGCAGGCTATGTTGCGGCAATTCGTGCCGCGCAACTTGGCGCAAATGTGGCGCTTATTGAAAAAGATGAACTTGGCGGTGTGTGTATGAATGTTGGATGTATACCCACAAAGGCGCTTATAAAATCTGCCGAGGTGTACCAAAGCGCAAAAAACGGCAAAGAATTTGGTGTTGAATGTGAAAACATAAAAACCAACTGGCAAAGCGCAGTTTTGCGCAAAGAGCGAATTATTAAAATGTTAGGCAAAGGTATTTCGCATTTAATGGATACAAATAAAATTACCTTAATAAAAGGCGAAGGTGAAATTATATCTTCAAGTGAAATATCTGTTAGAACAGCCGAAAATGAAGAAAACACGAATGTCAAATTCAACAAATTAATAATCGCAACAGGTTCGCGTCCGCTTGTTCCCACCTTTATTAAAGGGTGTGAACAACAAGGAGTTTTAACAAGCACAGACGCACTTAGCCTAAATGAAATTCCATCAAGCATTGCAATTATAGGCGGCGGTGTAATCGGCATAGAATTCGCAACGCTTTTTGCCGAAATGGGAGCGAAAGTTACCGTGCTTGAGCTTGAAAGCCACATTTTACCGCAAGAGGATAATGAAATTAGCCTGCAACTAGAGCGCAGTTTAAAACGTAAAGGCATTAAATTTGAACTTGGTGCAAAAGCAGAGGAAATTTTAAACATTGACAGCCAAACGCAAGAAAATTTATGTGTTAAATACACACACAGCGGCCAAGAAAAAACACTTGCGGTGCAAAATGTACTTATTGCACTTGGGCGCACTTACAACAGCGAAATAGCGCAAAGCTTAAATTTAAAAACCGAAAAAGGCTATATTGCAGTTGATGAATATATGCAAACTTCCCATGAAAATATATATGCCGCAGGCGATATTGTTGGCGGAAAACTTCTTGCGCATTTGGCGTATGCACAAGGGCGTGCCGCCGCCGAAAATGCAATGGGCATAAAAAGCAATGTTAATTACAATGCCGTACCATCTTGTGTTTACACCACACCCGAAATTGCAAGCGTTGGCATAAACGAAAGCGAAGCTACGGCGCAAGGCATTAATGCAAAAATAGGCCGCTTTGATTTTAGAGTAAACGGCCGCGCGCTTACTTTAGGCGAGCGCGACGGCTTTGTTAAAATTGTAGCCGATGAAAACGGCGTTATTTTAGGCGGGCAAATTTTAGGAGCAAATGCATCTGAGATGATAACAGAGCTTAGTTTAGCCGTGGCGCTAAAACTTACAGCAGAGCAAATTGCCGATATAATTCACCCCCACCCTGCCATGTGCGAGGCAATATGGGAAGCTTGCTGTGAAATTGCCGGCAAGGCTTTGCATAAATGAGGTTTCCTTCAAATCCGCCTTCACAAATAGCGTTGGCAAAATCTTTGATTGAGGCGCCTTAATAAACAAAATGCCCTTTAGTTAAATGCATATCGGCATTAATTACAAGAGCATATTTAAAATTCAATTTTTATTGGTGAAAAATGAAAAAACTAGAAAAAGGCCTTAAAATTACAGGAATAATTTTATCAATATTGCTTTTATTATTGTTTACACTTTTATTGTTTTTAAGTAGCACTATAGGTGTTTTTAGCGGTGATGTTCCATACTCAGATACTTTAAATAACCAAGAGTTCGAACAAATTACGCACGAGGGAGTATTGTACGAGCGCAATGAAGATGTACATGGCGTTTTACTTTTGGGTTTGCAGCAACAAACAATTGATAACATCTTTGTTGGCCCACAAGCAGATACAATTGTGCTGGCTACTATCAACACAAAATCAAATAACATCTCGCTTTTGAATGTGTCGCGAGATTTAATATCAACAGTATTTATCCCCGATGTAAGCGGAGGCATAGCATACACAGATGAAGATTATATCTGCAATGTATATTCCTACGGCGCTAGCCCCATAAGCCCCGAGCGCATAACCGACGGCGGATATTTTACAATGGCATCGCTAAGCCATGAGCTTATGGATATACCCATAGATAGATTTTTTGCAATTGATTTTGATATAGTTAAAGTTCTTTTGGCCTATTTATTTGAATTAAGCGTAGAAATTGAAGTGCCTTTAACCCCTACTTTTGCAGAAAAATTCCAGATAACCGATGGCAGTGAAACTGTTTTTATAGGCCCTGATGATGTTGAATTTTATTTGCGTTTTCGTGATACTTCATTGCCCGATGGCGGAAATTCAGAGCGAATGCAGCGCCAATTAGATTTTTTAAATTTAATTATTGAAGGTTATATTGAAGTTTTAGCTTACGACACACACCATATTTTTAATATATATAATTTCACTAAAGACATGTATACAACAAATTTAAATTTACGTGAAATGGCATATTTAATAATTAAATTTATATTTGCCGATGATATAACTTTTGAAAGCCTCGCCGGTGACATGCAAGAAAACACATTTGTTAAAAATGAAACCGAAATGCAAAATTATATTTTACAGCATTATTATACGCCTGTGCAATAAGCTTTTTATGCACTTTTTATATCACGTTTATTGCGCAACAATTATGTGCCGTTTTTAAAGAAATGCAATAATTTAAAAACATAGCCGCCCACAAAGGCAAAGCTATGCAAAAATACAAATTATAAAAACAACTTTATTTCGCATAATTATTATGTGCCTCCGAATGAATTTTTGAAGAAAACACAAAAATAAATGCATTGTGTTAAACTAAAAACACCGCAACACATGGTAGCGGTGTTTTTAGTTTAATTTTAATATTAGATATTTTTTAAAACATAAAAATATTATTTTTTCTTGCGCGTTGGAACAAAATTTTGCGCTATAGTTTTTGTATAGCCTTTAGATTTTGTGTAAAAAAACCCACATATAGAAAACACAACAGCACCTATAAAATTAACTACCATGTCTTTCATTGTGTCGTAAAGGCCAATATCAAGGTAGCCGCCAACGCCCAGTTCTTCGCCGTTTATTAGCACCTCGTTTATATCTTTAACCGAAACCACAGTATTTGTTTGCGTTGTGTCTAAAGTTACAGTGTGAATTGCATTTATAACTGTGTCTTTTTGCATATCCGTTAAAAAGAAATAATCCATAAAAAATTCAAAAAACTCCCACACTACGGCAACTGTCATGGAAAAACAAAACGCTGTAAGAGCCATAAAAACAGGCGACAGTTCAAAAGTTAGCCTATCATTATTATTTAAAATAACCACTAGCGAAAAACCCACAGCAGCAGCTAAAAAGCCGTTTAAAGTGTGCAACATGGTATCCCAGCCCGGTATTTTAACATAAAACGCATTTATTTCGCCTAAAATTTCTGCCGCAAAAATAAAAAGAAATATTGTAATTTCAAGCACGGGCGGCAGTTCTATATTTGTTTTAGCTTGTAACCAACTTGGAACATAAAAAAGCAATAAGGTTAATACGCAAAAAAACACGCCTGCGTAATTACCTAGAAAAAACTGTCTTATCATAGACGCTATAACAATTATTCTTAATATATTAAACACGATAAATGAACTTTTATGTTCTCTTAATTCCTCTTTAACCGAGCTTCCAATTTTTGTTTGCGAAAATGCCTTTTTTTTCATAATTAATGCCCTCAATTAATAATTTAGTGTTGGATTTATTCTATTATAATATATTTTATAGTTTTATACAATAATAAGCATGTTTTCGGCATTTTCCATCACATTTTTACAGCAAACACCCTTAAACTTGCAATTTCATTGTATGTGTAAGGTTTTTATGGTATAATTATATTTAGTGAATTATGTTTATTATCCGCTAAAAAGCGGTTAAATTTTAAAGTGCAGGAATTCTAGGAGTTTTAACGTGCAAAAAAAAGCTATAAATGAAATTAATATGACGTATGGGTCTTTATTTCCAAAAATAATTGCCTTTTCATTCCCCATACTTTTAACAGGCATATTGCAGCTTCTTTATAATGCGGCAGATATGGTTGTTGTTGGGCAATTTGCCGGGCCGCAAGCTCTTTCAGCCGTGGGCTCTACAGGTTCTATTACGCATTTACTGGTTACATGTTTTTTAGGGCTTTCTGTTGGTGCAGGTGTTGGCATTTCACGAAATTATGGCGCAAAAAATTACGAAAGCATGCAAAGAACGGTTAGTACCGCTTTTGTGGTGTCTTCTTTAAGCGGCATTTTTTTGGCAGTGCTTGGCATTTTTGTATCTAGGCCGCTATTAGAATTAATGGGCACGCCCCACGATGTAATTGACGCAGCCGCCATTTACATGAAAATTTATTTTGCCGGCATGCCATTTAATTTGGTTTATAATTTCGGTGCATCTATGCTTCGCGCAACCGGCGATACCAAAAGGCCACTTAGATTTTTAGCCATTGCGGGCATTGTAAATGTTAGTTTGAATTTAGTTTTTGTTATTACGCTTAATTTAAGCGTTGTGGGCGTTGCGCTTGCCACTATAATTTCACAATTGGTTTCGGCTGTTTTTGTTGTTAACTGCTTTTTGAAAAAAGATAGCCTTTTAAAATTAAATTTAAAAAATTTAAAAGTTCACAAAGAAGAGCTTTTAACAATAGTTAAGATAGGAATTCCGGCGGGGCTAAACGGCGCAATGTTTTCACTTGCAAATGTTCTTGTGCAGTCTTCGGTAAACTCTTTTGGCTCGCTTGTTGCTGCGGGCAACGTTGCTTCCGGCAATTTAGAGGGTTTTATGCTAACCGGCATGAACAGCGTAAACAATGCGGCTTTAACAAGTGCCGCACAAAACATGGGTGCGCGGCAATATAAACGAATGCGCACAGGGCTTTATTACAGTTTTGTTGTAGTTGTGTTCTTGGCAATTGTAATGGGTGCATTTTTTTATTTGTTGGCAGAACCTTTAATTTCACTTTACAACAGCGCACCGCAAGTTGTGCAAGTTGGGGTTGATAGAATTAGATTTATGAGCCTGTTTTACCTTTTCTTTGGCTTTATGGACGTTATTGTAGGCCAATTGCGAGGCATGGGTTCATCCATGTTTCCTACAATAGTTTCATTTTGCGGTATTTGTTTAACAAGGGTTCTTTGGATAATTTTCGTTTTTCCGCTTTATCCGTTCATAGAAACTGTTTATTTTATATTCCCCGTATCATGGGCAATAACCGCTTTAATACAATTTATTTTATACAAAATTATTTCAAACCGCTTACCAAAAGATAACTTAATAAAAAATTAACCCCATATAAAGCAAGCAAAATTAATATAATTGTTAATAGGAAGGCGCCGATTTTATTGCGGCGCTTTTTCTTTTTACCGTAGTTTGCTTTTTTCTTGTATGTTTTCATATGCACTTTTTTTGTTCTACTTGCCAAGGGGTCGCTTGTATTTAAAATACGTTTATAAAATTGCTTTATCCAAATTACATCTAATTCGGTACACATATTTTTTTCGTTTTTTCCCACATCATGTGCTATTTCATTTCGAATATGCCTATAATGCTTAAGTTTATAATAATCGTCTTTATCACTTTTTGAAAGGTAATTTACTCCCTTTTCCTCAAGCGCATTGATATATTCCGTTACACCTTTATCGCTATTAAATAAATCTTTACATAAATTATCCAGTTTTTTATATTCTTCAATAAAACTCATTTTTACTCCTATTTTAAACCTTGTGTTAAAGCATGGCATATTTAATATATTTTACACCGGCTTGGCTAAAGTTAAGATATTATTTATCATTTAACGCAACAACTATTTACAAACTAAATAAAATAGCCGATACTACACTTTCACGCAATATCGACATGGCATGTTCAAAATATTAATTTTGCTTTTTATTAATTGTGCTTAAGTTCATCATTCATTTCATTTTAGAAATTTACACGTAACTTATTACAATAAAAATTTTTTTTAAAATGCGCCTGTTTGGTATATATAAGCACAAGTTAAAATAATGCTGTAACCCACCATAACGCAAATATAAACCCTTTTAGTTCTAATGTTTTTTATTTTATTAGAGAATATAGCAAACAAAGCACACGATATTGCAAGGCTAATAACATCTGCAAACGCCAAAACAACATTAGGCCTAAAATTAAAAGTACCGCTTTTTGCAACATACATTGCGGCATTAACAATTAAATGCACAAATGGTATTATTAATAGCGGTGCAACGCTAACAGTGTAATCTGCATGTTGGCTTCGCAACAAAGCAAATAAAATAAACAATATAATAATTAAAATAGCAATGCTTTCGGTTACCGTATGGCTCACCCCTTTTAATATGCATAATTTAAAATTTGATTATATTTTACACTAATTTTAACGCAAAGTCTATATTTTTTAAATTAAAATATATAAATTATTGCCTTATTTGCAACTTTTTTATATTAATTTATATATATGCTTGTTGTTATAAATATATAATCTCAATTTCCCTTTTGAATATATAGCGGTATATTCCTATCGATAGCATATTTAATATTGCTTTAAAACAAAAAAAGAAGGGCTGTAACCCCTCTTTCTTAAATATATTATTCTTTAAAGCTGTATTTTTCAATTCTGGTTTCGCTGGTTTTAATTAAATTTAAAAGGCTGCTTGCATAAAGCGGATAATCTTTTTCAAGGCTTTCGGTTGTAAGCCTAAAAGCAGCTTTATTCTTCATTGGGCGCCCATAACCAATATCCTCGCCTGCTAAAACAGCATTAACATTTGCCTCGGCAATACGCATTGCGGCATCGCTATAACCGGAATACGTATCCTTTTTTACGCTAAACATACTATTTGCATTTTTAGGCTCTGAATGATATAATAACCGAAACATTTTATATAACGATAACATTAAATACGTTGATATTTCGCCAACAAGGCCTTTATCGGGGCAATTGTTTAGCTTATCGTAAATTATATTTAAGCTGTTGTTTATTATTTTTTTGTTGAAAGTAGGCAAAACACTTCCACGAAAAACACCGTCTTTCACGGCATCGGAATTTGGAATTTCCTCTACCGACATTGTTAGCCCGCTGCGTTCTGCACTGCGGCCAAGCAAATAATCGCAGGAAACATTATAATAATCGGCAACGCGAACAACAAAGCCAAGGCCACATTCCCGTATGCCTTTTTCGTAATGCGAAAGCAATGCTTGTGAAACGCCTAAATCTTCGGCCGCCTGTTTTTGTGTAACGCCTTTTTCTTTTCGCAAAAGCGTTATAATGCGATTAAAGTCGTTTATCATTGAAAAATAACCCCTTAATGCCTAAAAGCTATGTTTACATATAGTAAATTATATACTATAAAAAACAATTTGTAAAGCCTTGAAAAACGCTTAAAACGTTAGTTTTTAGTGCATATATAGCATATTTACCTATATATACGCACTGTATTAAAAAACACATCTAAATATTGTGTAATAAATTTTTTAATTTTTTTTGAATTAAATTTATTAACGTAATTTTATGTGAATTATTCGAAAACATATATTAATATTTGCAAGAAATTTGCAAGAAAAGGCGAATTTAAATTACACTTTTGCAGTATTTGTTAAAGAAAGAGGAAAACATCAATGAAAAATTACAGGCTATATTTAATAAGGCATGCCGCAACAAACGGCAACGAACAAGGGCTTTACATTGGCGGCGCAACAGATGAAAAACTTAGCGAGGCAGGCAAAAGCACGCTATTAAATTTAAAGCTTAACTTTAATTACCCTAAAGTGAACACAGTTTTTTCAAGCCCTATGTTAAGAGCACTTGAAAGTGCCGAAATATTATTTGAAACAGCAAATGATAAAATTATTCTTGAAGATTTACGCGAAAATAATTTTGGCGAATTTGAAAACCGCAACATAAAAGCGCTTGTTGACGATGAAAATTTCAAAAAATGGATAAACCCCACCGAGGCATATACCCCAATAGGCGGCGAGAGCGCGGCAGTATTTCACGCACGATGCCGCGATGTTTTAATGCGCATGTTTGAGCACATGATGAAAAGCGGCATAGAACAAGCCGCCTGTGTAACACATGGCGGCGTAATTATGAGTATGCTTGCGCAAAGGGCAATGCCGAAATATGAGCCCGAGCACTGGATGGCAGACAGCGGTTGCGGCTATGTATTACATTGCAACACCGCCATGTTCATGCGCGACGGCATAGTTGAAGTAAGCGAAGTTTTACCCTATGGGTATTTAGGTTAGCCAAGTCGATATAATCCGAACGCACCTAAAAAAATTATATAATCTTTAATTACATAAAAAAGCACCGCTTAAATAAAGATACTTACGAAGAATTAAACAGACACTACAACGATGTAGTGTCTGTTTCGTTTAAGCAAATCTTTAATTGTACCCCGTCAAATGCTCATTTTGCACAGTTGAATGTTTCGGTTTTGATAATTGAAAATCCATTATT
>CAYJGM010000087.1:0-9413 GCA_964369495.1 uncultured Bacteroides sp. | reverse complement strand
GATAAACAAATAGCACTAACAATGTTTTGCAATACTATGGTAGGTAGTGCAAAAATGCTAACCCAAACGCAGTATTCACCTGAAGAGTTAATACAAATGGTAGCATCTAAAGGTGGCACTACACAAGCCGCTTTAGATGAATTTGCAAAAAACGGCTTTGAAAGTTGCCTAACAAAAGGAATGGACGCATGTTTAAAGCGTGCTAAAGAATTAAATTCATAATTGTTACATTAATTTACAATACAAAATAATATAGTAGAATAAAAAATTAACGCTTCTCATATACATTAATAAAATGTAAAAATGAGGAGCGTTAAAAATGCAAAATATACACAGATATAAAGCAAAACCATTAAGAATAAGAACAATGAAAAAGCGTGGAATAAACAATATACAATTAATTAAAACGCCTGCTTTTATAATGCTTTTAGGTGTTTTTTTTGGCTCGTTAATTATACAATTAACCGGAAACTTAACAAGTAATTATGCTGTTTTAATTGCAGCTGAAATAATTAGCAACTATAAACTACCATTCATGGCTGTTTTAGGCTATAATTATTTATCTGCTTTTTTTATTAATACAGTAGTTATTTTATGTGCGTTTTCATGTTTTGGTGCGCCTTTAATAATGACATGTATTTTTTCAAATGGGTTTATAATTGGGCTTATTAGCAGTTATTTATATTTAAACTACGGGCTTTTCGGTTTAATTGCAAATTTGGCTATTTTTTTATTACCACAATTATTTAATAGCATTTTGCTTTTATATTTATGTTCAAATGCAATTTGCTTATCTACGGCTTTGTTTAAAACAATTTTACTTAAAAAAAACGATATCCCATTAAAAACTAACATATGTATAAAATTATACATAAAAGTATTAATTATGCTTTTGCCATCAAGCTTTATTTTTGCTTTATTATCTTATATTTTTATTCCCTTGTTTTTATAAATTTACAAATAAATCATCTACCGAACATTTATTTAATTTTATTATTTTGCCCTTTAAATAGTGCAGGGTATTTTCTTGCGGTATAATATTTGAAAAAATAATTTTATAAGCGCAAAGCACTTGAGTTTTAGTTTTATATTGCTTGTTTATATTACGGTTGCCGTATTTTATATCACCAAGTATAGGTGCATTTAAAAATGATAAATGCGCCCTTATTTGGTGTGTTCTGCCGGTAATTAAGTGAATATTACAAAGAGCAAACGCATGTTTTCGCTCTATTATTTCAACGCCTGTTAAAATTTGTTTGAAATCAGGGTGAAAACTGTTTTGAATTTGTACTTTATTGTTTTTTTCACTGTGTTTTAAATATGCAGTGTGTATACCAATTTTAGGCAAACCAACAGTGATACATTTATAGTGCTTTTGAATTAAATTGTTTTTAATTATGCGGTTCATATCCCTTAATGAGGCGTAGTTTTTTGCAGCAATTACAAGGCCCTCGGTGCCTCTGTCAAGCCTATTGCATATAGAGGGCTTAAATGTATTTTCGTTTTCTTCCACATAATCGCCTTTTTCTTTCAAATAATTAATTATAATTGAAAGCAAGCATATATCCCCTGTTTTATCTTCGTGGCACAGCATATGAAAAGGTTTATATACAATTAAAAGATTATCATCTTCAAATATTACTTTAAGAGGCGGATATTTTACAGCATCTGTTTTTTTTGTTTTTACTTGTTTTTCAACAAAAAATTCATCGTTAATATAAAGCTCTATACTATCGCCTTGTTTTAAACGTGTATCTGCTGTTGCTTTTTTACCGTTTACTTTTATTCTTTTATTTCTAAAGCATTTATGAAGAAGTGAATTTGGCATATTAGTTGTTACACTTAAAACAAAACGAGATAATCTTACATCATTTTCATTTAATCCTGCAATAAATTGTTTCATTTTTTTACCGTACTTTCATTTTAAAAACAGTATAAGGTGCTATTATAAATTAAACATATAATAATATATGTAATGGCGACAGTTATCAAATTTATATGTAGCGTGATATTAATTAACAAAACAGTATATTTATAATTTATATTAAATTCATCATAGTAATTCGCAAAATTCCTCGTATGAATATAAGCTATTTAAAACATGTAAAAGTGCTTTTTTTGAAAGCCTTGGCGGCAAATTGATTTTATTTAATAATTCTCTTCGCTTTGTAGCACTTTCTGCGGTACCTGAAAGCCCTGCCTCAAACAAATGCGTATATGTTATTGGTTTATTATTGGCGCTTATATTTTTTTTGTTTGCGGTGTTATTATTAATTGCAAATTCACTTAGTGCCTGCACTAAAATATTTTTATCAATTCCCTCAACGCCTAAAAGCCCTTCTTTAGAGGGTTTTTCTTTTCGCTTTTCTTTACCTTTAATTGCCGGTATATAAGCATTTTTTACATTTAAATTTTGTGCAATATTATTTATATAACGCCTTATTTTAAAGCCGGCGTCATCGCTATCGGTTAAAACAATTATGCCTTTCTTCTTTCCAAGCGTTTTAATAAGTTGTTTTGTTTCATCACTTTTAAATACACCAAAACCGCCTATAGGAATTATAAGTGCATCTGCTATGTCGTTTAATTTTATAGCATCATATTTGCCCTCAACAATAATAATTTCATTAAATTTCAGTTTTTCTTGCATTAGCATTTACCTAAATTTGCAATTTCGCATATTGAACTTTGTAAAAGAACAACAGAATTTACAGGCAAACTTTTTAAATTAACATCTAAGCTGCATAAAATTATTAAGGCTTGCTCAAGCTGTTTTTTTGTAAAGTTTCTTGCATTTTCATTTGCTTTTTTAAGGCGATAATCGCTGCCTTTGTAGTTATAATCTTTCATTACATTAGCAATAGTTTTTTTATATTCTACTGCGCATTTCATTCTGTACATATCTATAAACGCGCTAGAAAGTGCCGCTGTAATTGCTATTGGTTCATTTTGTAAATCAATTAAATTACGCAAAATTAAAAGTGCTTGTGAAAGTTTGTTAGATGTTATAAACCTAACCATTGCAAAAACATCTGCATCAATATTTTTAATGCTAACATTTAAAATTGCATCTTTTGTTATTTGCTTATAATTGCAAACAGCACATAATTTATCAACTTCGTTTGAAAGCGCAAAAAAATCGTTTCCAATTCGTTCTACCAATAAACTCGCTTCTGAATTTGTAATATTTGTATTGTTGGAATTTGCCTTTTCAATTACAAATTGTTTAGCTTCATGTAAACCGGGTTTAATTAAATCTGCACAAATTCCGCTTTCGTCTGCGTTTTGTAATAAAAGTTTTGCTTTTTTAGTAAGTTTTGCTTTATCATCACTAAAAAGGCATGTAATAATTAAAACCGCATTTTCAAGGCTTTTCATTATATCACACAGCGCGTTTAAATCATCATCGCTTATGGAAGAAATCACAATATCGCTGATATATACTATTCTTTTTGTACCGAAAAAAGAAATTGTACCCGCCGCTGCAATTATTTGTTCAATATCAATTAATGGACCATAAATTTGTGTTAAATCGTGTTCGCTTATTTTATTTAAATCTGCTATAGTTTTTTGAGCAATATTTTGCAAAAGATATTCCTCGGTAGAATAAAAATAAAACACATCATATTTTTCTATATCTTTTATTTTTTTTAGCGTATCGCTTTTATTTAATATCAATTAAGCTCACCTCCCATTTGTAATTACCGTTACTTGAATTTATATATAATTTTTCAAATTCATTTATTAATGTGTTGTAATTTACTGTTTCTTTTTGCTCTTGCCACCATGTTGGAACAGCATCGGTTAGCCAAATAGTATCACAGCTCAAATTTTCGGTTTCATACGCACCTAAAACAAAAATATCACATTGTTCATATGCTGCCATGTTCACTTTATTTGCTGTAATCCCAAGCGTAACACCATTAATATTAACACTTGCATAATTGCCATATTCCTGGTGATGTATACCAACTTCAATATCGTTAAACAATGTAAAAACTTGATTATTAATTATTTCATTGGCATAATAAATATTCTTTGTGTTTAATATTTCGCTTAACTTGTTGTTTTCATATGTTCTTGTTAAATCAAAAATTACTTCAAGTTCATTAATATTATAATTTAAAAGCATTTGCTCTACATCGTCAATATCTGTACTTCTTCCAGTAAAAATTAACGCTGCCTTTGTGTTTTGCGTAATTAATATTGACGTTTGTGTGCTTGTTCCAACCGTTTGAATTTGCACGATATTACAAGTATAAATATAATAAAACATACCACAAATTAATACAAAACTTGCAACCATTATGCTATTAATTTTAAAATTAACTTTTAATTTTTTACCTATTATAAAAATTATAACCGCAAAAATAAATGTTAAAATCGCACTTATTCCGCTTATATGAACAACAGCCCATGGTAAATTCGCAAAAATATCAGCAACAAAATATATTAAGTAAATAAGATAGTTTAAAACAGCACTTATTATTATTGAAAACACATTTAAAAATGAAAACTGTGCCGTTATGCAAAGAATTAAACCGCCAATTACAATAATTGGAATAAAAGGCATAACTATAATATTTGAAAAAACACTAACAAGTGAAAAAGCAAAGCCAAAGGCCGCCAAAATTGGAAGAGTTGCAATTGAAGCTGCAAACGGTACGGCGCTACGTTCAATTAAAACATCAATAAACTTTTGTTTTTTATTATGTGTATTATGTAAAGTTTTGCGTTCATACGTGAAATTTGCGGCACTAAGCACACCAAAAGTAGCTGTGAAAGATAAAAGTGTGCCGGCATCAACCACAGAATAAGGGTTATTTACACATAAAATTATAGCCGCTACAGCTAAAGCTGTTAAAACATCACTTTTTTGGTTAAGCAGTTTTGCTAAATAAAACAAGGTAATAATTACAAACGCCCTAATTGCAGATGCTGTAATTCCCGACACAAGCACAAATAAACCACATAATAAAATTATAATAACATTTGCGGTTTTTCTTTTTGTAAATTTAGACACAAAAATATTAATTGCATTGCTCAAAAGGCTTATATGTAAACCTGAAATTACCAATATATGTGAAAGCCCGGAATTTCTAAAAATTAATTCTGTTTCATCGTTTAAAAAAACATCATTTCCAAGCACCATTGCATTTGCTATACTAAAGCTTTTTGTTGGCAAAAACTTACTTAAATTAACAGATAAATTGTTTTGTATATCTAATAAATCAAAATATAAATTATCCGACAAGCCTATTAGCTTTACATCATCCGCATTTTCTATTGACGCATAAATATTTTGTGAATAATAATACGTTAGATACTCGTTATTTGTGGGTATAACATCTGCATTAAAACTTATTATATCGCCATTTTTAACTACAGGCAACAACGCATTAATTTTAAAGTTATGAATATTTGCATTTGTTGAGTTTACATAAAGAACTGCATTAACAGTATTGCTACTATAACCGTTTGAAGTTTTTATAACGGTTGCCGTAAAATTAATATTTTCGCCTATTAAATTTTGCACCGGTTTAACATAACGCATGTTGTATGAATGATATAGCAAAAACGAAAAAACAAACGCTATAAAAATAATTATAATTTGTTTGTAAATTTTATTGCGTAATATCAGCGTTATAATAATACACAAAACTAAAACAGCCACAAGAATGTATATAAATTCTTGTGGCAAAATTATTATTGCCATTTGTATTAAAAACAAACTTAAACCAAATAATGCAAGCGGCCTTTTCATAATCTATTTAAAAAATAATGGTAATGTTTCCAAGAAAATAATATCGTTTCTATCTGCAGCTTCCCCTTCGGCTAAAACTGCCGCTTTTGCAACTACATTAGCGCTACTTTTTGCAACAAGTGCTTCTAAGGCTTTAAGGCTTCCGCCGGTGCTTATAACATCATCTACAATAACAACACGTTTCCCGTTCAAATATTCTAAATCTTTTGTATCAAGCACAAGCATTTGTGTGCCACTTGTGGTTATGCTTTTATCAACTATCATAACTGGATCTTCCATATAAAGTTTTGCGCCTTTTCGTGCAGGAATATATTTTTTCCCGCTCTGACGTGACATCTCGTATGCAAGCGGAATACCTTTTGCCTCTGCAGTAACAATAACATCAAATTCAGGCAATTTGTTAATTAATGCTTTTGCGCATTCAATTGTTAATTCAACATCACTGAACATTACAAATGCCGCAATATCAAGCTTTTCATTTACTTTACATATGGGTAATTGCCTTGTTAGGCCCGCAACATTAAGTGTATAAGCTGTGCTCATAATTAATCACTCTTTCATTTTTTATTTTAATAAAATTTATTTTTAATTTTTGCTTTAACAAATAAAATTTTAACCGGGTGGCCACGCAAAAGCACGCTTACCCATAACATGATAATGTAAATGGTTCACTGTTTGCCCGCCGTCATCTTTGCAATTATTTACAATGCGAAAACCATTATCTAAGCCTTGCTCTCTTGCAAGCTGTGAAATACAAACTAATATATGCCCTAATAATTCTTCATCGCTTTGTGTAATTTCTTGTGCTGAATCGATATGTTTTTTAGGTATAACTAAAAAATGAACAGGTGAAACAGGGTTAATGTCATGAAAAGCAAGGATTTTATCATCTTCATAAACTTTATTAATCGGTATTTCCCCATTTACCATTTTACAAAATAAGCAATCGCTTTTCATACTTTCTCCTTTGATTTTAATAAATTATTTTGCCTAATTTAACATGCTTTCAACAATTGTTTTAACTGCGTTAAGTGCATCATCAATTTTGCTTGCATCTTTAATGCCTGCCATTGCAAAATCTGGTTTACCTCCGCCATTACCGCCTGCAATTGCGGCTATTTCTTTTGCCAGTTTGCCTGCAACAATGCCTTTTGCTTGTACATTTTTACTGCAAGCAACACAAAGCGTGTTTTTGCCTTCGTTTTCACCTATAATTGCAATTACGGCTTTTGGCGATTTTATTAATATTTTATCGCACAATGTACGAATTGCATCTGAAGCTGTTCCCGACAAATAAAGCGTTAAAATTCTTATATCGTCAACCATTACAGCATTTTCAAACAGGCCATCTATTTTTTCGTTTGCCATTTTAAGTTTTAAGCTATCAAGCTGTTTTTGCACATTTTTATTATCGTTAATTAAACTTTGAATTTTTTGCACAATGTCTTTTGAGTTTGTGCTTTTAAACTGCACAGCAATTTGTGATAAAACATCAGTTTTATCATCAAGTATTTTTAAAACGCCATAACCTGTTGTTCCCTCTATTCGCCTAACACCGGCGGCAACCGAGCTTTCCGAAATTATTTTAAAACAACCAAGTTGCGCAGAATTGCTAACATGTGTGCCACCGCAAAATTCAACCGAGTAATTATCAATATCAACCACACGCACAATTTCACCGTATTTTTCACCAAAAAGTGCCATTGCGCCCATTTCTTGCGCCTCTTGCAATGTCATCTCTTTTACATTAACAGGCATTGCATCAAATATTTTTTCATTGATTAAATTTTCAATTTCAATAAGTTCAGCTGCGCTTACGGCATTAAAATGTGTGAAATCAAAACGCATGCGGTTTTCATCAACAAAAGAGCCTGCCTGGTGCACATGTGTGCCTAAAACATCGCGCAATGCCTTTTGCAATAAATGCGCGCTGGTGTGGTTTCGCATAATTGCCTTGCGGCGTTTTTCATCAATATTTGCAAATACATTCTCGCCCACACGCACGGTTCCGTTTTTCAAAACACATGTGTGAACATAATAATTTTTTGTTGTTTTTTTACAATCTAATACTTGTAACACAGCGCCATTTTGTGTTGTTATATCGCCAATATCTGCAACTTGGCCACCGCTTTCGGCATAAAACGGAGTATGCCTTAAAACAATTAAAACATCTTCTTTTTCGCCGTTATCGGTTGAAATTGCATCAACAATTTCATTGCCGTCTGAAATTGCGGTTATTTTTGTATTTGTGCTAAATTCATCATAGCCTGTAAAAATGCTTTCCTTTATATTAAGCTCGCCAAATAAATCGGCCGCCCAGCCGGAAATGTCACGGCTTTGCCTATCTTTTCTTGCTGTATCTTGTTGAATTTTAAGCGCTTTTTTAAAGCCCTCTTCGTCAACATTTATGCCGTTTTCCAAAGCAATTTCCTTTGTTAAATCAAGCGGAAAACCAAAAGTATCTTGTAATTTAAATGCTTCACTTCCGTTTAAAACATTGTTATTTGCGGCTTTTAATTCATCAATTAAATTGTTTAAAATATTAAGGCCTTGGTCTATCGTGCGCATAAAACGCTCTTCTTCGGCAGCAACTGTTTTTTTAATATAATCTTGGTTTTTATATAATTCGGGATATGCTGTTTTATTTTCATTAATAACTGTATCGCATAGCTCTTGTAAAAACGGTTTTTGTACGCCAAGCATACGCCCATGCCTTGCAGCACGCCTTAATAAACGGCGCAAAACATAACCCCTACCCTCGTTGCTTGGCAAAATGCCATCGCTAACCATAAACACACAAGAGCGTATATGGTCGGTTATAACTCTAATTGAAACATCTTCTTTTTCATTTTGTTTATATGTTTTGCCTGTTATGCTCTCAACATGCTTAATAATTTTATCAACAGTATCAACCTCGAATAAATTTGCAACATTTTGCATAATGCAAGCAAGGCGCTCTAGGCCCATGCCTGTATCTATATTTGGACGCTCTAATTTTTCATAATTGCCTTTACCGTCGCTGTCAAACTGTGTGAAAACTAAATTCCACACCTCCATATATCTATCGCAATCGCAACCTACTTTGCAATCTTCTTTGCCACAGCCATGCTCTTTTCCCCTGTCGTAATATATTTCACTGCACGGGCCGCACGGGCCTGTTCCATGTTCCCAAAAGTTATCTTCTTTGCCAAAGCGCACCATGTGCTGTTCGGCAACGCCAATTTCTTTTGTCCATATGTCATATGCTTCATCGTCTTCAAGGTAAACAGATATATATAATTTTTCTTTTGGAATAGCTAAAACATCTGTGAAAAATTCCCATGCCCAGCTAATTGCTTCGCTTTTAAAATAATCTTGAAAGCTGAAATTACCTAGCATTTCAAAATAAGTACCATGCCTAGCTGTAATTCCAACGCGTTCTATATCCGGTGTTCTTATGCATTTTTGGCAAGTTGTAACCCTTTGGCAAGGGGGCGTTTCTTGCCCTAAGAAATACCTTTTAAGCGGCGCCATACCGGAATTTATTAACAAAAGGCTGTTATCGTTATTAGGCACAAGAGGAAAGCTGTCCATTCGCAAATGTGCTTTTCCCTCAAAAAAGTTAAGATATTTTTCCCTTAATTCATTTAACCCTGTCCACTGCATTTTA
>CAYJGM010000086.1:0-9447 GCA_964369495.1 uncultured Bacteroides sp. | reverse complement strand
TGCGCTTATTTCTCCACCGCCACACCACGATATTTACTCTATTGAAGATTTAGCGCAGCTAATATACGATTTAAAAAATGCCAATAGAGATGCAAGAATTTCAGTTAAACTTGTGTCGGAATGTGGCGTTGGCACAATAGCAGCTGGCGTAGCAAAAGCAGGCGCAGCGGTTATATTAATTTCCGGCTACGATGGCGGAACAGGCGCTGCACCAACAAGCTCTATTTTAGATGCAGGCCTTCCTTGGGAGCTTGGCCTTGCAGAGGCGCACCAAACGCTTATTCAAAACAATTTACGCAGCAGCGTTGTTTTAGAAACAGACGGCAAGCTTATGAGCGGGCGCGACGTTGCCATTGCGGCAATTCTTGGTGCAGAAGAGTTTGGCTTTGCAACAGCGCCGCTTGTTACTATGGGCTGTATGATGATGCGTGTTTGTAATTTAGACACTTGCCCCGTGGGCATTGCAACGCAAAACGAATGTTTGCGAAAGCGCTTTAGCGGCAAACCCGAGTATGTTATGAACTTTATGATGTTTATAGCCGAAGAGTTGCGTGAAATAATGGCAAAACTCGGCATTAAAACACTGAAAGAATTAACAGGGCGAACAGACCTTATAAAAGTTAAAGACAAAAAAGTTACAAGCCGCGCAGAGCTTGTTGACATGAGCCTTGTAATATCAGATATTCATGCAAACAGCAATGAAAAAACCTTTGATGAAAACAGTTTATACGATTTTAAATTAAACGATACCATAGACGAAAAAACACTTCTTAATAAATTTAAAAATGCCATTGAAACTAAAATTGCCCATACCGAAAAAATTAATGTTTGCAGTACTGATAGAACGCTTGGAACAATTTTGGGCTCTGAAATAAGCAAAATGTATAAAAACACGCTTGATGATGATATGTTTACAGTTGAGTGCACGGGTGGCGCCGGCCAAAGTTTTGGGGCGTTTATACCGAAAGGGTTAACGCTAAAATTGCAAGGCGATGCAAACGATTATGTTGGAAAAGGTTTATCCGGCGGCAAAATAATTGTTACAAAGCCTAAAGCCTGCAAATTTATGGCAGAAGAAAATGTAATTATAGGCAATGTTGCGCTATATGGGGCAACATCAGGCGAATGTTATATTAACGGCATTGCAGGCGAGCGTTTTATGGTGCGAAATTCAGGCGCAACCGCAATTGTTGAGGGCTGTGGCGACCATGGCCTTGAATATATGACAGGCGGAAAAGCCGTTATATTAGGAGCAACCGGCAAAAATTTTGCAGCCGGAATGAGCGGTGGTATAGCTTATGTGCTAGACCCAATGCACAATTTGTATTTAAAATTAAACAAAGAACTTGTAACTATGTATGGAGTTTCAAACAAACATGATAGTGATGAGCTTAAGCAGTTAATCGAAAAGCATCTTAAGCACACCGGCTCGAAAAAAGCAAAAGATATTTTAGATAACTTTGAAGATGTTTTACCACACTTTAAAAATATAGTGCCAAACGATTATAAAAAATTGCTTGAATCAATAAGCTGCTTTGTTGAAAAAGGGATATCTTTAGAAAATGCTCAGCTTGAAGCTTTTACAAAAGTAATAAACAGAAATTAGGTGTTAATAATGGGTAAACTTACAGGGTTTATGGAGTATAGCAGAAAATCCAATGAAAAGCTCCTTGTTAAAGACCGCATATTAAATTTTAACGAATTTTACAGTTATAATGATAAGCAAGAACGACTAAACCAAGCTGCAAGGTGCATGAATTGCGGTGTGCCTTTTTGCTCTAGTGCTATTGAACTAAAGGGCATGGTTACAGGCTGCCCTTTGCATAATTTAATACATGAATTTAACGACGAAATTTATAACGAAAATTTTAAACACGGGCTATCAAGGCTTTTAAAAACTAATTGTTTCCCCGAGTTTACGGGCAGAGTTTGCCCTGCACTTTGCGAAAAGGCATGTATTAATGCCATTCACTCAGACGCTGTTACAATTCACGATAACGAGCTTTTTTTAATAGAAAACGGCTTTAAAAAAGGCTATATGGCGCCAATGCCACCTCAAGTGCGAAGCGATAAAAAAGTTGCAGTAATAGGCTCGGGCCCTGCCGGCCTTGCCGTTAGCGAAAAACTAAACAAGCGCGGCCATAATGTAACTGTTTTTGAGCGCGATGATAATTTTGGCGGGCTTTTAATGTATGGCATACCCAACATGAAGCTTGACAAAAAAATTATTGAGCGCCGCATTGAATTGATGAGGCAAGAAGGTATTATTTTTGAAAAAAACAAAGATATAGGAAATAACATTAAACTTGAAGATTTACAAAAAGAATACGATGCAATAATTTTATGTTGCGGGGCAAAAAAAGCAAGAGATATTGCTGTACCCGGAAGAACTGCTAAGGGCATTTATTTTGCAGTTGATTTTTTAAAAAGCACAACAAGCAGCTTGCTTTCAAACAATTTAACAGGCAAATTTATAAACTCAAAAGGAAAAAACGTAATTGTGCTTGGCGGCGGTGACACAGGTAACGACTGCGTTGGTACATGTATTCGCCACGGTGCAAAAAGCGTAGTGCAAATTGAAATGATGCCAAAACCGCCAAGTGAGCGCCAAGAAACAAACCCATGGCCCGAATGGCCTAAAGTGGCACAAACAGATTACGGGCAAGAAGAGGCAATTCAAGTTTTCGGAACTGACCCCAGAGTTTTTGAAACAACTATTAAAGAAATTTATGAAAAGGACGGTAAAATTACAGGAGTATTAACCGTTAAAGTTAAATTTGAAGGCGGAAAACTACGCGAAATTGAAAACAGCGAGCAAAAATTAAAAGCGGATATGCTTTTAATAGCGGCAGGTTTTACAGGATACGAGCAGTATATTGCGCCAAAAGTGGAAATTCCAAGTAAAGCACAAACTTCATATAAAACAAGTGTTGATAACATGTTTGCTTGCGGCGATATGAAAAGAGGGCAATCGCTTGTTGTTTGGGCAATAGCAGATGGCATTAAATGCGCAAAGGAAGTTGATGAATATTTGCTAAACTGCTAACTTAAAGTGTATTAATATCACGAAAAAGTGTATTTGATTTTGCGCGATATATTGCATAACAAGTGGGTGAAATGGTATTCTATCCACTTGTTTATTTTATAAAAATTTTATAGCTCTTTCTTTTTTAATCATTTTCCAATACCTTTCTAAATAATCTTTTTTGTTATTAAATCCTTATTTAATGTTGTTTCATTAAACAAGGATTTAATATTCATGCTTAATAAAAAAAGTGTACGTCGAACTAAATTCTAACGCACACTTATTTTATCAAACACACAGTAAAATGCCAAGTTTCATATTAATATAACTCTTTTACATCAGTTTTTTCAACAAAAAATTTCAATTAAACTAATTTCGCCTAATTTATCAAACATGCTTTTACTGTCTTGCAAGCATAAAGTATGGCTGTCTTGCTTTAATATTTCATTGTTTTTATGCACTACAACACCCTTTTGTGAAGATTTTTTATAAACACATTTAACACCATAGCACGTAAAGCCAACCTCGCTGTTTTCATCAAATTCACAATGCCTTAAAAATGCACTTTCAAATGTAATTTGCCCGTTTTTAACCATAACACCAAGTTCGCCACGGCGCATTATTACGCTTTCTTTTACCTGCCCTGTCATGCCGGGTTGCTCGCTATTTTTATTGTAAGAAGTGTGCGAATATGGCTCAATTGGTATGGCTTTGCACTGTTTTGGGCTTTTGCGATAGATAAAGCCCTCTAACAGCTCATTGTATGCATTGTAAATTTGTGTTATGTCCTCACCTTTTACATGGCTTTTTTGTGCGCTTTCAAGCACGCCCAATACCAGTTTTGCATTTTGGTGCCAATAAACACAGCCTATGCCCTCGAATTTATACATAACATCGCTTCTGCCGTTAAATTTTTTGTGAGAAAAAACTTTTTCAAATTCGCAGCAAATTATTTTAATTTCTTCTTCGCTCAAATGGCTTTCACTGCATTTTTTTCGCAAAACTTCTTCGCTGACTATGTCCGCATTAAAATGCAATTTGCCGTTTTTATCTTTACTTATAATGTTATCAATAGGTTTTAATTTTTGTGACACACTGTTTTTATCATAAAATTTCATCGTCTTTTTCACAGGATAAAGTGTGTGATATTTTTCGTTTTCATCAAATAGGCTTTCACGCATTGAATTAATCAAACCGCAAACCTCATCTGCATTTAAGTAACCGCTTCCAATTACTGCCGATTGCCCCTCTAACATATGTTTCATAGGCGTGTAAGTAAAATCATCATTTAAAAGGTTGTAACTAACATAAACATCATTTTTATTTTTGCTTATTGTGTAATCTACAGCATTTAAAGCATTATCTATAAATTTCAAAATTTCTTCATTGCTTGTAGATGTTTTGCTGCTAAACCCGTTTTTATACACTTTTTTTCTGTAATTTGAAAATGAAGTTCCAACTTCATCAAGCACAGCTTTTTCATTGTTATTGTAATTGTTTTTATATTGCTCTAATATTTTACTAATTTCTTTCAGCCAAGTGGCAACTTCTTTTGAAAAATCAAAGCTTTCTTGTGCTGATACAAAAACTTCCCGTATAAAATTCAAATAAGCTTTTAGATGATAAACAGTTATCATTGAAAGGCCTATACCAACAATTGCGTTGTTTGCATCGTTCCACTCGGGGCGCTGTGCATTCATCCAAATACCACCGCCGGGCAGTAAATTACTTATTTTGCTAAGAACCGGCACAAGCAGCTTTTCAGCAAAATTAACAGTGTAAACTTCACCGTCTTTCATTAAAAGTTTAGCATCAGTACCAAACTCTTTACATTTATTTTCAATTTTTTCATCAAGCTCAAAATCAAAAATTATTGTGTTTTTGCTGTCTTTTAAAATATCTTCGTAATCTTTTATAATGTAAGGAACGTTTGCGTATGTAAAAATATCCTTGCCAAGCATTTCGTTCAATGTTTTAGGGTAATGGTTTGAAAGCCCCTGCAACAGCCTTAAAAGGTAGATTATTTGATGGTCGCCCCAATAGCCAAGGCCTCCAAACGGGTTCTCCGGCTCCGGTTTTTCCCATTCTATACCCTCGTTATTAATTCTATATGGGTTGTAGCCGTCTATTGTGCTTGCATTGACGAATTTTGCCACCATATTGTCGTAATAAAGTGGAAAAGATAGCCCCAAAGCCTCCCAATTTTGGAAAATATCGCGCCAGTTACCCTCGAAATTAACTGCTTTTTCGCCATTTTCATCTTTTAGCGCAATATTAAATTTATTCCAAGGGCGTGATGGGTCACCATGCCTGCGTGAAAACGACAGTGGCATAAATTCAAGCGTCATGCGGTGCATTAATTTATCTTTTTGCGCCACCTGCTTTAATTCTCTTATACTTTTGCACTCTTCAATTTCTTTCAAAAGTTGTGCGTTTTGCAGTGCTTTTTTGCTTCTTTTTTCTACAAATTTAATAAATAAGTTATAGTCAAAATCGTATCCTTTTTCAAAAGTGCCGCCGCGCATAACATTGTAAAGCGTGCTTAAATAATGCGTTGCACATGCTATTTCATCGCCTGTTTTTTGTACACCGTCCGCATCTTTTACTATTTTTATTATGTCGTTTGTGCCTTTTTCTATGTCTGCGTATAAAGCTTTAAAATCATCTGCATTTACAAAGCTTTCTATATCGGCAAGCTTAACATGATCGTATCCACTATCCAACACAAAAGAGTGCTCTAGCTTGTCATTGCCTTTCAGAACTTTTTCAAGCACAGCAAAATATCCACACTTTTTGCCATAGCTATCGGGTGTAATATCAAGCTTTTCGCCATTTATAAATTTAGTAATAACGTTATTATTTAAATAAATTTTTGCGTTTTTTGCCGTGCTGTAAGCAATATTTGCACGCAGCATTTCAAGTGGATTAGGCGTGTCGTTTATTGTGGATGTAAGCGAGTAAATAGCAAGTTTTTCACCTTGTAATTCTGCCGCTTTGTACGCATCTACAAGCGTTGAAGAATTTGCCTGCAAGCTTGAGTTAACACCATACGGCAATATATCGTTCAGCCCGTCAAGCATTTGCACGCTAATTGTTTCGGCGCTTAAATTTTGCAAAACAGATGTTTTTACAAAGCCAAATTTTTCACTTGAACAATATTCATAAGAATAACTAAGTTTTAAATCGTTATTAATCTCTTCTAAAATTACGCTGTTAGCATAGCAAGATTTGTAGATATTCCTTGTAATGCTATATTTTTGCGTGCCACACTTTTCAAACGGCTGCCACAATTTGCCGTTTGCTTTTACAATAGTTTTACTACCTGTTTCGCTATCTGCAAAAAGTTTATCGTCTGTTGTATATGCAAATAAATTACCCTCACTATTTTTGCGCCCTGCTGTCAAACCGCCACACCCACACGATGAAAGAAAAATCCATATATCATTTGAAGATGCCACTTGAATAAAAAAAGGCGGCAGTTTTTCGCTATTGCTTATTTTATAATAAGGTGTTTTATTTAATTTAACAAAACTTCCTGTTATGTCCACTTTAGTCTCCATTCTGTGCACAGCACAAATAGTTTTTATAATCTCCGCACCAAATGGAGATTAATTGGCATGTGCCGTCTTTTGACGGCACGCCTTTTTATAATAATTAGTGTGTTTTCGCGCTAATCGTCCTTTAATATTGTATTATTCGCTTTATATCAATTGAATTTACAACCATTCCACTTTCACCGAAATATAGTTCAAGGTAGGTGTTAATTGTTGCAAACATGTCAAATTCACACGTAAATACGCCTTTTTTTCTGCCTTTTAGCGTGATTGTTTTCAAAATGCTACCGTTCACCTTTACAGTTAAAGGTAGCTGTGCAAGTTCTGGCGCATTTGCAAACAAATCGAATGTAATTTCATAAACGCCTTTACTGCTTAAGTTTAAAACAATATTGTTCGACACGCATTTTGTTGTATCAATTTTACCGGTGTCAATGCTCAAACATTCATCAATTTTATATATCCCCACATCATTTATTTTCGCTTTTGAATTTTGGGGAATATTTAAAAGTTCAACACTTACAGGTGGCTTTGAACAATTGTATTTAAGCAATGTACCTATAATATTTTTTGCATTTCGCACAAGTGCGTATCTTGTTAAATTGCCGTTTGCAAGCTCTTCTTCGCTGTTGTCGTCGTTAGAGTTTTCCTCGCTACTTGCGCAAACCATAAAAACATCGTTTTGCGATATTATCATGTCGGCAGTGTAAGTTTCACTCGAGGCGCCGTTCTCTTTATTCATGGTTGCCCACCAGTCTGTCATAACAACGCCGTCAAAACCCCAATCTTTGCGCAAAATTGTTGTATTAAGGTCGAAGTTAGATGCCGCTTGCGTTCCATTAATTGGGTTATATGCCGTCATTAAGCTATAAGCTTTACCATCTCGAACAGCCATTTCAAAGCCTTTTAAATAAATTTCTCTAAGCGCCCTTGCACTAACAACTGCATCTACTGTTTTTCTCGCTTTTTCTTGGTTATTTGCCGCAAAATGCTTAATTGTGCCTGTAACATTGTATTTATTCATCGTTACAATTTGCGCTGTTGCCATCATACCCGTCAAAAATGGGTCTTCCGAATAATATTCAAAGTTTCTACCGCACAGTGGGTTTCTGTGTATATTCATTCCGGGGCCAAGCAATGTGTCTGCTTTATGATAAAGCATTTCAAGCGATAAATAAGTGAACAACTCTTTCACTGCATCAACGTTAAACGTTGATGCAATTGCCGTGGCATTTGGCAAGCTTAGCGCCATTGTTCCACAATCCATTCTAATTCCCGACGGGCCATCAGAGCAGCAAGCAATAGGCATTTTGCGCCCTTGTTTTAGCGCAGTTGTAACACCGCCATAACAGCCTGCTGTGCCGGGCGTAACTTTTGGCGAGCACATTCCCTCGCCTCTCGACATTTGAATAAGCTCTATATCAGAAAAATCGTTTACAAACTGTTCTACAGTTATTTTTCCGTTTTTCACATCTTCAAATGTATAGTTATTGTTTGTTTTTTCCTGTGCTTTTGGCATTAGGGTTTTTATACGTTCATTTATATCATAATTTCTTAAAACAGCATTGTCATAGCTTAGCTTATATGCACCGTTTTCACATATTGCCGCCATTTTTTCAAAAGGTTTAATAGGCATAAGTGCAGGCGTGCACTTTTCTATTGTTTCGTCATCTTGCTGTGTAAACTGAGCGACATGTGCGGCACTGCGTACATCAAAGCCAACATAAAATTTGTATTCGCCTTTTTCCATTATAAATGCGGATATTTCATCATCAAAACACGCCATATCTTTTTTGCTTATTTCAACGCTTATATTTTGCACTTCGTTTGGTTTAAGCACATTTGTTTTAGCAAAGCCGCAAAGCACTTTTTTCGCCTTGCCTAGTTTTTGAATTGGCGCTTGCACATATATTTGTACCGCTTTTTTGCCGGATATATCACCTGTGTTTTTAACATTAAAGTTAAAGCTGTAATTGCCGTTTTCAATGATAAAATGTGTATTTTCAATTGCAAAATTTGTGTAAGAAAGCCCAAATCCAAAAGGATAAAGCACTTTATCTTCTGCAAAAGTTTCAAAATAGCGGTAACCTACAAAAATATCTTCTACATAGATGTTTTCTTTTTCGCCGCCAAAGTTTTTGCTTGAGGGGTAATCTTCAAGATTTTTTGCCACAGTATCGGGCAAAGAGCCGCTTGCATTTACATCGCCACACAAAACATCGGCATAGCCGTTACCGCTTTCAATGCCGCCATGCCATGCAATTAAAACGGCATTAGGATTATACTCTTCAACAAACGACATATCCATAACGCCGCCAATATTAAGCACAACAACAACTTTTTCAAAAGCATCACAAACAAGTTTTAAGTTATTTTCTTCTATCTCACTTAAATAATAACTGCCTTTTTCAGGTGCACAGTCTTTGTCCTCTCCTGCGCTTCTGCCTATAACAAAAACTGCTATATCACTGTTTTTTTCAGCTTTTTCAACAATGTCTTCATTTAGTAAAAGCTCTTTTTGCATAAAAGGCTCTTGCGCCCAACCTTTGCCTTTGTCAAAAGGGTTTTCCATTGTAAAATTTTCGTATAGGCTAAAAAGCTCTTCGTCTATTGTGCGCTTTGCTTTTAGCCCATTTGCAATATTTACAATGTACGGTACGTTTACCATGCCGCCCGAGCCTGTACCGCAATAATACGTATCTATTTGCGCCCTTCCGAAAATTGCTATTTTTTCGCTTTGTGTTATTGGCAGTGTACAATTGTCGTTTTTAAGTAAAACTACAGCCTCTGCCACGGCATTTCTTATAGCCTGCGCATATTTTTTATAATCTAAAGTATACATGTTTTTATAAGCGCATTAACGGCGCT
>CAYJGM010000085.1:0-9553 GCA_964369495.1 uncultured Bacteroides sp. | reverse complement strand
ATCTACCGCTTTGAAATATTCCGGTATTTTAGCGTGGGTGTCAAAACTGTCCACTGTATTGAAAAGCTTTGCAAACAAAACCCCTTGAACAGGCAAATCAGTAGCCGAGCCACCACAGAGAACTGCAACGTCTATGCTATCTTTCATTTCTTCTGCTTTTTCAACCGAATAAACCGGCACGCCGGCGGTGAGTGGTTTTAGGCTATCAGGTGAGCGCCTTGTGAATATCGCTACAAGTTCCATATCAGAATTATTGGCTATAGCTTTTTCGCAACCAACGCCAAGATTGCCATATCCAATTATCGCTATTTTTATTTTTTCCATAACATTCCCTCTCTTTCATCTAAAGATATTTTACACGCAAAAGATACTTTTTGCAACTAAAAATTTGTTTTTATTTCGCAATTTTATTGTTTCAGAGTTTGTAAGTGCCAAATTCATATGCTAACGATATAGCACCCACCGCTTGCTCACTTTTCGTTGTATTAATTACTTTTGTAAATATTGTTAAAATCACAGCTAAATTGCAATTATTGAACTATTATTGCGCATATTGCCCTAATGCAAACGCTTGTTGTGAATTTGCAATTTATATTCACTATATGCAATTTACTTTTTTGTTGCAAGTGCTATAATCTAACGTAAATACTATATTTTGCATATTATTTATTAACTTTTTTAGAATGGAAGTGGTGAAAATGACAAAAAACGTTATAGTGGTTTGTGCGGATGAAATGCGTGCAGATGTGCTTAATCATCTTGGATGTACAGCAGCCAGCACCCCTAATCTTGATGAGCTTGCAAAAGATGGAATATCTTTTAAAAACGCTTTTTGCCAAAACCCTGTCTGCACACCTAGCAGATGTAGTTTTTTAAGTGGATTATATCCACATGTGAATGGGCACAGAACAATGACACATATGATACAACCACACGAAAGCATAATTCTTAACGAACTTAAAGACAACAATTATTATGTTTGGATTAATGGACGCAATGATTTTCTTCCGGCACAGTACAAAGGTTTTTACGAAAAATACTGTGATGAGTTTGTGTTTAATATGCCAAAAGAACAACCGGATAAAGAGATTAAGCGAGGTGAAGCAGGAAATAAATTTTATTATGCGCACATGAGTGGTGTAAACTATAACACCGAGTACAAGGATACCGACAGGCTCGATTGTGACAGCGTATTAGAGTTTTTAGACAGAACGCCAAAAGATAAGCCGTTTTTTATGTTTTGGGGCCTGAATAATCCTCATCCCACATATATGGCACTTCAAAAGTATGTAGACAAGATTGATGAGAGCAAAATAGAAATTAAAGATAGATTTAACGATATCTCAAATCTTCCAAAGATGATGCAGGCAATCATAAAAAATCAAGGTTTAGAAGATGCAACAAATGATGATTTAATATACATAAAGAAAATATATCTTGCAATGTGTGCATATGTGGATGACCTTGTTGGTGAAATGGTTAAAAAGCTAAAACAAACAGGACAATACGATAATACAGCAATATTCTTTATATCAGATCATGGTGATTTTACAGGTGATTACGGTATGGTAGAAAAAGCTCAAAACCTCTTTTTTGATTGTCTTGTAAACGTTCCTTTAATTTACAAACCCATTAAAGGGGAAAGCTTTAAAAGCGGGATTAATGATAATTTGGTTGAGCTAATAGATTTATACCCAACAATATTAGATATAACCGCAACCCAAATGACACATAATTATAACGGCAAAAATTTAAAAGGCGCTATATTAGGCCAACAAGATTTTAAAAAGGCAGTTTTTTGTGAAGGTGGTAGGCTTAACAACGAAACACAATGTATAGAAACCGGGCCTTTAAATAAAGGTATAAATGTGAAAAGTGAATACTATCCCAGACAGTTAGCGCAATCCATGTCTGACGGAACGCATACAAAAGCCACTATGTGCAGAACAAAAAATTTTAAGTATATAAAACGCTTGTATGAAAACGATGAATTTTATGATTTAACAAAGGATAAAGAAGAGCGTATCAATTTAATTGAAAATAGCGAGTATAAAAACGAAATTGCTATGCATAAAGAATATTTATTAGAATGGTATCAGGAAACATGTGATATTGTACCGCTCAAAAAAGATAGCCGCTTTTCTTGCTTACACTTAAAAAACATTCTTGAAAAAAGGGGCCAAGGCGCCATGTATGACCTTTTTGTACAACCGCAGCTAGACGCAGGCAAAGATTTACTGGAAATAATAAAAGGCTTTGATGGTAAAATAAATCTACAATAAATTTATGGAGGACAAAAATGAAAGAAAACACTATAAGAGTACCACAACGCGTTGAAGTAAAAGGCAGATATTTAACAGCATTCCAATCCGGTAATTTAGCGCAAAATCTAATCTTTATGTTTATAAGTTCTATGATTACATACTACTATACACAGGTTGTAGGGCTTTCTGCAATTCTTGCAGGTTCAATATTCATGGTAGCAACTATATTAGATGCAGTAATTGACCCATTAGTAGGCATGATAATGGAAAAAACCAATACAAAGCACGGCAGATATGTACCGTATTTAGTTATATTTGGGCCTTTAACTATACTTATCTTTGTAGCTATGTTTATGGTTCCTGCGGTAGATACACGAACACAAATCATTTACAGCTATACTACTTATTTAATGTTCTGCATGTCACGTTCTTTTGTGCAAATAGGTTTTCAAGCCTTAGCAACGTTAAGCTCCGGAAATATAAAAAGACGCCAAATGTATATGATAGTTAGAAATGTATTCGGTAGAGTAGCAGCACTACTTGTTACTGTTTTACTAGTTCCTTTACTTAATTTGCTTGGCGGAAGAGAAAATCAATCATCATGGAACATTGCCTTAATAATATATGCAACTATATGCCTAATTTCTTACTTCTTTTGTATTTTGGGCGCAAGAAAGTTTGACTTGCCTGATAAAGTGCTTAAAGTAGAAGATCTATCAGAAGAAGAACTTAAAATATATAAAACAAAACCTCTTACATTTAAAAATCAACTTCATGCATTTATCACTAATGTTCCACTATTATTGCTTATAATAGGTTTTTCTACAGATATGTTTGCAAATATCATACAGCAACAAACTAATCTTTACTTTTTCGATTTTAACCTTGGTGGTAGAGATGCGCTGTTTTCTATAATTAACCTATTAAAAACCATTGTTGGAATAATTCCGTTTATAGTTGGACCATTCGTACTTGCTAAATTTAGCAAACGCAACTTAATCATATGTTTTGAATCTATCTGTATAGTTTTATGTTTGGCATACTGGTTTGCAGGCGATCAAAATATCACCATGTTATATGTCAACTCAATTGGCATAGCTTTCTGCGCAGGATTTATTGCCATGGCTTCGTGGATGTGTGTTCCCGATTGTGCTGATTATTCAGAATGGAAAAAAGATATTCGCGTGGCGGGTCTTTCAAGCGCAGCGGTAGGCCTATCAAATCAACTTATGCAGGCTATTGCAGGTTTGTTGCTTGGCGCTATATTGCAAGCTGTTGGTTTTATCAGCCAAAGTGCCACACAATCACAAGCTGTTATGGATGCGATATTTGCTATGAGAATGTGGTTCCCAATAGTTGCTTTCGTAATTACTATTTTAGCAATGCTATTTTATCCAATTAATAAAAAGGTAGAAAAGCAAATGGAAGCAGAATTAACACAAAGGCGTCAACAGCGTTTACATGCAACAAATTAACTTGAAAAAGAGGTAACTATGATATATAAAGATAAAAATGCTGCTATCGAAGATCGAGTTGAAGATTTAATTTCAAGAATGACTTTAGTAGAAAAAGTGCAACAACTAAAATCAAATATGTCCATAAATGTTTTAGGGTTAAACGGCTTAAACAAAGATAAAGTACAAGAAATGTGCAAAGACGGTATCGGAAGATTTGCTCAGTTTAGTATGCAACCCGGTGCAACCCCAAAACAAATAGGGCAGATATATAATTTTTTACAAAAGTATTTTATAGAAAACACTCGGCTTGGAATACCCGTTCTTACTCAAGTTGAGTGTATGAGCGGATTAGTTGCACAGTATGCAACCAGCTTCCCTTGCCCTTTGTGTGTTGGCTCGACATTTAGTGAAGAATACGCACAGGCTATAGGACAAACCATTAAAACAGAGATGCGTGCGCTAGGTTGCCACTTTGGGTTAGCACCTGTTGTAGATATAGCTCGTGATGCAAGGTGGGGGCGAAATTATGAAAGCTATGGCGAGGATTCATACCTTGCGGCTATTCTGGGTTTAAACGTTGTAAAAGGTATGCAAGGAGAGAACTTAAACGAGAATGTAGCCGCATGTGCAAAGCATTTTTTGGCATATAGTATACCTAAAGGTGGCCTAAATACTTCAAGTGTGGAAATTGGAGAAAAAGAACTTATAGAGGTACATGCTACACCTTATGAGGCAATGATACAAGAGGCCGGCTTACAGGGTATAATGTGCACATATTCTGCTATAAATGGCGTACCGATGAGCATAAGTGAAAAATATCTTACAGGCTTGTTACGTAACCGTTTAGGGTTTGATGGTACAGCTGTTTGTGATGGTAGCTCGATTACTCGTGTGTATGAAAAGCAACACGCTACACGTTCTCTAAAAAGCGCAGGAATAAAAGCATTAGAAGCCGGCCTTTGCTCTGATGCACCTGTAGCTAAGGCGTTTAATAGTTTAGTAGAAGCTACCGAAAACGGCGAATTAAACGAAGAATATATCGATATTGCTGTAAAGCAAGTTCTCAAGCAGAAATTCGAATTGGGATTATTCGACAATCCTTACATCAATGTTGATAATATCGAAGCTGTACTTAACGAGCCTGCTGCCGATGCATTAAGCAAAGAAATTTGCGATAACTCTATGGTTTTACTTAAAAACGATGGAATATTACCACTAAAAAAAGGCAAAAAAATTGCTATAATTGGGCCGTTTGCAAACAATTTAAAAAATCTATTTGCCGGATACACATATCCATCCTCTCTTGAAATGTTCCAAGGCATGATTATGGGTAGAATGGGTGGAATGACCGGTGTTACCGACGAAATGCGCATAGAAGATGGCATAAATGTAGAAAAATTGCCGCTACTTATTAAACGATTGGCCAAAGGCGCTATGACAAAAACTGACGTTATCGAGGAAATTCTAAGGGAAGAATATGTTGGAAGAACATTGTTTGAAGCTATGGCAGATGAATATGATGGCGAAGTTAATTTTGCAGAGGGTTGCGATTTTCTTGAAATAAACGAAGAAAAAATGTCGATTGCTATAGAACTTGCAAAACAAAGCGATCTTGTAATTCTGACAGGCGGGGAAAAATGTGGTTGGTCTCCTGATGCTACAAGTGGCGAGGGCAAGGATAAAGCAACAATAACCATGCCGCTTGCATTAGAAACATTAATTGAACGCGTAATGCAGGTTAACGAAAATGTTATATTAACACTAACAAATGGGCGCCCACTTGCACTTAGTGAATCGGCTTTAAAGAGCCGTGCAATTATAGAAACATGGTGCCCCGGTAATTTTGGAGGGGATAGTTTAACCGATATAATGCTTGGTAGAGTAAACCCAAGTGGAAAGCTTACGGTAACTATACCACGTAGTGAAGGGCAAATTCCTATTCATTATAACCATAAAACCGGTGAAGGATACTGTAACAAAAAAGACGATGCAAAAAGAGGGCTTGAGGCAATGTTTGGGGGTGGATATGTTGATATGCCATCTACCCCACTATTCTATTTTGGTGATGGCATCACTTATACAAATTTTGAATACAGTAATTTAGTTATAAAAAATAAAAAAGTCGATACAGATAGCGCGGTTGAACTTGTTTTTACACTCAAAAATACAGGTGAGCGTGAAGGCACAGAAATTGCCCAAATTTATTTTGGCTCGCGAGGGCTTACTCAGGTTAGGCCCATTAGACAACTTGTTGGGTTTAAGCGCATAACCTTAAAGCCGGGCGAGGAAAAAGTTGTGAGCTGTATAATCGATCTATCAAAAATTGCATATTTAGACGACGACTTTAATTGGTGCCTTTGTGCTCACGATCTTACTGTAGAGGTAGGCGCAAGTTCAAATGGATGCACGCTTGTAGAAACTATAGAAATTACAGGAGATATAACAAAATATACAAAGCGAAACTTTGCGAATAATATCACGTTTAATTGATATATTTTACTTTTTTTGTTATAATAAAAGCATGAACAATAATGATAAAAAACATAAAAATTACAGCCTCTTCTTTTATTATTTTGCTAATTTCACAAAAGCGGTAAAGAACTACAATTTGGATTATTTCGACAAAAAAGAAATGCAAGGGTTTATTGAAAAATCGGATTTCTTTGATAAAGATATCACCAATTTAAAGCATAATCTTTACGTTTTGGTTTCTCTTTCAATGTATCAAATGATTGCTTCAGGGATAGATTTGCAGGTAATTATGCACTTTAATAGGCAATTATTATCTATGGCAGAAAATTGTGTTGATTATAATGAGGGAATGCAGATTTTAGACAAAATACATTTCGAGGTAAAAGCTATACTTGTAAGCCATGCAAATAAATATAATAAAAATATTGTTACTCGAGCTAAAATGGTAGTTGAGGAGAACTTAAATATTCCTATCTCTCTTAAAAACATTTCAAAAGAATTAAATGTTTCCAGCTCATATCTATCCAGAAAGTTCAAACAAGAAACCGGTTTAACAATTAATGAATATATCCTTGAACAGAAAATGAAAATTTCTGCCAGGCGTTTAAGAGCGGGTGTTGATAGTATCGACGAGATTGCAAGAATGGTAGGTTATGATACTTATTCAACCTTCTATAGGGCATTTAAAAAATATCATAAACTTTCGCCTGAAAATTATCTTAAACAGCATATAAGCATACTTGATGCTGTTGGCGAATAGTACATTAATTTTACAAGCGAAAGGACATTATTAAAATGAAAGCAATAATGGTTATGTATGATTCCCTTAACAGGGCAATGTTATCTCCTTATGGTTGTGATTGGGTTAAAACGCCTAACTTTGATAGGCTGATGCAACATTCTGTAACGTTTGATAAAAACTATGTTGGCAGCTTGCCATGCATGCCCGCCAGGCGCGAATTACATACAGGAAGATATAATTTTCTGCATAGGGCATGGGGGCCTATGGAACCTTATGATGACTCTATGCCGGAAATTTTAAAGAAAAACGGAGTACATACCCACCTTGTATCAGACCATCAGCATTACTGGGAAGACGGCGGTTGCACTTATCACACAAGATATTCTACATGGGAATGTGTGCGCGGCCAAGAGGGAGACCCGTGGAAGGTAGATTTAAATGCAGAGCATGATTTTTCTACAGGCTTTAACCTTGAACTGCCAAAAACAGGAGCAGGTAAGTTTTTGGCAAATATGCGCATAAATGATGATGTAAACCGCAATTTTATGGATACAGAAGAAAAGCAACCACAAACAAACACATTTCGATTAGGCTTAGAGTTTTTGGAAAAAAATCATAGTGCCGATAACTGGTTTTGCCAAATAGAAACATTCGACCCACACGAGCCTTTTTATACCATGCAACATTTTAAAGACATGTATCCACACGAATACGAGGGATTAATAGCAGATTGGCCACCTTATACACCATGCACAGAAGATGAAAAGACAGTTAATCATGTTAGGCTTGAATACGCTGCGTTATTGACCATGTGCGATAAAAACCTAGGTAAAATACTTGATTTTATGGATTTGCACAACATGTGGGAAGATACTATGCTTATAGTTAATACCGATCATGGTTTTCTTCTAGGCGAGCACGGTTGGTGGGCAAAATCCAGTATGCCGGTTTACGAAGAAATAGCCCACACTCCGTTTTTCCTGTACGATCCACGAAGCAAAGTTATGGGCGAGCGAAGAAGTTTCTTAACGCAAACAATTGATATACCTGTTACATTGTTGTCATTCTTCGGGCTAGAAATTCCTAAAGATATGCAAGGCAAAGATATTGCACAGATGATAAATAATAACAAGCCAATAAGAGACTATGCACTATATGGGTTTCATGGCATGCATGTTAATATTACTGATGGAAACTACAGTTATATGAAAGCACCTATTTCTTACGACAACTCCCCTTTGTATAACTATACATTAATGCCTACACATATGCGCAAGATGTTTAGTGTAAAGGAATTGCAAAACATTGAACTTTTTGAACCGTTTTCATTTACTAAAAATGTAAAAACATTAAAGATTAACGCAAATGGGGAAGCTAGCAAGTCGAATGCATGCAACTATGGAACGAAGCTATATGATTTAATCGCAGACCCACATGAAACAAGCGAAGTTGAGAATTTTGAAGCAGAGGCAGCTATGCTGAAAATGCTTATACATGCAATGAAAGAAAATAGCGCTCCGCAAGAACAATTTGATAGATTGGGTATAACACAAAACGAATTTGCTATTGATGCAGACTATATAGTTAATTTAAAAGAACGTGAAAAAGAGGCAGAAGTTCCTAAAATTTTAACAGATTATAACTGGACAAAACCTGCCTTAAATATGTATAATGCATTATATGCATTTGTACCCCCTGCAATGAAAGAAATGTTGGTGGGTGGTTTCACACATTTTGTTGCAAGCAACGATAATCTAACTGAAATTAACGGCGAAACTATGAGAGCGTTTACAGAAATTGCAATACCTGAAAAAATGAGAGAACTTGTAACTTATTTTCTAGCTATAGCCGAAAGAACAAAGTAAATTGTTTTCAGTTTGCCCCCATAATAAGCAGAAGTAAAATAGCAGAACTGAGTAGATTCAATTACTTTTACTATAATAACAGCAAATGGTGCCGAACAAACATAGCAAAAGTTTGCAGTAAAAGTGCTATTTACAAAAATGCGCATGTTTCAAGTTTATTTTTCATACAAAAAAGCCCTAATTTTATGACGAAGTATAAAGGTGTTGCAAATTATATCAGCTTTTACAACAGCAAACGGCCTCACTCTACAAATATGAACTTGACACCTGATAAAAAAGAGGCTATATTCTTCGACAACCACAAGGTTTTGCAAGATAAATGTTAGGTCGCTTAGGTTCGAATATAAACTTTATATTTTTTGCATCAAAATTTGCACTTTTTTGTATTTAAGTGTAAACCTATTAAAACAAGAAAAAAGCCTGCAAACACAGGCTTTTAGGCATAAGAAAACAGCATAGACTGAACACTCAAGGTTCGAATCTATGCTGTTATTCACAATTTGGAAGTCCAAACTTATTTTGCTAAAAATATATAATTTAATAAGTAAAACCCGTATTAATTGTTATACACACCTGTAAGCGGTGAAATTGCAGAGTTATATGGTACAGGTGTGGGCACAGGTGCTGGCGTGGGCGGTGGAGCAACCGTGATGTGCACATATGGGTTTAGGTGATAGTCTGCACTTTCTGCCATGGCCGTGCCGGGTGCCGCTGCGCCTGCCATTATCTGCGCTACGAAGCCGGCAGGTGTGT
>CAYJGM010000084.1:0-9981 GCA_964369495.1 uncultured Bacteroides sp. | reverse complement strand
CATATCATGTTTTAAATTAAAGTTCAAGTATTAAAAAGGGCGGGTGTGGCAAAACGTGTTAATTAACTTTTTTTAAGGAAAATGCACACCTTGGGTTTCTGTTCCAAAATTTCTTTTTCACAAAAAAACAAACACCCTTTTGGGTGCTTGTTTTTTGGCGGAGAGATGGGGATTCGAACCCCAGAGTACATTCCTGCACTACACGATTTCCAATCGTGCGCCTTCGACCAACTCAGCCATCTCTCCGTATTATTGTGCCATTTAATATTATCTAATTTACATAAAAATGTCAAGTAAATTTATAATTATATTTAATATATTTTTCTTTAAATAAAGTTATATTAAAGGTTAAATAATATAACAAATGTAAATACTTTCAATAAAAAACATGAGGTTTTAACAAATTTAATATAATATATAATAATAAATTTTATAGTATTACTATTTAAAAACCCTAGCTTTAAATAATAATTTAAAGCTAGGGTTTTAAATTTGACTTAACTACTAGAATATTGCTGTTATAAAAATATAATAAAATTATATTAAACCGATAGCCTGTGAAATATGTGATACACCGACAATTTCCATATGTTTAAACTCGCTTGTATTTATGTTTTCATAATTTTGTTTTGGTATAATTGCCCTTGTAAAACCCATACGCTGTGCCTCTTTTAACCTATAGTTTAAATGCGAAACATTGCGTATTTCGCCGCCAAGGCCAATTTCGCCAAGCGCCAATGTTTGCTCGCTAACAGGTTTATCTGCAATTGCAGAAACAAGTGCTAAGCACACAGGTAAATCGCAGGCGGTTTCGTCAAGTTGCAAACCGCCAACAATATTAATGTATACATCCAAATTCCCCATGAAATATCCTGCCCTTTTTTCAAGCACGGCAAGAAGTAAATTCATTCTATTGTAATCAAAACCATTCGCAACACGTCTAGGTGTACCAAAACCTGTTTTGGTTGCAAGCGCTTGTATTTCAGATAAAATTGGCCTTGTGCCCTCCATTGCACACGCAACACAATTTCCGCTAATTCCAAGCGGGCGCCCCTCTAAAAGCAGTTGCGAGGGGTTTTCTATAACTTTTAAGCCGCTGCCTGTCATATCAAACATGCCAATTTCATTAGTTGAACCATACCTGTTTTTAACCGCCCTAAGCATACGATATGGCAAGGTTTTATCGCCCTCGAAATATAAAACAGTGTCTACCATATGCTCCATAACTTTAGGGCCGGCAATTGCGCCGTCTTTATTAACATGCCCAACAATAAATATTGGTGTTTCTGTTGTTTTTGCAATATTTAACAGCTTTGCAGTGCACTCTTTAACTTGTGAAACGCTACCTGCGGAAGATGTAAGCTCTATACATTGCATTGTTTGAATTGAATCTATAACAACAAGGCCCGGATTTGTGCTTTTAATAAGTTCACATATTGCCTCAACATCGGTTTGTGCTGCAAGAGCAATTCCCTCGCCTTTTACATTTAAACGAAGAGCCCTTAATTTAATTTGCCTTGCGCTCTCCTCGCCTGTTATGTATAGCACGCTTACTTCTTCGCTTATAGCGCCGCATAATTGTAATAATAAAGTTGATTTGCCAGCCCCGGGCTCACCGCCTAATAGCACAACGCTCCCAAGAACAATTCCACCACCTAAAACCCTATCAAGCTCGGTAATTTTAGTAATAATTCTGCTTTTGTTTTCCAAAACATTAATTTCACTAATCTTTTGTGTTTTTATATGTAAGCCAATATTATTCGTGTTACTTTTTGCACTTTGGTGCGTATTTAAGCCTTTTCCCGCGGCCTCTTTAACAACATCTTCAACCATTGTATTCCATTCACCGCATGTGGGGCATTTGCCCATCCAGCGCCCTGAAATTTCGCCACATTCGGTGCATACATATACGGTTTTTAATTTTTCTTTTGCCAAAATGCTACTCCTTATAATATTTAATAATATTATAATTGTAACATTACTATGTTTAATTTACAAGATAATATATTAGATTAAGTTTAATGCTTATTTAATATTTTTTATTTAAAATAATAATTTCATCTTCATAACTTAAACTGTTTTCATTACAAACTTGCCTTGTATTAATTTTTGCATTATTGTCTTTTTTATTTATTATAGGTTTTATTGTGTTTTTATTATTACAGCTTACGCATTTCTTATTAATATTTAAATCAATATCTTGATTTTTAATATCGTTTGCAATAAATTCATTTAATTTTTTTTGTGCTTTTTCATTTGATATTCTAATGAACTCATCTTTATTATCGAGCAAAACTTTATATAAATATTCATTAGAACCTCTGTCAACTACAGTTTCATCTACAAATATATTTTGGCCTATTTCGTCGTCATTCATGTTTGTTTGTTCAATATTTATTATGCTTTCTTCAATTATGTTTTCAAATTGGCTTTGGTCGTCTATATTAATTAGTTCAACCACGTTATTTAATTCCTCAGCGGAAGTTTCACTATTATTTTTTTGTGAGTTTTCAACATTTTCACTGAAATTCTCAATTAACTCATCATTTAATTGTTTGTTGTTTTCATTAATTTCACCATTGATATTTTGTGTTTTTTCTGTTTTTTTGTTTATAATTAAATTGAACTTTTCTTTACATTCTAAACATTTTTTTATTTTTTTAATTTCATCATATTCGTCTATTAACCATTTAATATTTTCCATAAAAAACTCCGTTCTGTAATAATTATTAAATCTACTGCTGTTAATTAAATTGTAAACTAAATATTTTTACATTTTATAACAAACCTATATCATTAAATGCTAAATAAAGTTTTTTTGTTAATACTATAATAAAATTTTATGTTTATATTGAAAAACATATAAAAAAGTTGTATTCTTATATAAGTATTTTATTTTAATCTTAGGAGATAATAATGTATAATTTAAGCAATGATGTTTTAATTGAAAAGTTTAACACAAATTTTGAAAATGGTTTATCTGAAGATAAAGCAAAACAAAACCTACTGGAAAACGGCCCAAACTCGCTTAAAGAGGATAAACCGCCCAGTGTTGTAATTAGATTTTTGATGCAATTTAAAGATTTCATGGTAATTGTGCTTATAGCGGCGGCAGTAGTATCCTTTATTGTAAGTGGCCACGCTGTTGACAGTATAGTAATTTTACTTGTTGTGTTTTTAAATGCAATTTTAGGCACGGTTCAAGAAGCAAAGGCCGAAAAATCTCTTGAAGCGCTTAAAAAAATGTCGGCGCCTCATGCTAAAGTGTTGCGTAGTGGCGAAAAGCAAGTTATTAATGCGGCTGATGTTGTTATCGGTGATATTATTTTTGTAGAAGCCGGTGATTTAATACCGGCCGATGCCAGAATTATTGATTGCGGTAGTTTAAAAGTGGTGGAATCTGCTCTTACAGGCGAAAGTTTACCGGTTGAAAAGCACGAAGATATTATCGAGGGCGATAATATACCGCTTGGCGATAGAAAAAACATGGTGTTTTCCGGCACTGTTGTAACATATGGCCGTGCAACCGCAGTTGTTGTTGCAACAGGAATGAATACAGAAAACGGTAAAATAGCAGGTGCTCTTGCAGGTGAAAAAGAAGAGCTTACCCCCCTACAAAAACGCCTTGCACAAATTGGCACATATTTAGGCATAATGGCAATTGTGATATGCGGCGCAATTTTTGGCATAGGCCTTTACAACGGCACGCCTATTGTTGAAATATTTATGACAGCAGTTACGCTTGCTGTTGCGGCAATTCCCGAAGGTTTGCCGGCTATTGTTACAATTGTTTTGGCAATGGGTGTACAAAGGCTTGTAAAGCGTGGTGCGATTATACGAAAACTTCCTGCGGTTGAAACCTTAGGTAGCGCAAGCGTTGTTTGCAGCGATAAAACAGGCACACTTACAAAAAACCAAATGACAATTACAAAACTTTATTTTGATGATAAATTATTTGCGCCGAATGATGATAAACAAAGCGCAATTAAAGTTTTGCAATCGGCTGTTTTATGTTGCGATGGAGATGTTACAAAAGAGGATGACGGCACACTTACACATATAGGCGATCCTACCGAAACCGCGATGGTAGCCGCCCTGTTAGAGCTTGGCGAAGAGAAAGAAAAACTCACAAATAATTATCCAAGAATTGGCGAAATTCCTTTTGATTCCGAAAGAAAACTTATGACTACATTGCACAGTAGTAATGGGCGTGTTTTTTCTGTTACAAAAGGTGCACCCGATCAAGTTCTTGCAATTTGTAAAAACGCAAACAACGAAAAAATAATGGCAGCTAATAAACAAATGGCTGATAGCGCAATGCGTGTACTCGCAGTTGCAATAAGAGATTATAAAGAAAAGCCCAGTGAAAGTGAAATTACAACAGATTTTTTAGAAAAAGAATTAACTTTTATAGGCCTTATGGGAATGATAGACCCGCCGCGTGAAGAGGCGAAAAAAGCTGTTGCCGTTTGCAAAGGCGCCGGCATTACCCCTGTTATGATAACAGGCGACCACAAAGATACCGCAGTTGCCATTGCAAAAGAAATTGGTATAATTTATTCTGAAAAACACAAGGCAATTACAGGTGTAGATTTAGATAAATTAAGCGATGAACAGCTTGCAAATGATATTGAAAACTTACGTGTTTACGCACGTGTTTCACCCGAACATAAAATTAGAATAGTTAAAGCTTGGAAAAGCAAAAACCAAGTTGTTGCGATGACCGGTGACGGCGTTAATGATGCGCCTGCACTAAAAGCGGCAGACATAGGTTGCGCAATGGGTATAACCGGCACCGAGGTTTCAAAAAGCGCTGCAGACATGATTTTAACCGACGATAATTTTGCAACAATTACGGCCGCCGTTGAAGAAGGACGTGGCATTTACCAAAACATAAAAAAATGCATAAGCTTTTTACTTTCAAGTAATTTAGGCGAAGTAATGGCTGTTTTTGTAGCGCTGGTAGCGGGCATAGGCACGCCTTTAATGCCAACACAAATATTGTGGGTTAATTTAGTAACCGATAGTTTACCCGCACTTGCTTTAGGTGTAGAACCGGTTGAAAAAGATATTATGTTGCAAAAACCTATGCCAAAAAGCAGCGGCTTTTTCACAAAAGCATCTGTTGGGCAAATACTTGGAATGGGTGTAATGGTGGCAAGTTTAACTTTAATTGCTTACTGTTTAGGGCTTTTTGTGCTACAGGGGAAAAGCATGGAAATTGCACAAACAATGGCATTTTTAACCCTTGCCATGGGGCAATTGGTTCACGCATTTAATTTAAAAACAAATGGTTCACTGTTTAAAAAAGGGTTTTTCAATAATAAATATTTAGTTTTAGCATTTCTTGCAGGTTTATCGTTACAGGCAATAATTTATTTTGTGCCTTTCCTTGCAAGTGTGTTTGGCCTTGTAATGCTATCAGGCACACAAATGTTAATTGTTTTTGCATTATCGCTAGCTCCACTACCGATTATGGAAATTGCAAAATTAATTGTTAGGCTTATTTGTAAAAAAGAAGATATAAGCGTAAAATAGCGATTTTTATTATTTGCATATTAATTTTTCATTCTGTGCACATCACAAATAGTTTTGAAAAATCTCTATACAAAATGGAGATTAATTGGCATGTGCATAGCACCGCCATTTTAATAATTATATAGCGTGATTTTTCACGCTATATTTTATTAAATAATATGTTTGCAATTTAACTATAATACAATAACAAAAATAAAAAGAGCAACTTATGATGGTTTTCGAAAATTTCGAATTACCTTTAAGTTGCTCTTTTTTATATTATAAACTTGCATTTTATTGCAGATATTTAAACTATTATAGGGAAATTTAATTACAAAGCTACATGCAAAGCTATATTGTTTTATCCAATCAAAGCGCCATGCACATATCAAAAGATATATAATTAATATCATTCTTTAAGCATTTCTAATAAATCGCCCTCGTTAATTATTTTTATTTGTAAGTTTTGCGCTTTTGTAAGTTTAGAGCCCGCGGCCTCGCCTGCCAATACATAAGATGTTTTTTTAGAAACAGAATTTGCTGTTTTTCCGCCATTTTGCTCAATTAATTCTTGTGCTTGTATGCGTGAAAGCGTTGGCAAAGTTCCTGTTACAACAAATGTTAAGCCTGTAAATATATTTGAGGTAACATTGCCTTCATACTGCATATTAACTTGTGCATCCGTTAGGCGCATTATTAAATCTTTCGTTTCGGCTTTTGCAAAAAAATCTATTACATTTTCTGTCATAGCGCCGCCAAACCCATCGATTGAATTTATTTGCTCGGAATTGGCATTTTGTAAATTTTGCATGTTTTGAAAGCGCTGTGAAAGCAGCGTTGCAGCCTTTGCACCTATATTTCTTATACCAAGAGCAAAAATTAATTTGTCTAAATTATTTTGTTTTGAATTCTCAATTGCATTCAATAAATTATCGGCAAAAGTTCCAACCGATTTGCCCAATGTTAAAAGTTGCTCTCTTTTTAAATAATAAATATCTGCCGCATTATTTATAAATCCGTTTTCAACTAATTGCTCTGCAACAGACGGGCCAAAACCCTCGATATCCATTGCCCCACGTGAGGCAAAATGTATTAAATTACGCAGTGCTTGCGCAGGGCATTCCGGGTTTGTGCACCTAAGTGCCGCTTCATCTTCAAAACGTGTTACATTGCTTTTGCACGAAGGGCAAATATTTGGCATAATATAGCAGCCTTTATTTTCACCCTTTTTCACAACTTCAACAACTTCAGGTATTATATCGCCGGCTTTTCTAATTATAATTGTATCCCCTATGTTTACATTAAGTTGGCTAATAAAATCTTGGTTGTGCAAAACTGCGCGTGAAACGCTTGTTCCTGCAAGTAAGATTGGCTCAAATACTGCTGTTGGTGTAAGCACACCTGTGCGCCCAACATTAATTTCAATGCAAAGTAAAGTGCTTTGTTTTTCCTCGGGCGGATACTTATATGCAATAGCCCAGCGTGGGTTTTTTGCGGTGCTGCCTAATACATTTCTATCTGTAAGGTTGTTTAGCTTTACAACAGCGCCGTCTATATCAAATGCAAGCCCTCCCCTATTTTCTCCAATTTCATCAATCTTATTAATTATCTCTTCAACAGTATTGCAAAGTGAATAATTTGGTGATACATCAAAACCAAGTTTATTTAAATATTCTAAACATTCATAATGTGTGTTAAACGTTTCACCTACAATTTGTTGAATATTAAAAACAAAAATTGAAAGCCCACGCTGCGCTGTTATGCTTGCGTCTTTTTGCCTTAATGAGCCGGCAGCGGCATTTCTTGGGTTTTTAAATTGTGTTTTTCCCTCTAACTCTTGGTTATCTATTACTCGTAAAAATTCATCCTTTGGCATATATACTTCGCCACGAACTTCTAGAAATTCAGGCGCATTTTGCAGCGTTTTAGGTAAATTTTTAATAGTTCTTAAATTTTCAGTTACGTTTTCACCTATAGTTCCGTCGCCTCTTGTAGAACCACGTGTAAAAATGCCGTTTTCATATTCTAAGCTAACCGATAACCCATCAATTTTTGTTTCAACCACATATTCTGCTTTTAAATTTGCCTGTTTAATTTTTCTATCAAAATCTATAATTTCTTCTTTTGTAAAAGCATCTTGCAAGCTTTCCATTTTAACAATATGTTCTACTTTTTCAAAGCGTCCTGAAACACGCCCCCCAATATTTTGGCTGGGCGAATTTTCATATGCAAGCTTTGGATACTGCTTTTCAAGTTCAATTAATTCTCTTGATAGCATATCATAATCGTAATCGCTTATTGAAGGATTATCCTCTTCATAATAAAGCTTGTTGTGTGTTAAAATTTCGCTTTTTAATTTGTTGTATTTATTAATTATCTCATCTGTTATTTTCAAATTCGCACCTCTTAATTAACCGAATTTATGTTTTTCAATTCAGTTATAAATTATATAGCTTTTTTTGTATTTTTTCAATACAGTTTTTATTTATTTTAACAGATATTTTCATAAAATACTTGTTTTAAGTATTGAAATACTCAAAAATCAAAGTGTTTTTTCTATATTTTAACAATTATGTAAAACAATATACAAAAAATAACATAATATAATTATTTTTTCATTAAATAATATTTTATTTTTATTGACACTTATTTTTACCTGTGATATACTTATCAAGTGATTTGCATAAAAAAATTGTTAATTTTATCACAAATTCTATGATAATTATATAAATTTATGATTTTTAAAATTCACCCTACATACTACTATATTTTAGGGTTTTGTTTTAAATATTTATTAGGAGGAAATTAGTTTGAAATTCAGCGAAAGTGTTATAGCACAAGCAACAAAAATTGCTGAAGAATGTCAAGGGCATGAGCACGCATTTTGCACAACAGCATGTCCTATGCATACAGATGCAATTGAATACGTAAATTTAATTAAAGATGGGCAAACAAAACAAGCCCTTTTAAAAATACGTGAAAAATTATTTTTACCCGGTAGCTTAGGTAGAATTTGTGCGCATCCATGCGAGAGCGATTGCAGGCGTTGCAAAGAATATAACGAGCCCATTGCCATTGCGGCGTTAAAAAGATATGCTGCCGATAAAGAAGATTGCGAAGAAATATGGGATTTAAGCAAAAAAGCCCCAACAGGCAAAAAAGTTGCCGTTGTTGGCGCAGGCCCTGCCGGCGCACAAGCCGCAATAGACCTTACCAAAGAAGGCCATAGCGTAACAATTTATGAAAAATTAAATGTTTACGGCGGTATGATGCGTGTTGGTATTCCGGCTTATAGATTGCCACGCAATATCATTGATTTTGAATATAAATACCTTGAAAATTTAGGTGTTGAGTTCAAAATGGGCGTTGAAATTGGCAAAGACATTGAATTTAAAACTTTACAAGATGATTACGACGCTGTTGTTGTTGCAAACGGTGCACACAAAGGCTCGCTTATTCCAACACCCGGTGATGATAACAAGAATATAACAAATGCGGTAGATTTTTTAAAGCTTGCCTCGCTTGAAGAAAAAACCGATGTTAAATGTCAAAACGTGCTTGTTATTGGCGGCGGCGACGTTGCAATGGATTGCGCAAGAACTTCGCTTCGTTTAGGCGCAAAAACGGTAAATTTAGTTGCGCTTGAAAGCAAAGATATATTGCCGGCAAGCAAGCACGAGCAACACGGCGCACTTGAAGAGGGCATAATTTTCAATTGTGCTTGCAGTGTAAAAGAAATTAAAGGCGAAAACGGCGAGGTTGTAGGCGCAGTAATAAGAGATGTTGTTTCTATTTTTGATGAAAACGGCAAATTCAACCCTACATATAATGAAGATAATTTAAGAACAATTGCTTGCGACACTATTATTTTTGCAACAGGCCAAGTTGTAACAGATGTTACCGGCGGTGTTTTAGAGCAAGGGCGCGGCGGCCGTTATGTTGTTGATAAAAACACACTAGCAACTTCTGTAAAAGGCGTTTTTGTTGCAGGCGACAGTGCAGGAAGTAATATTGTTGTTGAGGCTATGGCACTTGGCAGAAAAGCCGCAACAAGCATTAATTTATACTTGCAAGGTAAAGAATTAACCCATGAAAGAGATTTTGAGCAAGAGGGAGCATATGTTTCTAAACTAGAATTGCCGCTTCCTGATGATGTTCAAGATTTAAAAAGAAAAACAACAAATGAAATGTCGCCAAGCGAGCGCATTAAAACCTTTAATGAATGTGATTTTGGCTTTGATGACGAAACCGCTTTAGCAGAAGCCTCAAGATGTTTACGTTGCGAGTGCAAAAAATGCATGTTAGAGTGCATTATGTTAAAAGAATATATAGAATATCCCGGCGAACTATTTGCAGATTTCTTAAAAACTAATACTATCGATCCTATAATTCCATATTCATGTAATATGTGCGACCAATGCACAATCGCATGCCCTGAAGAGGTTAAACTTGCGGAAATTTTTG
>CAYJGM010000083.1:0-10063 GCA_964369495.1 uncultured Bacteroides sp. | reverse complement strand
CCAATGCTTTTGCTTCTTTTCACGCTGAAAAGAAGAACGACACAATGCATAAAGCTTTTATATTTTATAACCGCTTAAACAATAAATTACTCACCTTGCCCAAAAAGGCATATTAGCTTTTTGCCAAATCCCCGGCGCTTTTGCTTCTTTTCACGCTGAAAAGAAGGGCGACACCATGCAAACAGCTTTGATAATTAAAAATTGCCCAAAAAATAAATTGCTAACTTTCAAATTGAAATAAAAATGCACTTAACTTATAAAATAAATCAATGTTTTTTAAATTTAACTTAAATTTTTAATAAAGCCATTTTTCACAGGGTTTTGAATTGTAGCATGGCATAAAATGATCACATAAAATAATTTATAAAATGCTATTTTGGAGGGTATAATATGAATTCAATTTTAATGGCGGGCGCGGGTACACTTTTTACTTTTTTAATGACATGTGTCGGCGCATCGTTGGTGTTTTTTTTCAAGGGCGAAATAAAACCCAAACTAAATAAAATTTGCCTGGGCTTTGCCGCCGGGGTAATGATAGCCGCAAGCGTATGGAGCCTTATCATCCCTGCCATAAATATGGCGCAAACACAAGGAAAAACAGGCGTTATAGAAGCTTTTGGGGGCTTTGTTTTGGGCGGTTTGTTTTTAGCGTTTGCAGATTTCTACATAGTTAAACTATACAAAAAATACATAAAACCTAACTTAGAAAGCAATAATAAAAACCTGAAATTACGCAGAAAAAGCATGCTTTTAATTGGAACAATTACACTGCATAATATACCGGAGGGCATGGCGGTTGGCCTTGCCTTTGCGCTTGCGGCGCAAACAGGCGAAGCGGCGGCATTAGCTTCTGCCATGGCGCTTGCGCTTGGTATCGGCCTGCAAAATTTCCCCGAGGGTGCCGCTGTGTCGCTTCCTATTCGGCAAGAAGGGTTTACACGCTTTCGAAGTTTCCTTTACGGCTGTGTTTCCGGCGTGGTAGAGCCGCTTGGAGGCATAGGTGCGGTTTTATTAATTTCGCTAATTACGCCACTTTTGCCTTGGTTTTTAAGTTTTGCCGCAGGCGCAATGATATATGCCGTGGCAAGCGAGCTTATTCCAACTTGCAGAGATAACAGGGGCGAATTTTATGGCGTTTTAAGCGTAATTTTTGGCTTTGCTGTTATGATGACACTAGATGTTGTGTTGGGTTAAAGCTTTGCTATAGCATGTTTTAATTTTAACTTAAAACAAAAACATTGCAAAGTAAATTTAATTAATTCACCCGGAAAATCAAAACAATTCTTAAACTATGTGTTGTTACGTAAAATAATTTACATAAAAACATATTTTCAACAATAAACTATTGCGTTATATTTGTGCGTATTAGCGTTGTTTTACCAAAATAAACGCATTAGCTTTTAATGCTATATTATAAACAGCAAAAGTGTAAACCTTGCACTTTTGTTGTTTTTTTATTATAATGTATCATAACAATGCGCAAATAAAGGGGTGTTAAAGTGAAGAATAAAAAAAGCATAAATTTAAGCTTTTGGGCTTTGCATATTTTTTTGATTGTTTTTCTTTTAGCGCAGCTAATTTATTCGCCCGTTACACAACAGCTTGCAATTATTATTTGCGCTTCGGCCTATGTTGTCTATGGGGCTTCGCTTTGCATGGCATACCTTTTGTACAGCCATTTTAACATGAATGACATGCGCTTGTTTTTAGGCGTAATTAGTGTGGCGGCAGGCGCTGCTTGTATTGCATTCACGCAAGAAATTTACGATAATTTTTATTTTTCCAGCGTTGCTTTTTTAATTTTCAGCACTTTTTTTATGCTACAACGTGCCGTTAATATGATGCGCATTTATAAAATTGGCGCTAAAAGAACATTGTTTTTATCCTTCTTAGGGATTTTATGTGGCGTTTTGTGCTTGGTGTTTGCGAATAAATTTACAGTTTATTCACAAAATACCTCGATAATTGCGTTTTTGTTATTAATTTTTAATAGTATTCTGTGGCTGGTTTATGGTATAATTTATAGTGGCAAAGAAAAAATAAAAACAGCTTTGCCAAGAAAATTGCAACCTAATAATATACCGATGCCAAGCGAAGAAGACACAATGGAGTTCGATGCGCTTAAATTAAACGTTAATTATAATACGCAAGAAACCGAAAAAACAGCGCAAGCCAAAAACGAACAAAACAGTGCTTGGGTAATTTTAAGCCCAAGCGATGAAGAACTTTTTTGTGTGCCAAGGGCAAAGGCATCGGCACACAGTAACGACGATAGAGTTTATTTTTATGCGCCTGCAAACGGTGATAAAATAACAGACAAAAACAAACAAAACGAAACATTGCAATAAAAAGGTGGAAAAATTTTTGAACATAGGGCTTGATATAGGCAGCACAACAATAAAATGCGTTGTTTTTGATGAACAAAACAATATTATTTACAAAACATATGAGCGCCATTTTGCACATATTACAAAAAAAGCAACAGAACTTTTACAGCGAATTGAAACCGAATTTGCAAAGGGTGAAGCGGTTAAAATAGCCATAAGCGGAAGCGCAGGCATGGGGCTTGCAAATGCATGTAACGTGCCATTTGTGCAAGAGGTTTATGCAACGAATATTGCAACTAAAGCCTATGTGCCAAACGCCGATGTTGTTATAGAGCTTGGCGGCGAAGACGCTAAAATTTTATTTTTAACAAATGGAACAGAAGTGCGCATGAACGGAAGTTGTGCGGGCGGCACAGGCGCTTTTATAGACCAAATGGCTACACTTTTAAAAATAGCGCCCGATGAAATGAACGAGCTTGCTAAAAATTCGCAAAAAACCTATACCATTGCAAGCAGGTGCGGCGTTTTTGCAAAAAGTGATATTCAACCGCTTATCAACCAAAGCGCAAGCATAGAGGATATTTCTTCAAGCATTTTCGGCGCTGTGGTAAACCAAACAATTGCAGGCCTTGCGCAAGGGCGAAGCATTAGCGGAAACATTGTTTATTTGGGCGGGCCGCTAACGTTTTTCTCGCAACTTAGAAAAAGTTTTGATAAAGCACTTGGCTTAAACGGCATTTGCCCGAAAAACAGCCTTTATTTTGTTGCCGCCGGCAGTGCTTTATGTGCAGAAGAAAACCTTTACTTAAACGAAATTATAGATAAATTAAAACAATACAAAGGCGAGGGCGTAACAAACAGCACAAACGCGCTTTTTAATAGCGAAAAAGATTATGAAGAATTTTGCCAAAGGCACGCTAAAGCCGCAGTTAAGCGAAAAAATTACGGCGAGCATATTGGCAATTTGCACCTTGGGATAGATGCGGGGAGCACCACTTTAAAAATAGCGGTAATAGACGATGCCTCTAATTTAATTTATACAAAATATCGCACGAACAGCGGTAGCCCAATAACCGCATTGCGTGAAATTTTACTTGAACTATACGAAGAATGTAAAGATATAAGTTTTAAAAGCGCCACTGCAACAGGCTATGGCGAAGAAATGATGAAATGCGCCTTTAAAATTGACGAGGGCGTTGTGGAAACCATTGCACATTTTACCGCCGCACGCTTTTTTATGCCCGAAGTAGATTTTGTTATCGACATTGGCGGGCAAGACATGAAATGCTTTAAAATAGAAAGCGGCATAATAACCGATATTTTCCTAAACGAGGCATGTTCTTCGGGGTGTGGCAGTTTTCTTCAAACTTTTGCACACGCTTTAGGGCAAACAACGAAAGATTTTGCCAAAATAGGCCTTTTTGCAAAAAACCCTGTTGCGCTTGGCAACAGATGCACCGTTTTTATGAACAGCAGCGTTAAACAGGCCCAAAAAGATGGCGCTAGCATTGAAAGCATATCTGCCGGGCTTGCAACAAGCGTTGTAAAAAATGCGCTGTATAAGGTTATTCGCGCTTCTTCACCCGATGATTTAGGTAAAAACATTGTTGTTCAAGGTGGCACTTTTTATAACGACGCCGTGCTTCGCTCTTTTGAAGTAGAAATGGGCACAAAGGTTATTCGCCCCGATATAAGTGGCGTTATGGGCGCTTTTGGTGCTGCGCTTTACGGAAAAGAAAACGCAAAATGCCAAAAGAGCACAATTTTAAACAAAACCGAACTTTTAGCGTTTACACACAGCGTTAAACATACAACATGCGGCCTTTGCACAAATAATTGCAAGCTTAATGTAAACACTTTTTCAGGCGGCACAAAATATATCAGCGGCAATAAGTGCGAAAAACCCACAACAAAAAAAGCTGTTGATAATTCGCTTAATTTATACGAGTATAAGCGCGAGCTTTTAAATGCTTGCGAAACCGCAAGGGGCAAAAGGGGAATTATTGGCATACCGCTGGTTTTAAATATGTATGAGATGTTGCCGTTTTGGCACGCTTTTTTCACAAGCCTTGGCTACGGTGTTGTACACAGCGGTTTTTCCGATAGAGATTTATACATAAACGGGCAATCGGGCATACCCAGCGACACTGTGTGTTTTCCGGCAAAGCTTGTGCACGGGCATATAAACAGGTTAAACAATATGGCTTTAAGCGCTATTTTTTACCCTTGTATGACGTATAACTTCGATGAAAACAAAGGCGATAACCATTATAATTGCCCTGTGGTTGCCTATTATCCCGAGGTTATAGCCGCAAGTGGCGCACACGATGGCGATGCAAAAATGTTGTACCCGTATTTGGGCGTGCACCGCCAAAAAGATTTTGTTAAGAAAATACATAAAATACTTAAAGAAAACCTTTATGAATTTTCGGCAAAAGAGATAAACCTTGCAACCGAGCAAGCCTTTAAAGCGCACGAGGAATACTTTGCAAAAATACAAATGCGCGGCATGCAAATAATTTCCAAAGCACGTGCCGAAAACAAGCGTATTTTGGTGCTTGCGGGGCGCCCGTATCATGTAGACCCGGAAATTAACCACGGCATAGATAAACTTATTTGCAGCTATAATGCGGCGGTTATTACAGAGGATAGCATAGCGCATTTAAGCGAAAAATTTGATACCTCAATTTTAAACCAATGGACATACCACGCAAGGCTTTACTGTGCCGCAAAATATGTTGCAACGCAAGAAGACATAGAATTTGTGCAACTTGTAAGCTTTGGCTGTGGGCTTGATGCCATTACAACAGACGAAGTGCGTGAAATTTTACAACAAAGCGGCAAGCTTTGTACGCAAATTAAAATAGACGAAATTACAAACCTTGGCACAGTTGGCATACGTTTACGCAGCTTATTTGCTGCAATAGCGGCTAGAAAATAATTACAAATGCCGCAAACATACCGCCTTTAGCTAGTGCACAGCAATAAAATTTAAAACCGGTATTTGCACGGCATGATAAAACCGCAATGTGGGCAAATATGGCGGTTTGAAGCGAGTTTTTAGCTAAAGCTAAACATTAAAATACAAAGTGTTTTTTTTAAGTATTCGGTTTAATTAATTGCGCCTTTGTTTTTTTAATTTAAAAGGAGATTTTACATGCAACAAAACTATGCGCGTTTTACTAAAGAGATGAAAAACACGCACACCATTTTAATTCCCAATATGGCGCAAATTCACTTTCGCCTGATAGAGGGCGCTTTTATAGACGAGGGCTATAAAGTTAAAGTGCTTAGCAACCGCGGCGAAAGCGTTGCGCAAGAGGGTTTAAAATATGTGCACAACGATACTTGCTACCCGGCGCTTTTGGTTATTGGCCAATTTATTGATGCGCTTAAAAGCGGCGAGTTTGATGTTGACAAAACCGCACTTTTATTAACGCAAACAGGCGGCGGTTGTAGGGCGTCTAATTACATACATCTTTTGCGAAAAGCGCTTGAAAAAGCAGGTTTTGCGCAGGTGCCCGTGGTTAGCATAAATTATTCGGGCCTTGAAAAAGATAACGGCTTTAAATTAAATTTAACCCTAATTAAAAAAACCATAGCAGGCATTTTTTACGGCGATATGTTAATGGCGCTATCAAACCAAACAAGGCCATACGAGAACAATAAAGGCGATACACAAAAGCTTATAGATAAATGGGTAGGCAATATTACGCGCATGTTCAGCGCAAAAAAAGGCGTTAGCCAAGGCGATATGAAAAAGAACTTTAACGCAATTGCCAAAGACTTTGCAAATTTGCAAACAACGCACACGCCTAAAATTAAAGTTGGCGTTGTGGGCGAAATTTATGTTAAATATTCGCCTTTGGGCAATAATGATTTAGAGAAATTTTTACAAAGCCAAGATTGCGAAGTGAATGTGCCGGGTTTAATGGGCTTTTTGCAATATTGTGTTGCCAATTACGAGGAAACCATTAAAATATACGGCGGAAGTTTTTTTGTTAAAACCACTGCAAAATTAATATTGGCATATCTTGATAAAACCGAACGTATAATGTGCAAAGCAATAGAAAAATACAATAATTTACACGCACCCACGCCGTTTTACAAATTGCGTTCCATGGCAGACGGCATTATTGGCCGTGGCGTTAAAATGGGCGAGGGCTGGCTTTTAACCGCCGAAATGATGGAACTTCAAAGCATAGGTTTTGAAAATATAATATGCACACAACCTTTTGGTTGCTTGCCAAACCATATTTGCGGCAAAGGCATGATAAATAAAATACGCACGGTTTATCCAAACGCAAACATAACCCCGATAGATTACGACCCCGGCGCAACAAGGGTAAACCAAGAAAACCGCATTAAACTTATGCTTAGCATGGCAAAAGAGCGCCTTGATAACACAAACGGCAAAAACGGCAAAGGCGAAAAGGAAGTTGAAAACAGCTATAATCCGTTTCACGAAAAACAAAAGAAAAGGCAAACCATTAAACTTAGATAGTGCTTTTGCAGTATAATTAACAGCAAATTTGTTTTTTGTTTATATGCCATTTCGATAAATTTTTGCAATTTTATATACGGTAAAGCATGTAAAACAAGGCAAAATTGCAATGCAATAGTTTACAAACAACAACGAATTAACCGCAATTTAAAGGAGCGCATATGCAGGCGAGTATCTTACAAATTAACAATATAAGCAAAAGTTTTGGCGAAAACCAAGTGTTAAAAAACATTAATTTAGATATTCATTCAGGTGAATTTATAACACTTTTAGGTTCAAGCGGTTGCGGAAAAACGACGCTTCTTCGCATATTAGCGGGCCTTGAAACTCCCGATGAGGGCAGCGTTGTACTACAAGAAGAAGACGTTACAAACAAAGAGCCGAATAAAAGAGACATGAGCATGGTTTTTCAAAGTTATGCTCTTTTTCCGCATATGACGGTAGCCGCCAACATTGCCTACAGCCTAAAACTTAAAAAGAAAAGCAAGGCCGAAATGCAAAAAGCCGTGAAAGATGCATTGGCGCTTGTGCAATTAGAGGGCTATGAAAACCGTATGCCAAGCGAACTTTCGGGCGGCCAACGCCAACGTGTTGCCATTGCAAGAAGCATTGTTTCAAACCCTAAAATTTTGCTTTTAGACGAACCGCTTGGCGCATTAGATTTACAATTGCGCCGCCAAATGCAACACGAACTTAAACGCCTGCAACAACAACTTGGCATCACATTTATTTATATAACACACGATCAAGAAGAGGCGCTTAATATGTCTAGCCGCATAGCGGTAATGCGCGAGGGTAATTTCGAGCAAATAGGAACGCCCAATGAAATATACAACACGCCTAAAACAAGCTTTGTTGCCACATTTGTTGGCAACGCAAATTTAATTGATGGCACGGTACAAAGTGTAGACGAGCAAGAGGGCATGATGCGCCTTGAATGTAAAGATGGGTGTGCAAAGGCAAAAACTTTGGGCATGAAATTTGAAAAAGGGCAAAATGTGCGAATAGCCGTTAGAAGCGAAAGCATAGAGTTTGGCGAGGGCTGTAAATGCGACATGAAAGGCACAATTGTTGAAAAAACTTTTGCCGGCGGCCAGTTGCGCCTTACAATTAAAACACAAAGCGGCCTTGATATTATTGCAAGCCGCCACGGCATTGATATTGGCGTTAATGTTGGCGATGAAGTTAATTTTACATGGTGTACGCAAAGCGCCGTGCCGGTTGATGTAAAAGTGCAAAACAGCGGCGAGGTGGCACACAGTGAAGAAAAATAAAAGCATATGGCTAACGCTGGCGCCTCTTTATATTTTTACGCTGATATTTGTTGCGGGCCCTTTAATTTATATGGTGTATATAAGCTTTGCAACACAAAGCGAACACTGGGGCATTATTAACGAATTTAGCTTGCAAGGCTATATCAGCATTTTAGATCCCGTTTATTTAAACACATTTGCTCAATCGCTTACCCTTGCGCTTATAAGCACATTTTTTATAGTGTTAATAGGTTATCCTTTTGGGTATTTCATGGCAAAATTATCCCCACGCGGGAAAAAATTCATGATGATTGTGCTAATGGTGCCCTTTTGGACAAACAGCCTTATTCGCCTTTACGGTTGGATAATTATTCTAAGGGCAAACGGCGTTTTAGATAGTTTTTTAATGTTCTTTGGAATAACAGATAAACCTTTAAAACTGCTTTATACCTACCCTGCGGTTGTTATAGGCATGGTGTATGCCTTGTTACAATTTATGATATTCAGCGTTTTTTCAAGCGCCGAAAAAATGGATTGGAGTTTAGTTGAAGCCGCACGTGATTTAGGCGCAAGCAAATTGCAAGCATTTTTAACAATAACTTTAAAACTAACTTTACCGGGGCTTTTATCGGGCTTTATTTTAACTTTTATTCCAAGCATGGGCCTGTTTTTTATAGCGGATATTTTGGGCGGCAACAAAATTGTGCTTGTTGGCAGTTTGATACAAGACCAGCTTTTAAAAGCGCATAACTGGCCTTTTGCCGCTGCGCTTGCGGTTGTTTTAATGCTGTTTACAACGCTTTTAATTGCGCTTTATAAGCGTATTACAAAAAGCGATGAGTTGGAGGGTTTATTATGATGAACAACTCCAAAAAGAAAGCGAAAAAACGCATTGGGTTTTCGCATGTTTATCTTGCTGTTGTAAGCGTTATAATTTATTTGCCCATTGTTTTGGTTATAGTTTATTCGTTTAATGAAAGCAAAATTTCAAGCATATGGGGCGGTTTTTCGCTTACATGGTACAAAGAACTTTTTAAAGATGAAGAAATGTTTGTTGCGCTTTTAAACAGCATTGTTTTGGCGCTTAGCTCTAGCTTTGCCGCCGGTATTATAGGAACGCTTGGTGCGGTTGGCTTTAGCAAAATTAAAACTAGGGTAAAATCGCAAGCATTTATTGAATATTTAACCATGTTGCCCATAATGATACCCGAAATTATACTTGCAATGGTGTTTTTGGTGTTTTTTTCGCTTTTGGGCTTGCCTTTCGGAATGACAACCCTTATAATAGCACATACAACCTTTTGCATACCTTATATATACATGCTTGTTAAAGCAAGGCTTGTGGGCATGGACAAAAGCCTAACCGATGCCGCGAAAGATCTTGGTGCAAGCGGAATTCGTGCGTTTTTTGATATAACTTTGCCGCTTTTGTTTCCTGCAATTGTAAGCGGCATGCTTTTAAGTTTTGCCATGAGTTTTGACGATGTTATTATAAGCTTATTTGTAACAGGCGTTAATGTTAATACTTTGCCAATAAAGGTTTATACCCAACTTCGCACAGGCGTAACGCCCGAAATTAATGCACTTTGCACATTAATGCTTGCGGCAAGCATTTTGCTTGTAATTTTAAGCAATTTAATAGGGCGAAAAAATAAGTAATAACTAAAAGTGATGGTGTGCTACGATTTCTGCTAAACTTTCAATTATGCGGTAGAAACAGCCCTTGCGGCTGTTTGCATAATAAACAAAGCGGTTTGCCCTTGTTGTAGGGGCGAGGTTTCCTCGCCCGCCCTTTTGTTCCCCTAAAAGCAAATGCCTAATATCAAGGCTGTTTGCAATGTGTCATTCTTCTTTTCAGCGTGAAAAGCTAGCATATGGCTTTCTGCAAAGTGAGCAATTTATTTTTAAGCAATTTTTAATTTTCAAGGCTGTTTGCGTTGTTTAGCCCTTCTTTTCAGCGTGAAAAGAAGCAAAAGCGC
>CAYJGM010000082.1:0-10481 GCA_964369495.1 uncultured Bacteroides sp. | reverse complement strand
TCTTTTCACGCTGAAAAGAAGAAGGTTTCAATGAAACAAGCCTTGATAATTTACACCTGCTTAAAAAACAAACTGCACACCTTGCTCAAAAGGCATATTAGCTTTTTGCCAAACCCCGGCGCTTTTGCTTCTTTTCACGCTGAAAAGAAGAACGATACAACGCAAACAGCTTTGAAAAATAAAAATTGCTAAAACAAAATAATTAATGCGAGGAACCATTATGAAACATTTGGGAACAAAAGAAATACAAACAGATAGGTTAATTTTAAGAAAATTTAAGCATAGTGATGTAAATTTTGCTTTTAAAAATTGGTGCAATGATGATAGGGTTACAAAACATCTTATGTGGCCAACACATGCCGATGTAAGCGTTACACAAAACATTATAAACGAGTGGGTGAAATCCTACGAAAAAGATAATTTTTACCTTTGGGCAATTGTTTTAAAAGAAACCGGCGAGCCTATTGGTTCTATCTCTATTGTAGAAATAAACGAGAAATGCAATTGCGTTCAAATTGGCTATGCCATAGGGTTTGAGTGGTGGAATAAAGGCATTGTTTCACAAGCGTTTTCTGCTATAATTCCATTTATATTTGAAAAAATGAAAGCAAACCGAATTGGTGCAAACCACGATATTAACAACCCGGCTTCAGGCAAAGTTATGTTAAAATGTAATTTAAAATACGAGGGAACACTAAGGCAGGCAGATTATAATAACCAAGGAATTGTAGATGTGGCTTGTTATAGCATTTTAGCAAGTGAATATAATGAAAAGCATAAATTAAAAAATGGCGTTTTGCCTTAACCGATAAAAAGAAAGCCGAACGAATTATTTTAACCTAAAAATTATAAAAAAAGATGGATAGCAAAAAGGAACTGTTGGCAAAGTCTTTGTTTGTCAACAGCTCCAAAAGCTATCCACCTTTTTAATTTATACGTGTATGAAAAACCGCTTAAACTATCATAAATAAATTATATGCCATTTTCCCATTGGCTTTAATAAAGCAACTATCTCGCCAGCGAATGTAAAACCTCTTTTCATTTCATGCAAAAATGCGTGAATTTACGTTATTTTTTTGCAAGTTCAAGCAAGTTGTCGTTTTTTACGATTCGCCGCTTATTTACCATTTTTCGCCATTTTATAGCACGCCTTTTTCGTATAGGCCTCTTGTATATTTTATGCTTTGTTTTGCGCCTTTTTTTATGTCTTGCACAATTTTCAAAACCTCGTCTTCGCTCTCAAGCGTAAAATAGCAAAGTGCGGCATTTGTGGGCACTTCACAAAGTCTATCACCCATATAAAGGGGCACAGCGTTATATATCGTGCGTGTGCCGGCGGCACCTTTAGCCGTACAACTTACATATAATTGCATGTTTTTTCTGTCTGTTAAAATGCCACTGCCCTCGCAATCTTTGCAATTTGTAATGTTGTGCAGCGGGCATGCGCGTGTAAGCATTAAAGGCATGTGCCCATAAATTGTGCAAACGGTTTTTATAGCTTTGTTTGTTTTGTTAAGCTTTTCTGTTTCATATGGCGGCGGCGCTATTTTTTGCATTTGCCTTAAACTTGCCTCTATGCTTAAATTTATCATAGAAACGCCCATCTTTGCATAACTTGCCGCAGAAATAGAATTTGTAACATTAAGCCTAAAACCAAGGAAAATTTCACTGCCTTCGAACATGCTTATATGTGCGATATTTTGCGCATAAAAACCGGCAAACTTGCCCTTGTGTTCGCTTTGAATTTGCTTTATTAGCTCACTTATTTTATACTCTTCGCCTTTTTGTGCGCAAAATTCAGGCAGGCTAAAATAAGTTTTGCTCATTATTTCAAGCGGCACTTTATTATATTGGGTAATGGGCACAATAAAACCATGTATTTCTTCGTTTAAAAGTTCTTTGCTATATTGGCTGATATTGGTAAAATATAAATAAAGCGATATATCGCCATTTTTATTTTGCCTTAACAGCGGCGTTTGCGCTTTGTTTTGCGCATTAATTAATTTTTCTATCGCCTCGCTTGGCGTTAATATACATTCATGCGGTTTTTGCACGCTTCTTTTTTGCAATAACAGCTCTAACGCTTGCCTTCGCATTTCATTAAGCTGTGCGGCAGGCAAAAAATAATCTTCGCCTATAATTTGCACACCATTCTCTAGTAAAAATATTGTGCCCCCAAGCTTAGATAATGCCTTTTCAATTGCTTGTTTTTGGTTTTTTTGCGCTTTTTGCACAGGCGCTTTCAAAATTTGTTCAACTTTATTACCGCTTAAATCGCAAATTGTAAGTTTTGCGCCATCGTTTGTAATTTCAATTTGCATTTTTATAGGCACACGCTGTAATTCCCTGCGGTAAAATTCCCTCGTTTGGTTCTGTGCTTTTTTTGCAATTTGCGCTTGCTGTTTTGTTCTTACTCCAAACATCTCGCCGTTTAAATTGCCTTTTAAATATGCATTTGTAAAACCCGAGCGTGAAAAAACATTTTCTAAAAGTTTTGCATCGTAGTTTAAACCTTGCCGCACACTAACGCAAGCATTAACGCATGATGCGGCATATTCCGCCGTGCGCATACGCCCCTCTATTTTTACGCTACAAACGCCACTTTTAAAAATTTGGTTTAAATGTTCAAGGTGTGACATATCTTTTAAAGAAAGGTGAAAATCTTGCACATTTTGGCTGTTGTTTGTTTTTTCTTCGCCCATATTATTTTGCATGCTTGCGCTAAATGGCAAACGGCAAGGCCCTGCGCACATTCCACGGTTTGCGCTTCTACCGCCAAAAAAAGCGCTCATATAACATTGGCCCGAAACGCACATGCAAAGCGCACCGTGCACAAAAACTTCGGTTTCAATGCCGCTGTTTTGCGATATATGCTCAATTTCAAAAAGGCTTAGTTCACGCGAAAGGATAACCCTATCAAAGCCCAACGCCTTTAATGCCCGTGCACCTTGTAAGCTGTGCACGCTCATTTGCGTTGAGCCATGTATTTTTATTGTCGGCGCCATTTGTTTTACCAAAGCGGCAACCGCTAAATCTTGCACAATTACAGCATCTGCGCCTGCGTTTGCAATGCCTTGCACCAAATTTGCAATGTCGCAAAGTTCGTTTTCAAACACCAGCGTATTTAACGTTACATAAACTTTAACATCTCTTGCATGGCAATAAGTTACCGCATTTATTAAAGTTTGCGCATTAAAATTGCCGGCGTTTCTTCTTGCGTTGTGCTGTGAAAGGCCAAGGTAAACGGCATTAGCGCCCGACATCACCGCGGCATAAAGCATTTGCTCATCGCCTGCCGGCGCTAAAATTTCTGTGTTATTATGCATTAATATTAAATATTATCCTCGTCGACATTATCAAAAATGTCATTGTTTTCGTTTGAGTTTAAAGGCGTTAAAGCGTTTGCCGCCTCGTTTTGCGCCTGAGCATTTACACTTAAATTTAAAACCCTTGGTTCCTGGGGTGCATTTGTGTTCGCATGCAAAAGTTTTGCTTGTTTAACTGCTTCTTCCGCCGTGGTTTTTGCCTTTGCAGCCTCTTGTAAGTATTCTTTTATTTGCTCTCTCATATTATCAAGGGCAACAGATTTTTTCTCTAGTTCATCAAGGTAACCCATGGCGCTAATAACCGTAGCCGCCATAACAGAGGCCGAGGGCGATGCCTCTAAAACTTCTTTAATATCTTTTTCTAAACGCTCTGCAAGCGAAGAAACATAGGTTTCACTATCTGTAGTTGTAATAACATATTGTGTACCCCTAACAACAAAACGTGCTTTATTTAACGACATAAATATTACCATTCCTTTCTTCGAAAAGCACAAAACAACCATGAAAGATAGTTGTATTTGTGCCATGTTTTTCAGTTGTCAGGCTTGCCTGGCAAGAAAAACGGCTTTTAAATATATTAAATTTGAAATTAATTTTCAAATTCAAGCCTCTTTTTTTATCTTTATTAATACATTATACTAAATTTTTTTCTTGTTGGCAAATGTTTTTTATGAAAATTTAAACATAAAATACCGATATGCTGTTTCATTAATTTAACTTATATTTAACATATTCTTTATATTTGAGCAAAAAAATTCACATACTTACGCTAAAATGTCAAAATTTATAGCTTAAAACGGTATTAAGTTGGTAAGTTATGCTAAACTTGGCAATACTGTATTGGAAAACATATAAAAAGATAGTATAATAAGCTTATATATTTGTATAAAAATTAATATTTAATTATATATTTTAAAGTTGCGGTTATATTAAACACTTTTTGCTTGCCGTTTGCAATAAGCTAACTTTAAGATGAAAACGGCAGAACGGAGATTTTTATGGCATTTGATAAAATGAACAAAAAAGAGTTTGATAAATTATTGAGCGAAAAATTATTTACCGAGTTTAATGTTGATTACCTCAACGCAACAGATGACCAAATTTATCGTGCTCTTGCGCTTATTTGCCGCAGCACTATGAGCGAGCGCAGAAAACATTTTATGGCACGAACTTATGGTTGCAATGAAAAACAAGTTTATTATTTGTGCATGGAATTTTTAATGGGGCGAAGTTTAAAAAGCACGCTTTTTAATTTAGGCATGCAAGATTTAGCGCGCGATGTTTTAAAAAGCCACAATATTAAATTAGATAATGTTTTCGAGCAAGAACCCGACGCAGGCCTTGGCAACGGTGGCCTTGGCAGGCTTGCCGCTTGCTATTTAGACGGAATGGCAACCGCCGGCCTTGCCGGAACCGGTTATTCTATCTTATATGAATATGGTATTTTCCGCCAAAAAATAGTTGACGGATGGCAGCAAGAGCGTGCCGATAACTGGCTGCCCGGCGGCACTGTTTGGCTTCGCTCGCACCCCGAGCAAGCCGTAACCATACGTTTTGACGGCGAAATTGAAGAGCAGTGGGACGGGGAGTATCACAGTATTAACCATAAAAATTGTGTTAATGTTATAGCGGTGCCATACGATATGTATGTTGCGGGCTATGCCAACGAAAATGTTAGCAAGCTGCGCTTGTGGAAGGCAAAAGCGCCCGGTTTTGATATGGATAGTTTCAATGCGGGCGAGTATTCAAGCGCTATGACAAAAAACGCAAACGCCGAACTTATTAGCAAGGTTTTATACCCTAATGATAACCATATCGAGGGCAAAACTTTGCGTTTACGCCAACAATATTTTATGTCGGCGGCTTCGGTGGGCGATATTGTTCAAAACCATTTAGCGCAATATTCAACGCTTGATAATTTACCCGATAAAGTTGCAATACAACTTAACGATACCCACCCAACGCTTGCAATTCCCGAACTTTTGCGCCTTTTGCTAGACGATTGCGGCTACACATGGGAAAAAGCAATTGATATTTGCCGCCGCACTTTTGCATACACAAACCACACAGTTATGAGCGAGGCTTTAGAAAAATGGAATGTTGATATTTTCAAAAAGACATTGCCTAGAATTTACCAAATTTGCCAAGAGCTTGATCGCCGCCTGCGTGACGATTTAGAAATTGCTTTCCCGGGCGATATCGGCAAAATAAATTATATGGCGGTTTTTGGCGATAACCAAGTTAGAATGGCAAATATTTGCTGCTATGTGTGCCATAGTATAAACGGCGTTTCAAAATTGCACAGTGAAATAATTAAACAAAGCGTGTTTAACGATTATTATCTATATTCGCCTAAAAAATTTACGAATGTAACAAACGGCATAGCATACCGCCGCTGGCTTTTAAGCGCAAACCCCGCCTTAACAACCTTGCTTGAAAACACAATAGGCGATGGCTTTAAAACAAACGCTTTCGAACTTAAAAAGCTTGAAAAACATGCAAACAACGAAGAATTTTTAAAGAACTTAGCGCAAGTTAAACATACAAATAAAGTAATATTTGCAAACCATGTTAAAGCAACAACAGGCCAAATTATAAACCCAAACAGCATTTTTGATGTGCAGGTAAAGCGCATGCATGAATATAAGCGCCAACATTTAAACGCGCTTAATATCGCGGCTCAATATTTGTATTTAAAAGATAACCCCAATGCCGATTTTGTTCCAAGAACTTATATTTTCGGCGCAAAGGCCGCCCCGGGCTATTATATGGCAAAACAAATGATACGCCTTATTTGCCTTTTGGGCAAGCATATTGCAAAAGATAAACTTGTGCGTGATAAACTTGCTATTTTATACCTTGAGGATTATTGCGTAAGCACAAGCGAAAGGCTTATGCCCGCAAGCGAAGTTAGCGAGCAAATAAGCCTTGCCGGCACAGAGGCAAGCGGAACGGGCAATATGAAATTTATGCTTAACGGCGCAATTACAATTGGAACGCTTGATGGCGCAAACGTTGAAATTGCCGATGCTGCGGGCGAAGAAAACGAAATTATTTTCGGTATGCGCACGCACGAAGTTGAAAATTTGAAAAACTTTGGCTACCACCCTGCAAGCTATATTGAGGCAAGCGATGCGGCAAGCCAAGCGCTTGCATTCCTTGAAAAAGGGTGGGCAAACGAGAACTTCCACGAAGTTGTTACAAATTTACGCACACAAGATCCATACATGGTTATGGCAGATTTTAACGATTACACAAAAGCACAAGAACTTTTAAGCCAGCTTTACAGCCAAAGCCTTGTGTGGAATAAAATGAGCCTAATGAACATTGCAAACAGCGGTATATTCTCTGCCGATAGGGCCGTGCTTGATTACGCAAAGCACATTTGGAATATTGACCCTAGCATTTAGCTTTTTAATATTTTCATTATTTTAAGAGGGCGCTTATGCAATTAATTTACAACAGCCTTTCAATGCGTTGCAAAACGCCTTTTGGCGCACTAAAATGTGGCCAAATGGGCTATTTTACAATTTATGTTCCAAAACATTACCTTTGCGAGAAACCGGTAATGCAAATTGAAACACCAAACGGCAAGCCGTGTGCTATATTAGGCACACGGCTTTATGAGCTTGGTAACAATATTGATTTTGAAGATAAAAACGATGTGTTTTGTTTCAATTTCACACCTGATATTCCGGGCGTATATTATTATTATTTCGATTTATATAAAGATTTTAACCATATTTACAAAAAGGAAAACGGCAATGCAGTTATTACAAAACACAGCGGCGATAAATGGCAATTAACTGTTTATGAAAAAGATTTTACAACGCCGAAAACTATGCACGGCGCAATAATGTACCAAATTTTTCCCGATAGATTTTACGGTGTTGATGTCGATGAAAACATGCCCTTTAGCGACAGAATTTACCGAAAAAACAAACATGGCGAGCCTTATTTTTGGCCAAACGAAAACGGTGGACATTTAAATTTAGATTATTTTGGCGGAAATTTCAAAGGAATAATGCAAAAATTGCCATATATTAAAAGCCTTGGTGTAGATTATATTTATTTAAACCCTATTTTCGAGGCACATTCGAACCACCGCTATAACACCGCAAATTACCTAAAGGCCGACCCTTTGCTTGGCACAAACGAAGAATTTGCACTTTTGTGTAAGCAGGCAAAAAACCTTGGTATAGGCATAATTTTAGATGGCGTTTTCAGCCACACCGGTTCAGATTCCATTTATTTTAACAAAGAGGGACGCTATGGTGAGGGGGGCGCTTTTCACGATAAAAACAGCCCTTACCGTGCTTGGTATGATTTTAGCGAAAAGTACGATTGCGGCTATCGCTCTTGGTGGGGTTTTGAAACTTTGCCAGAGGTTAAAGAGCATGAAACAAGCTACCGCGATTTTATATGCGGAAAAAACGGCGTAATTAATTATTGGCTTAAGCTTGGCGCGCAAGGCTTTAGGCTAGATGTTGCCGATGAATTGCCCGACGATTTTATAGAGGAAATAAGGCTTGCCGTTAAAAATTGCGGCGAAGACAAAGTTTTAATTGGCGAAGTATGGGAAGACGCAACAAATAAAGTAAGCTACGGCCAAAAGCGCACATATCTACTTGGCAAAGGGCTTGATTGCACCATGAACTACCCATTTAAAGATGCGGTTTTGGCTTTTTGCAAAGGCGAAGACGCAAAAATAACCGCAAGAAAAATAATGGAAATATGCGAAAATTATCCGCCGCCTGCGCTAAACTGCGCCATGAATTTCCTTTCAACGCACGATACAATTCGTGCTATAACTGCGCTTTGCGGGCAAAACATGCAAAACCATGATAGATATTGGCAAAGTGGCCGCCTTTTAAACCACGAAGAATATGAAAAAGGCATTGCGCTTTTGCGCATAGCTTTTGCATTTATATACACATTGCCGGGTGTGCCATGTGTTTATTATGGCGATGAAATTGCCATGCAAGGCTATAAAGACCCCTTTAACCGCGCATATTTTAACTGGGAAAATAGCGAAACAAGGGTGCTTGAAACGCTAAAAATACTGGCGAAAATAAGAAAACAAAACAGCGCATTTCAAAACGGCAGTTTAATATTTATACGAAAAGAAAAGCATGTGCTGTGCTATGCAAGAAAAAACAGCGAAAACACTGTTGCAATAGGCATAAATTGCGGAAAATCGCCCGCCGCTGTTCATTTGTTAGACGACGATTACATTATCAACTCTTACGATTTTAAAATTGTGTGTAAAAAATAAAAGATTTTAAGCTTAGATAATATTGGCACCACCTAAGCTTATATAATAATTTGCCTAAAAGCCTAAAAAACGCCAAAAAAAATGCCCTTAAAGCCGCCTGGCAAAAAGGGCATGTATAAAAATTTTCAACCAAAACAAACGCAAATTTTTCAGCTAATTTAGCGTATTTAGCGTTTTTCGTACTCTAATTCGGCATAGCCGTTATATACATTAGCTGAAATTAACTTTAACTTGCTTTGCATATCGCTTTTTGCAAAAAGCTTAATTCCATCGCCCAAAATAACCGGCATTATGCTAAGGGTGTATGCATCAATTAAGTTTTTATCGTAAAATTGCTGTGCAATATTAGCGCCGCCGCAAATCCAAATATCTTTACCTTCTTTTGCTTTTATGTTTTCGGCAAGGCTTTTTATATCCTCGCTTGTGAAAATAATTTCATCGGTGCTTTCAAGCTTTTTGTGTGTTAAAACATAAGTTTTTAAGCCTTTGTAAGGCCACTCGTTTGGCGATAGCTCGTTTACAATTTGATGATATGTGCTATGGCCCAAAATAACGGTGTCTATGCTTTTTATAAATTCGGGATAACTTCCCACATCTTCGCCGGTGTTATTCTCGTTAAGCCACGCTATGCCGCCGTTTTTATCCGCAACATAACCGTCTAAACTTATTGCTATATACAGTTTAATTTTTCTCATTTTTTCTCTCCTTTATTATTTACTTTTTAACGCCAATAAATGTGATACAGCCTCGCAAAAGCCCTCGCCACTGTTTTTTTCGGTTATAAACATAGGTGAATGTTTTAAACTGCCTAAAAACGGCTTAATATTTGCAACCGCCACCGAGTATTTATAAAATTCGAACATGGGCTCATCGTTTGGCGAATCACCAAAAAACATTGCTTGCTCTAAAAGTGTTTGTTCGCTTATCCCTATAATTTCTTTGAAAAAAAGGCGTGCCATCGCAACTTTATTGTAATTTCCAAACCATGTGTTTACATGTATAGAGCTAACTTTTGCTATTGCGCCCATCTCTTGGCAAATGTTTTTAATTTTATTTGCTGCTTCAAAGCCCAAATATGGTTCATCTTCGTTAAAATCAATTGCAACATCATAAATGCGTGCAAATTGGTCTTTAGAAACGCGGCACCCCGGCACTTTTTCAAGGCAAGCTTTTTTAACGGCCTCAAGGCGGCCTTGAATGTCGCCTGTGGCAACGCTTGGGTGGGTTAATTTTTTTAACTGCCCGTTTTCAAAATAAAAAACAAATGCGCCGTTTTCGCCCACAACCGCATTTACAGGCCATTGGCGAATTATCATGTCGCACCAGCCGGCCGGCCGCCCTGTTACAGGGATAACGCTTATTCCATTTTCGCTAAGTTGCCACAGGGCATTGTATGCGTTTGCGCTAAGTTTGCCGTTTGTGGTTATGGTGTCGTCAATATCGCAAAGCACATAGTTAATGTTTTTTGCTTCTTTTTCGCTTAAAGCGTTAAAATTATCCACCTTTTGCTCCTTTTATATATAGTCATTCAAGTTAAATAACTATTGTTTCCTTAATTTTAATCTATTATGTGAAAAAACGCAATATGTTTTATTGTTTGCTTTTGGATATAGATTAAGTGCAATTTTATTTTGATTTGAAAGTGAGCAATTTATTTTTTAAGCAGATGTAAATTAAAAAAGCAGTTTGCTTTGCATTACCCTTTTTTTCAGCGTGAAAGGGCTAGCTTTTTGCTTTATATAAGGTTAGTAATTTGTTTTTATCAGTGCTTATTGATTTTTAAAGCTGGTTTCATTGATATGCCCTACTTTTCAGTGTGAAAAGACTAGGTTTTGTTTTATACAAAGTTAGTAATTTATTTTTTAGGTGTTTGTGAATTT
>CAYJGM010000081.1:0-10508 GCA_964369495.1 uncultured Bacteroides sp. | reverse complement strand
ACTGGACACTCTCCGTGAAACGGATTTCCGTTTGTTGGGATGCAACCACCACAATTACATTTTTTTTTGAAGTCACAAGAATTGCATAGCAACCCACATCTTGATTCAACCATATTTTTACCTCGCATTATATAAATAACCTTTACTTCGTTACATCTTTAAAAGAATTTGGGAATTTTTTGCGAAGTTCCGCAATTTTTTCATCGCTTAATGCCTCGCCCGAGCGGCGGCCGCAACGAGGACAAAACTCGCCTATAACGCCAACGTAACCGCAAATAGGGTCGCGGTCTACCGGGTGGTTAATGCTGCCATAGCCAATGCCTGCATCGTGCATGCATCTAACTACACTTTCAAACGCTTCAAGGTTGTTTGCAACATCGCCATCAAGCTCTACATAGCTTATATGCCCTGAGTTTGTAAGCGCATGGTAAGGCGCTTCTTTGTTGATTTTATCGTAAATTGAAATATCATAATAAACGGGAATATGGAAAGAATTGGTGTAAAAATCATGGTCTGTAACGCCTGCAATTTTACCGTAGCGCTTTGTATCCATTTTAATAAATCTGCCGCTTAAACCCTCTGCGGGTGTTGCCAAAAGGCCGTAATTTAAGGCCTCTTCTTTGCCTCTTGCATCGCAAAAATCGCGCATAAATTTAACGATTTTAAGCCCTTTTTCTTGCATTTCGTTTGAATGGCCGTGGTGTTTTCCGTAAAGCGCAACCAAAGTTTCGGCAAGGCCTATAAAGCCAATTGATAAACTTCCGTGCCTTAAAACTTGGCGAATTTCATCAACAGGGCCAAGCTTATCGCTATCAAGCCAAACGCCTTGCCCCATTAAAAATGGGTAATTGTAAACATGTTTTTTCCCTTGAATTTCAAACCTATCGCGCAATTGGCGAGCAACTAAATCAAGCTTTTGGCTAAGCATTTCAAAAAACACATCTTCGTTTCCTTTAGCCTCAATTGCAAGGCGCGGTAAGTTAATTGATGTAAACGATAAATTACCACGGCTATACGAAATTTCGCTATTTGGATAAGCGCCGTTTGCCATAACACGTGTGCGGCAACCCATGGTTGCAACCTCGGTTTCCGGGTGGCCCTGTTTATAATATTGCAAGTTAAACGGGCTGTCTAAAAACACATAATTCGGGAACAAACGCTTTGCGCTAACTCTAAAGGAAAGCTTAAACAAATCGTAATTTGTGTCTTCTTGGTTGTAATTTACGCCCTCTTTAACTTTAAAAATATGTATTGGGAAAATAGCTGTTTCGCCATGCCCCAGCCCATTTTCGGTTGCAAGCAAAATGTTTTTTATAACCATGCGCCCCTCGGCGCTTGTGTCTGTTCCGTAATTTATTGAAGAAAACGGCGTTTGTGCGCCAGCACGTGAATGCATGGTGTTTAAATTATGCACAAACCCTTCCATGGCTTGGAATGTTTCACGCTCGGTTTGCGCTGTTGCCCTACGGCGTGCATTTTGCACTATTCGGCTTGAGCTTTGTTCATCTGCACTTGTGTTGTTTTGTAGGTATTCTTGTACAATAGCGTCGAATTTATCAACTTGCAGGCTTAATCTTGCATATTGCAAAGCGCATTCTTTTGCGGCTTTTTCTACCGCGTTTTTTGCAATTTCGCTCGCATTTTCAATTAAAAGCACATCTTCAAGGCCGTTTGCAAGGCGTGTTTCATAGGCTTTTGCAAAAGTTATTTCAACGCCTTTTGCCATTGCGTAATCGAAATTAGGCACGCCTTGGCCGCCGTGCTGGTCGTTCTGATTTGATTGTATAGCTATTGCGGCAAGTGCGGCATAGCTTGCAATACTTTTCGGCTCGCGCAAGAAACCATGCCCTGTTGAAAAACCGCCATCGAACAATTTTATTAAATCAATTTGGCAACAAGTGGTTGTAAGCGCATAAAAATCGAAATCGTGTATATGTATATCGCCGTTGGAATAAGCCTCTGCCTGTTCGGGCGTTAGCAAATTCAGCGCATTATATGCTTTTGCGCCTGCCGTGCCAATTTGCAACATGCTACCCATTGCCGTGTTGCCATCTATATTGGCGTTGTCACGTTTCATGTCGCTAACTCGTGCATCAACCGTTGTTATTTCATCAATAGCGCGCATTAAAGAGGTATTCGCCTCTCTAATTCGTGTGCGCTGTGCACGGTATAAAATGTATTTTTTTGCAGCCTGTTCAAAGCCGGCGTGCATCATTTCATATTCAACCGCATCTTGTATTTGTTCTATAAGCGGCGGCTGCCCTTTGCATTTTTCCTCAAGGCTTTTTCCTACAAGTTCAGCAATTATTGCCGCTTGTGTTGCATCGCCCTCGTTTGCGGCTTGCATAGCCTTTAAAATAGCCGCCGCAATTTGCCCCTCGTTATATAAAACAACGCGCCCATCGCGTTTTTTTACGCTTTTTATCACAATTTGTCCCCCCATCGCACTCAAACTAAATATTGAGTGTATAGATAATTATTACACTATATATAGTAAATGTCAATAAGAAAAACCAAAAAAACTTTATAAAAAAAATATTGTGTTTTTTGTGCAGTTACACATAGATTACAAAAAACGCATATGCAAATATATTATTAATTAACTAACTTGCACAAAATGCGAAACAAAAAATTTGCACAGCATATTTAATTGTTGTATAATAACTAAATATAATATATCGGTTCGATTTTTATATTAGTTTTAGGAGGAAAGCATGAAAAAAGTTTTAATAGGCGGGTTTTTATCTTTAATCGGAACAATTTGGTGTTTGGCAATTATTTTATTTGTAAGCAATAACTTGGTTTCAAGCTGGAACACGCCACCGGGCAGGTTTTTATCAACGATTTTTGCAAGCGGTATGATAGCACCTTTGCTAATTGCGTGTGTATTTTTATTTGGCGGGGTTGTTATTATGGGTATTGAATATTTTAGAAAAGAAAAATGATTAATTCAAGGGAGGGGCTATATGTTTTTTGATATTGAACAGAGCGTTGATTGGCTTTCGGTAGATAAAATTTTAAAAGGGTGGTCTGCAGATGAAAAATATCAAATTACAACTAAAACAGGCGAAAAACAGCTTTTGCGAATATCACCGATTAGCCAATATGAATTAAAGAAAAAAGAGTATGATATAATTGCGAAATTCTTTAAAACCGGTATATTTATGTCTGAGCCTGTTTGTTTTGGCGTATGCAATAAAAAGCAAAACGTTTTTATGATTTTATCTTGGATAGATGGGCAAGATTTAGAAGATGTATTGCCAAACCTAAGCATTCAAGAGCAATATAATTTAGGCTACACGGCAGGGGATATTCTAAAAAAATTACATAGCATACCTCTAAACTATGAAGATGTACCCCAAAAAAGCAAAAAAGAAAAGAAATTGCTGCAATTGGCTTGCTATGAAAAATCAAATATTCGAATAGAAAATGATGAAACAGCAATTCAATATGTTTATGATAATATTGATTTTATATGCAAAGAAAAACCTGTGTATTTACACGGCGATTTTCACCCCGGAAATTTAATTTACACAAAAGAGGGTGAAATTGGTGTAATTGATTTTAACAGGTGGGAAGTAGGCGACCCTTATGAGGAGTTTTACAAAATGGAAAATTTTGCTAAAGAATTAAGCGTTGCTTATTGTATAGGGCAACTAAAAGCTTATTTTGGCGATGATAAAATACCAAATTCATTTTGGAGGGCGCTGGCTGTATATGTTGCTCATGCTGCATTGTATTCAATTAAATGGGCCGAAAAATTCGGCGATGATGAGATTGATGGAATGAAAAAGAGGTGCAAGGCTATCTTTAAAGATTATGATAATTTTAAATTAACAATTCCGCTTTGGTATAAATAACTACTGATAGAATTATTAATAAAACGCAAAAAAACAAGCAGACACCTTGTTTTGAAGAGGGTGCCGGCTTGTTAATATGTATGGTGTGTTTATTTTGTAATGTGTGCCCCATATTGATGTTTCATATTGAATAATAATTGAATAAGGTTTTTATAATATGGTATAAATTCTCCGCTTTCAAGCATTGTTAATATTTCGCTTTCAGATGCCCATTTCACATTCTGCACCTCTTCATATTGCAATATAAGTTCATCAATATTAACATCTTTTTCTATCAAATAAATATCATCAAATCCAAATTCAAAGTTTATTGTTAAGTGCGGCCGAACGTTTTGTAAATCAAGTTTTAAACCAATTTCTTCAAAAAGCTCTCTTTCAATAGCCCGCTTGCTTGTTTCACCTGAAATTGCACTTCCGCCAACTGTTATATCCCACATATTCGGCCAGCCGGATTTAAAAGGTTGCCTTTGCTGAATTAACATTTCACCCATAGAATTGAAAACGCACGCATGAACTACTAAATGATATGAATTTTTTTCAAACTTATTTCCTCTTATCATAGTCATTCCGGTTTTAATTCTATCTTGTGTATATATGTCCCAAAGTTCCATAATTACCTCCATAGTATATAAATTGGCACGCCAATCAGATTAAAAAATATAAGTAACCGAAGCGAAGTGGAAATTCAAGTATATAATAAAAGGAGTGTACATATGCCTAAGCTGGAAATAACAAATATGGTTATGGTGCAAAACCCTGATACAGGTGAAGTAGTGGTGCAGGATAGAGTAAAAAATTGGGCTGGAATATCTTTTCCGGGAGGCCATGCGGAAAATAATGAAACAATATACGATAGCGCCATTCGTGAAATTAAAGAGGAAACGGGTTTGGATATTTCAAATTTAAAATCATGTGGTTTTATCTATTGGTATAATAATAAAACACAGGATAAATACTTTACATACTTTTATAAAACGGCTGATTATTCAGGCGAACTAGTTTCAGAAACCGATGAGGGCAAAGTTTTCTGGGCAAAAATAGAAGAAATCCAAAGCATGAACTGTGCTCCTAATTTCAAAGATTATTTACCAATGTTTTTAACAGAGAATTATACGGAGGCCTACTGTTCGTGGAATGATGAAATAAAACCTGATTTATCAAAAGAAAACCCATGGGGTATTATTTATAGGTAAGGTTATGGGCATAGCATAAACAAGTAACATAAAGAGAGAAACAATGCAACAAAATAATAATACTGAACACAGCATAAACGGCATAAATTACACATTAATAAAAAAGAAAATAAAAAACATAAATTTGCGCATAGATATAAACGGGCAAATTGTTGTTAGTGCGCCTGTTCGATGTTCTAAAAAAGAAGTTGAAAATTTTATACTGTTAAAAAAAGAATGGATAATAAAATCGCAGCAAAGGTTAATAAACGAACAAGCACATAAAATTATAATTGATAAATCACGCACAAACGAAGCACAAGCTTTATTTGAGGAAATAAGCATGCAAATATTTCCGCTTTTTAGCAGCGTTTTAAACGAAATACCGCCAATTATAAAAGTGCGTGATATGAAAACACGCTGGGGCGTATGCCACATTAAAAAGCGGTATATAAGTTTAAATTTACAATTATTATCTAAACCTATGCCGTGTATAAAATATGTAATTTTGCATGAATATGTGCATTTTTTAGTGCCAAATCACTCGCAAAAATTTTGGCAAACCCTTGAAGTGTATATGCCAAATTATAAAGAGATTAGAAAACTGCTAAAAAATAATTCCTTTTTTTAGCAGTTTGTTATGCTTAATATTTTCTGTTTTTTGCAATAAAAATCCCTTATTATTCACCGGTTTTTTACCTGTTATAATAGCTTTTAACAATTGGCGCAATGCGTGCATGCATTTTTGCGGCATCGCTTTTTTCAATATGTGCTTTTTCTATATAACCGTAAATTCTGCCTGCAAAGCTTGCGAACGGCGGGCAAATTTTGCTGAATTTTTTAGGGTGCAATTTCATTTTAAACATTGCATGCACGCCAATAAGCGCACAATATTTTAACAAATTAAATTTCGGGCGAAACGGCGGCGAAAACGGCAAATCTCTGGGCGCGTTTTTATATATATCCTCAAGCAAATCTGCCATTCGAATATATGCCGGCACATTGCTTTTATCAAAATAACCCTCTATAATTTCCTTTTTTATTGGAAAAGGCGCGTTTTTATTTTGCAATGCTTGCTTAAATTCTTCGTAGGTTTTTAAATATTTTGCATCTTTATAAATAACCGGGTCGAACTCGTTTTCAATTTCATAAGGGCGCAAAATATGGCAAGTTTTATTGGCAAAATAAACCTCGGCAATTGCGGTGCTCATCCATATAAAAATATAATCGCTTATGATAATCCACTGCTTTACGCTGTCTTCAAATATAATATGAAAATTTGCGTGTTTTTTTGAAAGCGCATTTAACTCCTCGCTGTTCCATTCGCTTGGGTGGCGCCTGTATACAATTTGCAAATCGCTATCGCTATTTAAAATTTCATCGAAATAGCGTAAGGTTTCCGCCATGCTTTTCTTGTTGGTTTTGGCAAATTCAGAAAAATCTTCGCCTGCCATGTCGCTAAGTTCTTTTACCTCGTCCTCGTTCATGCTGGCATAGCCAAAAGAAGATATATAAAGCAATATCGGCTTATTTTCGTTTAAATTATGTTTTTTGCAAATTTGCTCTTTAGTTTTAAAATAGCTGCTAAATTGCGGCAGTAAAAAATCCATCATAACCGCGCCTGTAACGGGCGTGTTTTTTTCGCTAATTTCGTTATTTTGCAAGCGCTGTGCTGTTTTTGTGCCCCAACAAGTTTGCACGCATTTTTTTGCGTTGCCGTTCATATTAAACCACGGTGCATTCTCTTGTGTTTCGCTAAGCATTTGCTCCCAATGTAAATTTACAACTTTGTTGCAAACGCCTATATTATTATAAACGTGGCTGTTAATTGCCTCGTTATCATACATACAGCTTGCAACAAGCACTTTTGGTTTTTGCCATGTTGCATAGCGCAAGCGTTTTCTATCTAATAGCTGGTGAATTTTCGAAGTGTAGCCTCTTAAAGCAAGCTCTTCTTGCAAAAGCACAAGGCTTTCGTATTCACGCACTACATGCTCGTATAATATTAAAAAATCAAGGCCTGTTTTTTTCTTATTCATCTAATGCGCTAACCTCCCCAAAAAGCAATTTTGTATATTCGGGCAAGCCGTGAACAACATCTATGTGAAAGCCATCGTAAAACATTTCGTCGGTATAATTGGGCGGGTTTTCCCATTCGTGGTCGATAACATGTGCGCCGCTTTGCTTTAATTTTTCAAGTGCGCTTTGCATTTGTGTGTCAATTCCCAAAGGCATACAAACAAGCTCGCGCACGCTTTCATCCATAGGTGTTAGCACAAAAACTAAATTTATTTCGTTTTCGTCTGCAAACTTCGCAAGCTCTAAAAGGCGTGTAAGCGAGTTCTCGTTTACCGAAAACTTAGAGTTTTCGGGCGTTATTTCGCTTAAAATAAAATCTTGCAGTTCTTTAGCATTTGTAAGCTCGCCTTGCTGTGTATATTGCCTTTCGGGCAAAGCAGATGTGCCGCCGTGTGCGGTGTTTGTGTAAAGCGAAACGGCGTAATCAATTAAATTTTTTCTGTATAAAAGCGTGTTTTCGCCTTGCATATAATCTTCGGCTGTGTATGTTGCGCTTGCAATTGCATCGTCGTAGGGTATGCCCCTTGCGGCATAAATTATTCTATCTGTCATCACCGTAAGCGCATTTATATTGTACTCTAAATTAAAAATATATGCCGCCGGGTTTGAAAGCTGAGTTTCAACCGTTTGCATACGGTTTACCGGGTTATATTCCGAGTTTAAAGTATAAAACGAAAGCCCTAAAACAACGGTATCAATATTTGGGTTTACACTATATAAATAATAAAATTCGTCTATGCTTTCCTCTAGGCCTGCGCCGCCGTACGCAACATTTGAAACGGGTTTTTTCATTATCTCTTCAACCAATTGCATGTCAAAATGTGCCATGCGTGAATCGCCCAGCAGTATTGCGTTTTCGGGGTTTGCCTCGTATGCCCTAATTCTTGCTATGGGGCTGTTTGTTGAAACATTTTGCCTTAACCCAAAGTAATTGTTTGGCTCGAAAGCTAAAAAAACCGCCAAATACAGCGCAACAGGTAAAAAAGCAAGCGCAATTTTTAAAAATAATTTTTTCATGCCCTACCCCCGTTAAAACTGTGCATAAGCAAAACTAACCGTGCCAAAACCGCCGCTTTGCATTATAAAGCCAACTAAAATTAATACTATAAGCAAATAGTAAATAGCCCATTTTAAAAGCGGCTTTTGCTTTGCAATTTCGCTTTGTATGTGCGCGCCTTTTAGTTTAAAACAACTTTTCCAATCGAAATAAAAAGCAAGCATAAGCACAAACGCAAGGTATGATAAATAAAAATACATCATTATATCACGCGTGTAAAAACCGCTTTGTATTGCGCCGTTAATTTGTTGCGCTGAATTTGTGGCGGAAAAATTTGTGAAAATTTGCGCGATATAATTAAGTGCATCGCCAACTGTGCCGCCGGGCATAAGGCCTATTCTAAAGAAAATTAAACTTGTGCACCAAAGCGTAAAAACGCCTGTGGTTTTAAAAATGCGAAGCGAAAGCTTTGGTTTTTTTTGCGGTTTTTTATAAAAGCGGTGCAATAACTCTTCGCAAACCCTAAAAGTTGCTTGTAAAATGCCCCACACAAAAAACGGCATTGTATTGCCGTGCCAAATTCCGCTGATTATAAAAACAATTGCAACGCTTGATATAACGGGCGGTTTTTCAAAATATTTTGCGCCTATTAAGGGAATTTTCGAGGGCCAACGGCTCCACACCAGAGGCGTGAAGATATAGTCTTGAAGCCAAGAGGAAAGGCTTATATGCCAAGCGCTCCACAGCGCGGAAAAATTCATTGAAAAATAGGGCGTTTTGAAGTTTACAGGTATATCAAGCCCAAAAATAAGCGCGGCGCCACGTGCTATATCGCTGTAACCTGAAAACTCGAAATAAAGCTGAAACGCCCATGCAATTGCGCCAACAAAAAGCGCAAAGCCGCCATAGTTTAGCATAGTTTGGCTGTTTGCAAAAATTTCGTTTACAAAAAGGCCTAAAACATTTGCAATGGCTATCCATTTAAAATAGCCAAAAAGCAAAAGCCTTAACGCATCGCAAATTTGCCCTGCGTTAAACACACGTTGTTTTGAAAGTTGCGGCAGCATTTTAGGCGCACGGCAAATAGGGCCGCTTATTATTGTTCCAAAAAAAGAAACAAAAGCGCAGTAACGAATAAAGTTTGTTTCGGCTTTTATGTCGCCGTTTTTAACATCGAAAATATAGCCAAGGCTTGTGAAAGTATAAAAACTAATGCCAAGCGGCAAGGCAAGCCGGCTTAATGCACCACCGCTTAAAGCAAGGAGCACAGGGGCAAAAGCGTTTGAATATTTAAACACACAAAGCACCAAAACAAGCACAATTATAGTTAAAGCGGTTAAAAGCGTGCGTTTTTTGCCGTTCGCTTTTTCTATTTGCTTTGCCAAAAAAAATGTAAAAACAATGCTTGCATACAAGCTTAAAGGCGGCAAAATTGCCATGAAAAGCCCTGCGTTTTTGGCAGATGGCATATTAAAAAAATAAAAAATTGCACTGCTTAAAACAAGAACAAGGTTTTGTAAATTTTTTGGTAATATATAATATGCAAAAGCCGTTAGCGCTAAAAACACTAAAAAGCCCACATTTGTAAATATCATTAATTAAACTCCGTTTCGGTATTATATATTTGTTTATCTTGCGAGCGGATTATGTTGGCCCTTAGCCAAGCCGATGTAATAATTATTGTATTGCGAGCGAGGATAACACGCAGAATAGCGCATAAATTTGCCAAAATAGGCGGGTTTTATTATATCGCCTTGGTTACGCAAAGTTCATCTGCATCTTTGAATAAAAATTCCCTGTTTTGGGTGCATATTGTTATAAAACATGCACCGTTTTAGATATAATCATAATCTTTCAATATTATTATTTTCGATTTGATAATTGCATGACATTGCCTTGATAAATGTTTAAAAAACACAGTTACTTGCCGGATTTTGATGGAACAATATATAAAATAACATTCCCTGTAAAAACAGCAAAAGTAATCCATGTTGAAGTTTTAAAAGCATTGAAGAAGTCTGCCCTTGTTTTTAATGAGCCCTCTAATAAACCAAAAAAACTTTGCAAAAAGCTGTTATACACAATTCCGTCTTGTAGTTCTAAAACAAGAGAACCTATGCAGTTTATCCCTAAATCAACAGATACAAATAATGAAACAAAAAATGCTAATAATCCTATAAATTTTAAAATTCTAATACTTTTCTCCCCAATCTAATATAAATAACATTTACTTCGTTTAGGTTATATCTATTCGGTGCGGCTTGCGCATGCCAATTTATATTATACTTGTTCCTCGTGTAATATAAATAACCTGTTGTTAAGACGATAATTATTTTAATTGAAACAAAGTTAGTAATTTGTTTTTATCAGTGCTTGTTGATTTTTAAAGTTGGTTTCGTT
>CAYJGM010000080.1:0-10529 GCA_964369495.1 uncultured Bacteroides sp. | reverse complement strand
AAAAGCACAAAAAGAAAACGTGGGCTTCGCAAAATTGCTTATGCAGATAAAACAAATGCCGCAGCAATACGCCGCATGTTGCCTTATGCATAATTAATTAACCGGATATTTGATTTTATACTTTATAAGGAGTTAGAAGAATATGGCACGTATTAAAGGCGCTACTATGACGCGCAAAAGAAGAAAAAAAGTTTTAAAACTAGCTAAAGGCTATTATGGCAGTAAATCAAAACATTTTAAAATGGCCAAACAACAGGTAATGAAAAGCGGTAACTACGCTTACATTGGCCGTAAACAGAAAAAACGTGATTTTCGTAGATTGTGGATCACACGCATAAATGCAGGTTGCCGTGCACACGGTATAAACTATTCAACATTTATGTGTGGCCTAAAAAAAGCAGGCATAGAGCTTAACCGCAAAATGCTTTCTGAAATGGCTATTAATGATAGTGCAAGCTTTACAGCACTGGTTAAACAAGTGCAAGAAGCTGCAAAATAATTTTGCTTTTAGCGCCCGCGCAGTTTGCCTGCACGGGCGTAACTTCGTATTTTTGGCAAGATTAACTTAAGAAAAATATGGGAGATGCTATGCAGCAGTTAATTAAAAGCCGTGAAAATGAACTGATAAAATATATAAGTTTGCTGTTGAAAAATAGCAGTAAAAGAAAAGAAGACGGCGTTTTTGTTGCAGAAGGTTTTCGCCTATGCGCAGAAATAAGTAAATCTATACCGCCGCAAAAAGTGCTTTATACACAAAAGGCGCTTGAAAAATATGCCGATATCAGCAAGCTTTCAGGCGAGCATTATATTATTGAACAACACGTTGCGCAAAAAATTTCGCTTACAAAAAACAGCCAAGGCGTTTTTGCGCTTTTTAGCACACCGCACAAAACAATGCAAGATATAAAAGAGCGCGGAAAATACCTTGTGCTTGAAAATGTGCAAGACCCTGTAAATGCCGGCGCATGTATTAGAAGTGCTGCGGCTTTTGGGTTCGATGGTGTTATAATTTTAGGCGATGGTTGTGATGTTTTTTCCGATAAAGCATTAAGGGCAAGTGTTGGCGCATGTGCGAGAGTAGACATTATACAAACGCAAAATTCACAAAACACCCTTGAGTTTTTAAAAGAAAATAATATAATGGTTTATGCTGCAACACTTTTAGGTGCAAAGCCGCTTGAAAGCATTAAAAAACAAAGCGATAAAGGCGTTGCTCTGTTAATTGGCAACGAGGGCGCAGGTTTAAGCGAAAAAGCCGTTGAATGCGCCGATGCCGCAGTTATTATACCAATTTCAAATAATGCCGAAAGTTTAAATGCAGCGGTTGCCGCGGGAATAATGCTTTATTATTTTTCAGATAAATGAGGCGATATTATGTACACTGAAAATGGCGATAACAAAAGAGATTTAAGAGAAGACATGTTGCCTGCCGTTCAAAATGAAACAGATGAAGAATATAGTAAAAGTGAATTAGCAAAAGAAGATTTACTTTTTTGGCTATGGCTTTCACATGCGCTTGGCTTTGGGGCAAATTGTGCCGATTTATTGCAAGATTATAAAACACCAAAAGTAATTTTCAATTTGCGCTTTGAAGATGAACTGTTAAATTATGTTACAGAATTTCAGCTTGAAGTTATGAGGGCAAAAGAACCCGAAGATTTTGCATCACGCATTCACCTTTGTGAAAAATTGGGCATTAAAATTATAACTTATGAAGAAGAAAATTATCCGGTTTCACTTAGGTATATAAATTCACCGCCACCTGTGCTTTATTATAAAGGTGATATTTCAATTATAAATAAATGTTTTACTTTTTCATTTATAGGCTCGCGTCGCCCATCTGTTTATGGCGTGGAAGTAACACGTATATTCTCAAAAGAACTTGCAAAAGCGGGCATGCTGTTGGTTTCGGGCATGGCAACAGGCCTTGATAGTGAATGCCATAAAGCGGCATTGCAAAACAACACGCCAACAGTTGCGTGCATAGCTTTTGGGCACGATAAATGCTACCCTGCCGCACATAAAAAACTTATGAATTTAATAGAAAATAACGGCGTTGTTTTAGGAGAGTATCCACCAAACACCATGGCGCAAAAACCTTATTTTTTACACAGGAACAGGCTTATTGCCGCAATTTCTCAAGGCGTATGTGTTGCCGAGGCACGAAAACACAGCGGCACAATGAACACAATTAATTTTGCACTTGAATACGGCAAAGATGTTTTCGGCGTACCCGGCAGTGTTTTTTCGCCGCTTAGCGAGGGTACACATAATATGATTAAAGAGGGCGCTCGAATAGCATCGGGCTATGAAGATATCTTACAGTGGGCGTATGAACTTTTACAAATTGAATTAGAAACCCTAAAAAAAACATCAAAAAATAAAAAGAAAATGCCAAAACTTACAGGAACAAAGCAAACTGTTTTTTTAGCGCTTAGCGGCAAACCTCAAAGCATAGAAATTATATGTGAAAAAACTAAACTTAGCTTGCCTGAAGTTATCGGCACATTAACGGAATTGGAGCTTATGGGTTACTGCACCCAACAAGCGGGGAGACAATTCGTTATACACTATTAATTGCTTTAAAAAGTGTTATAAAATTTAAATTTCCCGGAAAGGATTATTAAAATGTCCAAATTAGTAATAGTGGAATCGCCTGCAAAGGCAAAAACAATACGCAAATATTTAGGCCCCGGTTTTGAAGTTACGGCTTCAATGGGGCATATACGAGATTTACCGGCAAACCAACTTGGCATTAATGTTGAAAAAGAGTACAAACCGCTTTACATCAACATAAAAGGTAAAGATAAACTAATAAAAGAGCTTAAAAGTTTGGCAAGTGAAAGCGATGAAGTTTTTCTAGCTACCGACCCTGATAGAGAGGGTGAGGCGATAAGCTGGCATTTAGCGCACTTATTAGGCCTAGATATAACAAAGCAAAACCGTGTTACATTTACCGAAATTACAAAAAAAGGTGTAACACACGGAATGAATAACCCACGTAACATAGATATGGATTTATTTAACGCACAACAAGCAAGGCGCATTTTAGATAGGCTTGTGGGTTATAAATTATCGCCGTTTTTATGGCGAAAAGTTCGCAGAGGGCTTTCTGCAGGGCGTGTGCAAAGTGTTGCGGTTCGCTTGATTGTAGACAGAGAACTTGAAATAGAAGCGTTTATTCCGCAAGAATATTGGAATATTGATGCCATTTTAAGCCCACCGTCAAGCACGAAGAAATTTTCTGCACGCTTAATTGCTAATGCAAATGGAGAAAAAATAACAGTTGAGAATGAAAAACACGCTAATGAAGTATTAAATAACCTCGAAGGCGCTGAATATACAGTTGCAAATGTAACGAACTCAAAACGCAAAAAACAACCCTCACCGCCTTTTATTACCTCTACTTTGCAACAAGAGGCAAGCCGCCGTTTAGGCTTTACAGCAACACGCACAATGCGCGCCGCACAAACATTGTACGAAGGTGTTGATGTTAAAGGCCAAGGCACAACAGGCGTTATAACATATATGAGAACCGATAGCTTACGCATTGCAGACGAAGCTGTAAGTGCCGCAAACGATTATATATTAAAAACTTTTGGCGAAAAATATATTTGTGAAAAAAAACGTGTTTATAAAAGCAAAAACGCAAATGCCGCACAAGATGCCCATGAGGCAATTCGCCCAACTGACCCGGCTTTAACCCCGGCTGTTTTGGAAGAGAGCATATCGGGTGATGTTGCAAAATTATACCGCTTAATTTGGAGCAGATTTATCGCAAGCCAAATGAGCGATTGCTTGCAAGATACCGTAAGCGTAGATATTATAGCATCGAAATATCTTTTCCGTGCATCGGGATTTATTGTAACTTTTGATGGTTTTACAGCACTTTATGAAGAGAGCACTGAAGAAAAAGAGAAAAAAGAAACCTCACTTCCCAAAATAAATAAAGATGAGATTTTAAAATTAAAAGAGCTTAAAAACGAACAAAAATTCACACAGCCGCCTGCAAGATACACAGAGGCAAGCTTAATAAAAGCACTTGAAGAAAACGGCATAGGCCGCCCTTCAACTTATGCGCCTATAATAACCACAATTATCGACCGCGATTATGTTGAACGCGACCAAAAAAAGCTAATGCCAACACTTTTAGGCAGAACTATAAACGAATTAATGCAAAATCAATTCCCCAATATAGTAGATATAAAATTCTCTGCACAAATGGAGAAAAACTTAGATAAAATTGAAACAGGAAAAAGCGCATGGGAAAAAGTTGTAGATAGTTTTTACACGGATTTTGATAAGACATTAAAAAATGCAGAAGAAGAAATGAAAGACCAAAAAATCAAAGTGCCCGATGAGCAAACAGACGAAATTTGCGATTTATGCGGCAAAAATATGGTTATAAAAACAGGGCGCTTTGGTAAATTTTTGGCGTGCCCGGGTTTTCCCGAGTGTAAAAACACTAAACGGCTTTCTAAAGACACAGGTGGAATTTGCCCTAAATGCGGCGGTAGAATTTTGCGTTTAAACTCGAAAAAAGGGCGTATTTTCTTCGCATGTGAAAAAAACCCAACTTGCGATTTTATTACATGGAATGAACCAACAAGTGAAAAATGCCCGAATTGCGGTTCTACTCTATTTAAAAAAGGTGGCAAAAAAGGTTTTCTGCTTTGTGAAAAAGAAGGTTGCGGTTTTACAAAATCTGCCACGGATGAAAAAAAGGAGCAGTAATGCAAAATATCCATATTATCGGTGCAGGCCTTGCAGGATGCGAGGCTGCGCTTTTCCTTGCTAATAAAGGCCATAAAGTGCAGTTGTTTGAACAAAAACCGCACAAATTTTCACCGGCACACACAAATGAAAATTTTGCAGAACTTGTGTGTTCTAACTCGCTTAAATCTATGCGGATAGACAGCGCCGCAGGCCTTTTAAAAGCCGAGATGCAACTTATGGGCTCTTCGCTTTTAAAAGCGGCGCAGCATTGTAAAGTTGCCGCAGGCGGAGCATTGGCTGTAAACAGAAGCGAATTTGCAAATTATGTTACACAAATGTGCAAAGAAAATCCAAATATAACAGTGCAAAGGCAAGAGGTAACAGGCATTGATGTAAACGATAAAAACACAATTTATTTTATTGCCAGCGGCCCATTAACCGATGGCGCATTGGCACAGCAAATTCTAAAGCTTACAAATTGCGACAACTTGGCCTTTTACGATGCCGCAGCACCTATAATTTCTGCCGATAGCATAAATTACGATAAAGTTTTCGCTGCCAGTAGATACGGCAAAGGCACGGCAGACTATTTAAATTGCCCTTTTGATAAAGTTAGTTACGAAGCGTTTCACAATGAACTTGCAAATGCTCAGCGTGCAGAGCTTCACAGTTTTGATAATAACGAAAACATAAAAGTTTACGAGGGCTGTATGCCTATTGAAATAATGGCACAGCGCGGCGCAGACACAATGCGCTATGGCCCTTTACGCCCGGTTGGTTTAACAAACCCTAAAACAGGGCACCGCCCGTGGGCAAATATTCAACTTAGAGCAGAAGATAAAAACAAAAGCATGTACAATATTGTTGGCTTTCAAACAAATTTAAAATTTAGCGAACAAAAAAGGGTTTTTAGCATGATACCGGGCCTTGAAAATGCAAATTTTGTAAGGTATGGTGTTATGCACAGAAATACCTTTTTAAACAGCCCAAAAGTGCTAAATTATAATTTATCGTTAAAAAATTATGCAAATGTTTATTTTGCCGGGCAAATAACAGGGTTTGAGGGATATATGGAAAGCGCGGCAAGCGGCCTTGTTGCTGCTTTAAATGTACATAAGTACATAGTGGGTGAAAAACAAATTGTTTTTCCGGCAACCGGCATGTGCGGTGCACTGCTAAATTATATCAATTCTGAAAATGAAAATTTTCAACCTATGGGCGCAAATATGGGCTTGTTGCCACCGCTTAACGTACAAATAAAAGATAAACGCGTAAGGTATGCGCAAACTTCTAAAAGGGCAATCGAAGATTTAGCTATAGCATTAAATAAAAACATAGATATTCTTTTTGATAAAGAAGATATTAAAGAAATTTTTTCACAGTAAAATAATTACAATATAAGTGAGGTTATACATAATGAAAATTATTATTGATGCAATGGGTGGAGATAATGCACCGCTTGAAATTTTAAAAGGTGCCGTAATGGCAAAACAAGAATATGGCATAGACATAACAGCCGTTGGGCACACTAAAAAAATAACAGATGTTGCAATGCAAAATAATTTAGATTTAAGCGGTATAAACATTGTTCACGCAGAAGATGAAATTTCAATGTGTGATGATCCTACAGCCGCAATAAGGGGCAAAAAAGATGCCTCTTTAACAGTTGCGCTTCGTATGCTTGCAAACGGTGAGGGCGATGCACTTGTTTCTGCGGGCTCTACAGGGGCAATTTTAGCCGGCGCAACGCTTATTGTAAAGCGTTTAAAAGGTGTAAAGCGCCCTGCCATTACAATTGCAATGCCTGCAACAAAACAACCTTATGTTTTAATAGATTCAGGCGCAAATGTTGAATGCCGCCCCGATATGATGTGCGCTTTTGCAACTATGGGTAGCGTATATGCAAAAAAAGTGCTTGGCAGAACAAACCCAAGCGTTGGGCTTTTAAACAACGGTGCGGAAGAAAGCAAAGGCACGCCCGATTATGTATTAGCGCATCAAATGCTAAAACAACAACAAGATATTAATTTTATAGGAAATATTGAGCCAAAAGAAGTACCCAAAGGCGAAGTTGATGTTGTTGTGTGTGATGGTTTTGCAGGAAATGTGCTTTTAAAAACAACAGCAGGCGTTGCTAAAATGCTTTCAAGCGAAATTAAAGCCGTTTTTTCAAAAAATATCGTTTCTAAAATTGCATATTTAATGGTAAAAAGCGGCATGGATGCATTTAAAAAGAAATTAGACGCTGATGAACTTGGCGGTGCAATTATGCTTGGCGTTACAAAACCTGTTATAAAGGCGCAAGGCTCATCGAATGCGAAATCGTTTAAAAACGCAATTAGGCAAGCAAAATTATGCGTTGAGGGCGATATTATAGCCAATATGAGCGAAGAGCTTAACAAAAACGAAAAATAATACAAAAGGAAAATACAATGCAAGAATTGGAACAAATAATAGGGTATAAATTTAAAGATAAACAATTGCTTGTAACAGCGCTTACGCATACATCTTTTGCTAACGAGGCAAAGGATAAAATTAAACATAACGAGCGCCTAGAATTTTTGGGAGATAGCGTTTTGCAAATTGTTGCGGCAGACTTTTTATTTACACATAAAAATACAGCCGAAGGTGAATTAACACGTATGAGGGCAAATTTAGTTTGCGAAAGTGCGCTTTTTACTTTTGCACAAAGTATAAATTTAGGCAAATATTTAAAGCTTGGCAAAGGTGAAGAAAAAAGCGGCGGAAGAAACCGCGCTAGCGTTGTAAGCGATGCCTTTGAGGCGCTTATTGCCGCTTTATACCTTGACGGCGGCTTAAAAATTGCGCAAAATTTTATTGTTCCATTTTTAAAAAGCGCAATTAACGAGGCCGAAGCAGGCGAGGATTACAAAACAAAATTACAAGAAGTTATGCAACAAAACAGGCAAGAACGCCTTAGTTATGTTGTAAAACAAGAATCAGGGCCCGATCATAACAAGCATTTTGTTGTGCAGGTGTTTTTAAACTCAAACTGCATTGGCGAGGGCGAGGGCAATAATAAAAAATCGGCAGAGCAAGCCGCCGCTAAAGAAGCGCTTAGCTTAATGGGCTACTAAAATAGCCGTGGCATATTCGTTTTTGTAAACTGTTAGATTATTTTTCAAAAATCGGCGTAGATAAAATATTAAATGATAAAATGTATAGTATATTAAATTTTTGGATGTGAATTTTAATGCAATTAACAGCCCTTGATATTCAAGGTTTTAAATCGTTCCCAGACCGCACAAAGGTTAAAATAGGCAAAGGCATAACTGCGGTTGTAGGGCCAAACGGCAGCGGAAAAAGCAATATTTCTGATGCAATACGTTGGGTTATGGGCGAAACCAGTGCGAAACAATTGCGTGGCGGCGGAAAAATGGAAGACATTATTTTTGGCGGCACGCAAAAACGTAATGCAATGGGTTATGCCAGCGTAAACTTGCACGTAGATAATAAAGACAGAAGACTTGATATAGAAAATGACGAAGTTGTAATCGGCCGTAAATACTACAGAAGCGGTGACAGCGAATATTCCATTAACGGGCAAAGTGTGCGCTTAAAAGATGTATATGAACTGCTTTTGGATACAGGCATAGGTAAAGATGGCTATGCTGTTATAAGCCAAGGAAGAATTGCCGAAATAGTAAGCGCTAAATCATCACAAAGGCGTGAAATTTTTGAAGAGGCATCGGGAATAGCAAAATACCGCTACCGAAAAAACGAAGCGGAAAAACGCCTAGACAGCGCCGAAAACAACCTTGTTCGTTTACGTGATATTTTACAAGAACTTGAAAGGCAAGTTGGCCCGCTTGAAAAAGAGAGCGAAAAAGCAAAAAAATTCTTGCAACTTGCGCAAAATAAAAAGGAACTTGAGGTTACACTTTGGGTTGATACAGTACATCGTGCAAAAGATATACTTCGTGAGCAACAGCGTAAAATTGAAATTGCCAATTCAGATTATGATAAAATTACAAATGATATAAATATTATTGAAGATGAAGCAATAAAACTACGTGAAGAACAAGAAAAATGTATAATGGATATGAATCGCTTGCAAGATAAAATATCTTCTGTTCAAGAAGAACTTGCAGGCGCAGGCACGAAAATTGCGGTTATTCAAAACAATATACAACATAATAATAATGCAATAAAAAGCATGCAAAACGAGCAAGTTGCAGGGCAAGAGGGAACAATTGAATTTGAAGCGCGAATTAAAGAACATGAAAATAATATTGAAAGCTGTAAAAAACAAATTAATGAATACGAAGAAAAAGCACTGTATCTAAATGAAAAATTAGAAGAATTACAAAAAAACAATGCAAAAACAGGCGAGCGCAAAGGCATAATTTCACAAATGTTAACCGAAATTACACAAAAAATAACTCAGCTTAAAATTACATATGCAACCGCACAAAGTACAATTCAAGCGGCAAATAACCGTATAATGGCAATTGAACAAGATTTAATTACAAACAACAATAATATTTTGCAAATACAAAAAGAAAACGATGTTACAAATGCTTTCCTACAAGATGCTTTAACTAAAAAAACAAGCCTTGACAATATTAAAAACGGCCTTCAATTAAAGCTTGCCGCAAAGCAAAAACAATTAAATGAAGCCGATGAAAACGAGCAAAATATATCTAAACAGTTAGATGCAAGCATACAGCGCAGAAACATGTTAAAAGAGCTAGAGCGCAGCTTAGACGGATACCAAAGCAGCGTAAAAACTGTTCTTACAGCAAAAGAAAACAGGCGTTTGCGTGGTATAATTGGGCCTGTTGCGTCAGTTATATCTGTAAAGCAAGGCTATGAAATTGCAATTGAAACCGCACTTGGCTTTGCACTTCAAAATATAATTGTTGAAAATGAAAGTGCCGCAAAAGCCGCAATGGAATTTTTAAAGGATAACAAAGCAGGCAGGGCAACGTTTTTGCCGCTTGATACAATGCGCCCCTCAACTTTTTCGGGTAAACTTTCGGGCACAGCCGCACTTGCGTCAAATTTAGTTGAGTTTGATGCAAAATATAATGTTATTATATCAAATTTACTTGGTAGAATTGTTGTTGTAGACGATATTAACGAGGCATCGTTTGTTGCGAAAAATTTACAATATAAAAATAGAATTGTTACTAAAGATGGCCAAGTTATAAATGCGGGTGGTTCATTTACGGGCGGCAGTGTTTCAAAAGCCGGCGGAATGTTTAGCCGCAAACATGAAATTGATACACTTAAGGAAAAAATTTCATCCTTAGAGAAAAACCTTAATGATGCCGCAAAAAATACAGACGAAATTAAACTTCAAACAGATGAAATATCGGCACAATTAAATGCAACCGAGAGCGAAATTATTACAATTAACGGCGATATAATAAGAGCACAAACAGAAAGCGAAAGAATTAAAACAACGCTTAGCCAAACAGAAAATTTCATAGAACAGCTGGTTAATGAAAAAGCCTCTACTCAAAACCAAGTGAAAAATTGCGAGAAAACAATGCAAATAACGCAAGCAGATATTTTAAATACAGAAAAAGAAAACGAACAGTTTGAATGCGAGCTTTCACAAATTAGTGATGATGATAGCTTTCTACAAACAAGAACACGCCTTGCAGATGAAATTTCACAGGTTAAACTAAATGCATTAAGTTTACAAAAAGATATTGAAAACAATGAAATATCAATAAATTCGTTAAAATTACAAACAGATAATTCAGGCGAAAGGCAAACACAACTTGATATTAGTATTAATGCGTTGCTTCAAAAAAACAGCGAATATGAAGAAGAAATTTTAA
>CAYJGM010000079.1:0-10745 GCA_964369495.1 uncultured Bacteroides sp. | reverse complement strand
GGCAGCTTGTAGCGGCGGCATGCTATCGTGCATGGACGATGTTGTGCGCCTTGTTGCAACAACATTTGAATGGGAAGAGGATATTGATTAAAGCCGTGCGCAAACTGCAAAACATGCAGCGCAAAAAGCAATTGAAAATGCTCGTACCCCTGAAGAAGTAGAGCATGCCAAACAGCGTTTGAGTAGGGCAGTTGTTCGCTTATATTTGGGAAATAAAGATGAAAAAAAATAGCATGTATAAATACTTTGTTTTCATTTACTATTGTACTACAAAAAAATAATATTTTACTATACTACTATAAAAGCTGTGTGAATAATTTTCACACAGCTTTTTCTTATAAGTATATAATATCAAATATTAATTTAACTCAATTAAGTTTAATTCAAATGAATTTGGGAACTTTTTATACCGCTAAAAGTTTTAAAACAAGAAAGTGTGCCGCAGTTTTCGGGTTTTTGACTAAATAAAAAATGGGTTTGTATTACAGCGCTTTGGCTAAAGGTTTATGCCATCAATAAACCGTGCTAAAATATGCATTAATATTGTATTGATTTTCTCTTTTGAAATAATATTATCACTAATAACATAGTTTTCTAATGTGCCAATTAAACCCCACGCTACAAAATTTACTTCAATAATTCCATATTCGGTGTGGCCATTTGGGTAAAATTCATTTAAAAAACCAATAACTGATATCCTGTGAATTTCGGCTAAAATATTTCCGTTATTAATCATTGTTTTAAATAATTCTTTATTTTCCGTAATGTAATCAATGCTTAAATTCAAGCGGTTAATCAATGTTTGTGCTCTATTGTTTTGCCTTGAATTCAGAAAATTATCCACTAATTCTTCAATTATATCATTAGCAATACTATTATAAACCATGTATACATCTTCAAAATGTAAATAAAAAGTAGATCTACTAATTTCAGCTAGTTCTGAAATTTCATTTACCGTGATTTTATTAATTGGTTTTTTATTTAAAAGGCAAATAAAAGCATGTTTTATTTCTCTTTTTGTTTTTGCGGTTCTTTTATTTGGCATATACACCCAACTTTCTGCACAATTTATATACATTTGTCTATTTTTATACATTTATTTAATATTTAATTATTGTATTGTTGCAATTCATGTAATAATATATTAATAAAGATAAAATAAGTTTAGTATGAAAAGAGCGTGATTTATAATTGAAAAACAAACTATATTCAAAACATTTTATAATAATGATTTTTGGGCAAGTAATATCAATATTAGGTAACTCAATTGTTAGTTTTTCACTAACATTATATATTTTAGATATAACAGGTTCAGCAGCAATATTTGGCGTTGTAACAGCAGTATCTATACTACCATGGGCTATAGCAGGGCCAATTGGCGGCGTACTTGCAGACAAATATTCTAAAAAAAATATAATGGTAATATTAGATTTTTTAACTTTTGCTTTAATTTTTGCAGTTGCAATAATTGGTTTAAATTCAAACGCAATAATAATTATTGGCACAATGCGAATTATTTTATCAATAATACAAGCTTTATATATTCCAAGCGTAAACTCATCACTTGTCTATCTTGTAGAGCCATCATACCTTGTAAAGGCAAACAGCTTAACATCTAGCGTGAATTCTTTTGCAAGAATTCTTGGGCCTGTATTAGCCGGAATAATTTATAGTATTATGCCAATAAATTATGTTCTATATATTAGCGGTTCGCTTTTTTTTATATGTGCAATAATAGAATGTTTTATGAAAATTCCGAAAATTAGCCGAAATAATATCAATGAAAAACAACAAGAAAGCTATACAATTAAACAGAGTATTTTATTTATTATAAAAAATAATAGGCATCTATTTATGTTTTTTTGTTTTGTTGCATTAATTGGTTTATGTATTACGCCTTTAATTACAATAGGGCTTGCATATATAGTTAATATTTATTTAAATTTGCCGTCAGAGTTTTATGGAATATCAAGTGCTGTAGTAAGTATAGGCACGCTCGGTGCAGGCTTTATGGTATTTATTTTTCCTAATAAATTTATGTTTAATAAATGCGGTTTAATGTATATAGCTTCAGGGGTGTTTACAATATTTATTGGTATATCATTATATTTTACAAAAAACTACGTTTCGTTTGCTCTTTTATGTTTATTTGTGTTTTTATTAATGGGCGCAATTTCAATTATACATATACTAACGCATTCGTTTGTTCAAAGAATTACACCACCCGAAATGCTTGGCAAGGTAATGTCTTGCGTAATTATTATGCTAGGTTTTTTTGAACCATTAGGCCAGGTGTTATTTGGTTTTATTTTTGATATTCCAAATTTATCTCCGGTTATAATTATAATAATTAGTGGTATTATTGTTATACTTCTTTCGGTTTTTGCGGCAAAAACATGTAAAAAAGCACAGGAAAATGCCCTTAAAATTTCAAAACATTAAAGGATTGCATTTATATTAATTGTAATATGAATTAATAAAAAACATTTATCTTAAAGCATCTTAAAGCACCAAAAAAACAAATATATTCAATTGTTTTTAAATATTAAACAGCAAACCCGCCATCTACACATAAAACTTGCCCTGTTATAAAGCTTGCGCCCTCGCTTGCTAAAAACAGGGCAGTATTTGCGATATCTTGTGGCTCGCCTAATCGGCACAGCGGTGTTTCTTCGGCCAAACTTTGTTTATCTTCTTCATTAAAATTGGCTAGCATGGGCGTATTTATAACGCCGGGAGCAATACAATTTACACTTATTCCGCTTGGGCCAACCTCTTTGCTAAGTGCCTTTGTAAAGCCAATTATTGCAGATTTAGTAGCAGAGTACGCAACTTCGCAAGATGCACCTGTTACGCCCCAAATTGACGATATATTAATTATTGCACCTTGCTTTTTGTTAATCATCTGCGGTAAAACCGCCTGCGTACACAAAAAAGCACCGCGAACATTAATGTTGAACATTTCGTCCCATTCATTTATGCTAACATCATTTATAAGCTTTTGGCTTGCTATTCCTGCGTTATTAATTAAAACATCAATACAATTAAAGTGTTTAATTACATTATTATACATTTCTAAAACACTGCTTTTATTTTTTACATCAACATGAAAAACCTCTGTGCATTTTTTTTTCATTTTTGCATTTAAATTTTCGCTAAGTTCACATGCCTCTTTTTTTGAAGAGTTATAGCAAATTGCAACATTGTAATTGTTTTGTGCAAATATTGTTGCGCAAGCTGCGCCAATTCCACTTGCTGCGCCCGTGATTATAACTGTTTTTTCCATTTGGGTTTTTCTCCGCTTTTTAATTTTATTCTTAATTCGGTGAAAAAAAGTTGCAGTAGTTCACTGCATTCTTTTTCTAAAACGCCGCTTTTTACTGTTGGTTTATGGTTAAATGGCATATCAAAAAAATTTGCAACACTATTAATACACCCTGTTTTAGCGTCATTTGTTCCAAAAATAACGCGCTTTAAACGGCTATTTATTATTGCACCTGTGCACATTGGGCACGGTTCTAGCGTAACATAAAGTTCACAATCAAAAAGGCGCCAACCGCCAATTTTTTTGCATGCCTTATCAATCGCAATAATTTCAGCGTGGTGTATTGCGTTTTTTTTACTTTCTTTAGTGTTGTGTGCACGTGCAATAATTTCACCGTTTTTTACAATAACTGCACCCACGGGCACTTCACCTTTTATTGCGGCTTTTTTTGCTTCTTTTAAAGCAATTTGCATAAACTGTTCATCTTGCATATAAACCCCATAAAAATTTAATCATCTAAAAACATTTTAATTAGTTTAATCATAAGTGGAATATATGTAGCAAAAAATGCTATTAAAAAAACAATAAAAAATGGTTTTTTTAATTTTTTAGGTAAAAATATGCCAATAATTCCACCTAGTGAAATAAGGCATATTTTTAGTAAACCCATTGTGTACATATTGCTTGTTTTTAAATAATTATTTGCAACTTTCATTATTTTTTTCATAGTTTTTTACCTTTCAATTATTTTTTTTGAGTTTGAATTATAGTTATTATAAGCTTATGTTTTATAATTTACATATTTTCTAATTCAGCTAGCCATGCATTTGCACAAGCATCGCTTGGCATACGCCAATCTGCACGAGGAGACAAAGTAACAGAACCAACTTTAGGGCCATCGGGAATACAATTACGCTTAAATTGTTGCGTGAAAAAACGTTTAATAAATAGTTTTAAATATTTTAAAATAATTTCATTTTCATAAATGCCATTAAACGCATGTTGCGCCAAAAAATATATTTTATTTGGCGAAAATGAATGGCGAACAAGATAGTATAAAAAGAAATCGTGCAATTCATAAGGGCCAACAATATGCTCTGTTTTTTGGCTTATTTCACCGTTTATTGCAGGCAATAATTCGGGGCTAACAGGCGTGTTTAAAATATCATTCAATACTTGAGCTAAGGTGGTATTTTCACAGGTTTTTGCAGTATATTTAACCAAGTGCCTTACAAGTGTTTTAGGAACAGAGCCATTCACGCCGTACATGCTCATATGATCGCCGTTATATGTTGCAAAACCAAGCGCCAACTCAGACAAATCTCCCGTGCCGATAACTATGCCGTTCGTGCTATTTGCTAAATTCATTAATACTAAAGTTCTAACACGAGCTTGTACATTTTCATAAACAGTATCATATGTGTTTTCATCATGCCCAATATCATTAAAATTGCTAATAGAAGTGTTTTTAATATCAATTTCTTTTAAACTTACACCCAAAGCATTGCACAGTAAAACAGCATTGTTTTTGGTTTTATTTGTTGTACCAAAACCCGGCATTGTTACGGCTAAAATATCTTTTAGCGGCATATTTGCAATTTTGTGAGCACGATGTGCTACAAGCAGCGCTAAACAACTATCTAAACCACCCGATATTCCAATTACAGATGTTTTACAATTAATATGTTGAAGCCTTTTTGCAAGACCAAATGCTTGTATATTTAAAATTTCTTCACAGCGGTTATCTAGCTCATTTTCATCGTTTGGTACAAATGGAGTAGGGGAATAATAACGAGTTAAATTTTCATTTCCCTCGCACATATTAAAAATAATTGTTTGATAGCCATCTGTGTTTTTTTCGTTATTACATGCAGTTTTTACGCGTTCATTATTTAGGCGTTGAACATCAATTTGGGCGTGTGTGCTACTTGCGTTAAAAAGGCGGCTTTCATTTAAAATTTCACCATTTTCAGCAATAATATTATGCCCAGATAACACCATATCTGTTGTAGATTCACTATAATTTGCACTGCAATATAAATAAGCACAAAATAACTTTGCAGATTGCATACTAACTAATTTTCTGCGATAATTTGCCTTGCCTACAATTTCATTGCTTGCAGATAAATTAACAATAACATTAGCACCTGCACTTGAATGATGAATAGCAGGGGATAAGGGTGCCCATAAATCCTCGCAAATCTCAGCGGCTATTTTTAATTCACTCATATTAGCGGCTTCAAAAAGTAATTTAGTGCCAAAAATAAATTCGTGCTGGTTTAATTTAACTGTAATATTACTTTTTCCTTTATAGGTGCTAAAATGGCGCATTTCATAAAATTCGTTATAATTCGGCAAATATGTTTTGGGAATTGCAGCAATAATTTTACCCTTATTTAATACAAATGCGCAATTATAAAGTGTGCCGTTTAGCAAAAATGGCATACCAATAAAAATAAGTGCATTAAGCTCTTTAGTGTTTCGTGCAAACATTAAAAGCGCCTTAATCATACTATCTTGTAATGTGTTTTGAAATAACAAATCGCCACAAGTATAGCCTGTAATGCAAAGTTCGGGCATGCAAATTATTTGCGCACCATTATTATACGCCGCTTCGCATGCTTTAAGCGCATTTTTAGCGTTATAATGGCAATCTGCAATTTTAATATCAAAATTAACTGCTGCTATATTTACAAATCCAAAGTTCATATTTTCCCCTTTATATAATTCAACACATGTTATAAAATTTAGTTTATATTTTATTCTTAAATTACTTTAAATTATACACATACTTTTGCTTATTTGCAACACTTTATGTTTTGTTACAATATATATTTAGTGTTTTGGCAGAACAATTAATTGCATGTTAAACCCCTAATAATATTATAAATTTCAATATAAATACTATTTATATTGAAATAATACCTGCAAAATGATATAATTATACATATTTTATTACAATGTTTTTAAGGGGTATTAATGTTATTTAATTCTTGGCAATACATAGTATTTTTTCCAATAGTAATATTGTTATACTATCTACTTCCACACAAATTTAGGTGGGGGTTATTACTTTGTGCAAGCTATTATTTTTATATGAGCTGGAATGTTAATTTAATTGTTTTAATATTAACTACAACAATTGTTTCTTATATAGCGGCAGTACAAATTGAAAGAACAAACAATAAAAAAATAAAAAAAATTTGGCTTTTAAGCGTATTTGTTATTAGTTTGGGTTTTTTAGGTTTTTTTAAATATTTTAATTTTTTCTCGCAAAGTATAATTGATGTTTTACGTTTTATTTCACTTCCGATAGATGATTTTACTTTAACAATAATGCTACCGGTTGGCATTAGTTTTTATACATTTCAAACATTATCTTACGTTATTGATGTATATAAAGTTGAAATGAAAGCAGAAAAACATTTAGGTATTTTTGCATTATATGTTAGCTTTTTTCCTCAACTTGTTGCAGGGCCAATTGAACGTGCAAAAAATTTACTGCCGCAATTCCATGAAAAACATACATTAACAGCCGAAAATTGCAGTTGGGGCCTTAGAATGATTGTATTTGGCCTTGTTAAAAAAATATTTATTGCGGATTTTTTTGCAAAGTATGCCAATTTAGTTTTTAATGATTTATATAACCATACACCCATGACTATTTTTATTGCATCTTTGTTTTTCTCGGTTCAAATTTATTGCGATTTTTCAGGATATTGCGACGTTGCAAGAGGAAGTGCAAAAATACTGGGCTTTAATTTAATGCTTAATTTTAATACGCCTTATTTTGCAAAGTCAATAAAAGAGTTTTGGGCGCGTTGGCATATTTCATTATCTACTTTCTTTAAAGATTATGTTTATATTCCATTAGGCGGTAACCGTAAAGGTAAAAAAAGAAAAGCTATTAATTTGTTAATTACATTTTTAATTAGTGGCCTTTGGCACGGCGCCGCTTGGACATTTGTTCTTTGGGGTTTTTTTCACGGTGCTATGCAAATTATTGAGGAGTTTTGTAAAAATGTATTTGATAAAATAAAAAACAAACCTAAAATTCCAACAGCATTGGCATCTGTGATTAAAACTGCTATTGTGTTTATAATCGTCTGCGTAAGCTGGACAATTTTTAGGGCAAACAGTATAAACGATTCAATATATATTTTACTTCAATTACCAAAAATTATTATATATCCAATTCAAAATATTATCGCAACATTTATAACTTTTGATTTAGGATTATATGAGATTACAAGAATATTAATTGCGCTGATTATTTTATTTGTATACGATTATTTACTGCATAAAGGTAAAGATCCATTTATATTGCTATCAAAGCAAAAAGCATATATAAGATATAGCGTAAGCTATATTTTGGCTTTACTTTGTATTGTTGAGTTTTTAACAACACAAACGGGTGTTGTTTCTGAATTTATTTATTTTCAATTTTAAAAAATAGGGGAGTTAAGCGCAAAATGAAAAAATTTATTATAAAACTATTTGTGTTTTTATTGGCGCTTATATTGCCTTTTTATTTATATTTTTTGCATATTCAAAGCATGCCTGCTATGTTTATGGGCTCTCTTATGGGTGTAAATAGTATGAAACTTGAAAGCGCCGGCAATATAACATCGCCAAAAATTATTGTAACCGGCGGCAGTAATGTTGTTTATAATATTAGTGCAAAAGCGCTTTCACAGGAATTTAATATGCCGGCTTATAATATGGGAACAACTGCTTATTTGGGTTTTGATTTTTTTGCAAAGCAAGTTATGGATTATGCAAACGAGGGTGACATTATTATTCTATCGCTTGAAAATTCTGTATATTTAAATGTGGTAGATTATCAAACAGTGTGGTTTGCAATAGAAAACCATGAAAACATGCAAAGTGTAATTCCAATTTCATATATGCCAAATTTAATTTTAAATTTTTATAATTATGCACAAACAAAAATAGGCATAGTTGAAAATTCAACTAATTTTGAAACTAAGCAAGAGGCGTACACAAACGCCGGATTTGATGAATATGGAGATTATATACTTGAATATCCAGATAATATTTTGCAAAGTTTATATAATACCCAAGATGAACATATATTAAGCGAAGATATTTTTAATGATTATATTATTTTTAGATTAAATTTGCTTAATGCATGGGCAGATATAAATGGCGTAGAATTATATTTAACTTATTCACCTTTAAACGAACTTGCCATAAAGCCAAACAGCGAGAACACTACAATATATGAAGATGCTTTATTGGCACAAAAATATATTTTAGAAAAATGTGATATTCCGTGGATAGGAGATTACAGCGAGAATATTATGCCTGCAGAGTTGTTTTTCAATTCAAATAACCATTTAAATTCAAACGGGCGTGATATAAGAACGCAAGATTTAATTAATGATATAAGGAAAATGAACATTTTATAGTTGTTTATTTATAGCCGATAGGGAATAATGGTGTGTTTTATTAAAGCTGTTTATTATATCTTCTTTCATACAATTTAAAATATAAAAAGGGCAGTACCCACTTAAAAATAATAGCATTATGCTAATTTTAAGTTAATGGGTACTGTCCTTTTTAATCTTAATATTTAATTTATAGTATTCTGAATAAATAATTGCAAATAATGTGCGGAATTGCAACAATTTGCAGGCATATTACACTTTTGTGTTTTTCTGCGATTTCATGCGTAAATTGTGGTCTAATATTCTTTTTCTAATTCTAGTGTTTTCCGGTGTAACTTCAAGTAATTCATCGGGCGCTAAAAATTCAAGACATTCCTCAAGGCTAAATTTTGATACAGGAACAAGCCTTAAAGATTCATCGCTGCCGGAAGCGCGCATATTTGTAAGCTGTTTTGTTTTGCAAACATTTACAGTTAAATCATCGCCTGAGGGGCTGTAACCAACAACCATTCCCGCATAAACTTTTTCACCGGGTGTAACAAGCATTGTGCCACGTTGTTGCGCATTAAATAAACCATATGCAACGGCTTCACCGGTTTCAAAACATATTAAACTGCCGGAGTTGCGTGTTGGTAAATCGCCTTTCCATTCAGCATAACCATCAAAGATTGTGTTTAATATACCCTCGCCGTGTGTATCTGTTAAAAATTCGCTTCTGTAACCAAATAAACCGCGGCTTGGTATTTTAAATTCGGCGCGCATACGTGTAGAGCCAAGCGGTGTCATTTGAACAAGTTCGCCTTTTCTACTGCCTAGTTTTTGGATAACACTGCCTTGATATTCCGTAGGTACGTCAATAACAACATGTTCCATAGGTTCCATAGTAACGCCGTCTATCTCTTGCAAAAGCACTTTTGGTGGGGAAACCTGAAGCTCATAGCCTTCACGGCGCATATTCTCAATTAAAATTGAAAGGTGCATTTCGCCACGGCCCATAACCCTAAAGCTTTCACTTGATGTGCTATCTTCAATTTTTAGCGCAACGTCTTTTAAAAGCTCGCGATGCAGGCGATCGCGTATTTGGCGGCTTGTAACAAATTTGCCTTCACGCCCGGCAAAAGGGCTATCGTTTACTGCAAAAGTCATCTCTACAGTTGGATCGTTTATTTTTACAAACGCAAGTGCTTCTACAAGGTTTGTATCGCATAAAGTGTTGCCTATATTAATATCACTAAGGCCGCTAAATGCAACAATGTCGCCCGCGCTTGCCTCTTGAATAGGCGTTCTGCCATTTGCTTCAAAGCTGTAAAGTGCTGTTATACGCCCACGGCGTGATAATTCTTTATGGTGATAATCGCATACAATTACATCTTGGCCAACTTTCATTGTTCCGTTTTCAATGCGGCCAATGCCTATGCGCCCTACAAATTCATTGTAATCTACGCTAGAGCATAGCATTGATAATGGCAATGTTTCGTTTCCTACAGGGGGTTTAACATATTCTAAAATAGTTTTAAATAGCGGTATTAAATCGGTTCCCTCAACATCGGGGCTGTAACTTGCCGTTCCCGCCCTGCCCGAACAAAAAACCATTGGGCTATCTAATTGCTCATCTGTTGCGCCAAAATCCATTAAAAGAAGCAAAACTTCATCGATAACCTCTTTAATTCGAGCGTCTGGCCTATCTATTTTATTTACAGCAATTACAAGGCTTAAATTTTGTTGCAAGGCTTTTTGTAAAACAAAACGTGTTTGAGGCATACATCCCTCAGCGGCATCAACAAGAACAAGAACGCCGTTTACCATTTTTAAAACGCGTTCAACTTCGCCGCCAAAATCGGCATGTCCGGGGGTATCAACAATGTTGATTTTAACATCTTCATAATATGTGCAAGCGTTTTTTGCAAGAATAGTTATTCCGCGCTCACGTTCAATATCGCCGGAATCCATAATTCTTTCCGCTACTTGTTGGTTTTCTCTAAAAGCACCGCTCTGCTTTAACATTTGGTCTACTAAAGTTGTTTTACCGTGGTCTACATGTGCAATAATAGCTATATTGCGAATATTTG
>CAYJGM010000078.1:0-11044 GCA_964369495.1 uncultured Bacteroides sp. | reverse complement strand
TTGTATTTAAAAATCGCCTAATATAACAAAGAATTCACTTTACATAAAATGAAAAACTAGCTTTTTCACGCTGAAAAGAAGGGCAAGTCAATAAAAACAGCCTTTATGCTTTACAACCGCTAAAAAATTCCTCACTTTTCCTTGAAAATACAATACACTTAACATATACCTATTATAATAAACCCATTTCAACCAAACAATAAATTAAAACTCAGCCTTCAAACTTCTTGCAAAAAGATTATTTAAAGCTTCTTTGTGGTTTGCGTTTTCATATAAAATGCTGTAAACCGTGCTACAAATAGGCAAATCTACATTGTGTTTTTCGCCCATGCTAATAAGCGCCTTTACTGTGTAATAGCCCTCGGCTAGTTTTTCGTATTTCATGCCTTTTGCTAAGTATTCGCCATATAAGCGGTTGTGGCTAAATTGCGAGAAAACAGTTGCCTCGTAATCGCCCAAATGGCAAAGGCCATATGCCGAAAGTTCGTTTCCACCGGCGGCTTTTATAAGCCTTGCTATCTCACGTGCCCCGCGCGACATTAACGCGCCTTTTAATGTGCTAAGGCCTAGGCCGTCAAGCATACCCGCAGCAATGCCTATAACATTTTTTGCGGCGGCACCAATTTCGTTGCCAATTAAATCTTGCCCATAGTAAAAACGAATAAGCTCGCTTGAAAAACTATCAACAAGTGAAATTTTTGTTTGCTCGTGCTCGCTGTCAATTACCATGCAATTGGGTATGCCGATATATAGTTCCTGCACATGCCCGGGGCCAAGCCACACAGCAACTTTATTGCTGCGGTGTAAGCTTTCCTTTGCTATTTGTGTTAATGTTTTGCCGGTTTTTATGTCTATACCTTTCATACAAAGCACAATGGTTTTGTTTTGTAAATTTATATCTGCCAATTGTAAACATAAATTATGCAAGTTTTGTGAATTTATGGAAATAATAATTATTTCACTATCATGTACACAATTTATATTGGTGCTAAGTGTAATTTCACTTGGAAGTTCTATAAGGGCGTTGCGCTTTGTGGCAATTAATTCTTGCATATTTTTTGAATTTTGCCGCCCGTAAAGCGTTAAATTATGACCGATATTGTTTAAGTACCATGTTATAAATGTGCCAAAGCGCCCACAGCCAATTGTTGCAATTTTCATCAAATGCTCCGTTTCTTACATATGTAAAATTATTTGTTTTTTGCAGTTTATATTTTAACATATATGCACATGCCTTAGCAATATTGACACATAAACAGTTTTATGTTAAAATATACAAACGCAATGTAAAAGTGTGGTTTTTAATATTGCAAAATATTAAAAATAAAAATATTATTTTACCAAAAGGCTAAGACGTAGACAGTAGCCGCAATTATAAGCCATAGCGAGCAGGGAACAGTGAAAGCCCTGTGCAGAATAATGCGTGTGAATATCACTACCGAGCCGCATACCGATAAGTAGGCTATGCCGGTTTTGCGCCGTTACCGCAAGCGCGTATCCCAATTTATTTTGGCGCACGTTGCAATGGGTGGTTTAAGCAAAAGCATAGCTTTTGCCCTGTTGAAAGGGCAAGGCTTTTTTTATTTTAAAGGAGATAGAACATGAGCGTATACAAAAAAGTAGACACAAATTTGAATTTTGTAGACCGTGAAAAAGAAATAATGCAATTTTGGAAAGAGAACGATATTCTAAATAAAAGCATTGAAAAAACAGGCGATAAAACCTACACATTTTATGACGGCCCGCCAACCGCAAACGGCCAGCCGCATATAGGGCATGTGGAAACACGTGCGTTTAAAGATTTAATACCACGTTATTACGCAATGAAAGGCAATTATGTGCCACGCAAAGCGGGTTGGGATACACACGGCCTTCCTGTTGAGCTTGAAGTTGAAAAATTGCTTGGGCTAGACGGCAAAGAGCAAATAGAGGCCTACGGCCTTGCGCCTTTTATTGATAAATGCAAAGAGAGCGTTTGGAAATACAAAGGCATGTGGGAAGATTTTTCCGATGTTGTTGCCTTTTGGGCAGACATGGATAAACCCTATGTAACATATTCAAACGATTTTATAGAGAGCGAATGGTGGGCGCTTAAACAAATTTGGGAAAAAGGCCTTTTATATAAAGGTTTTAAAATTGTGCCTTATTGCCCAAGGTGCGGCACGCCGCTTTCAAGCCACGAAGTTGCGCAAGGGTATAAAGTTGTAAAAGAACGCTCTGCATTTGCGCGCTTTAAAGTTAAAAACGAAGATGCTTTCATTTTAGCGTGGACGACAACGCCATGGACATTGCCCTCTAATGTTGCGCTTTGCGTAAACCCAAACGAAACCTATGTAAAAGTAAAAATGCTTGAAGACGGCAAAATTTATTATTTGGCAAAAGCGCTTGCAGATAAAGTTTTGGGCGAGCAAACATATGAAGAACTTGAAAGCTTTAACGGCAAGCAACTTGAATATAAAGAATATACGCCGCTTTTTGATTTTGTAAACCCAAAAGAGAAATGCTTTTATGTAACATGTGGCGATTTTGTAACGCTAACCGATGGCACAGGCGTTGTACACATGGCGCCTGCCTTTGGCGAAGACGATAACAAAATAGGCATGCAATACAATTTGCCGTTTGTGCAATTGGTAGACGCAAAAGGCGAGATGACAAGCGAAACAAAATGGCCCGGCGTTTTTTGCAAAGAGGCAGACAAAGAAATTTTAATAGATTTAAAAGAACGTGGGCTTTTATTCGCAGCGCCAAAATATGAACACTCATACCCACATTGCTGGCGCTGTGATACACCGCTTATATACTACGCTAGAGATTCATGGTTTATTAAAATGACAAGCGTAAAAGAACAATTAATACAAAATAACAACACAATAAATTGGTTCCCCGAAAATATTGGCACGGGCCGTTTTGGCGATTGGCTTTCAAATGTGCAAGATTGGGGCGTTAGCCGTAACAGATATTGGGGAACGCCGCTTAATATTTGGGAGTGTGAATGTGGGCATAAACATTCTGTTGGCAGCATAAAAGAGCTAAAAGAAATGTCGCCCTCTTGCCCCGATGACATAGAGCTTCATCGCCCTTATATTGATGATGTTACAATAACTTGCCCTAAATGCCAAAAGCAAATGAAACGAGTTTTGGAAGTTGTTGACTGTTGGTTTGATTCAGGCGCTATGCCTTTTGCACAGCACCATTACCCGTTTGAAAACGAAAATTTATTTAACGAGCAATTCCCGGCAGATTTCATTTGCGAAGCGGTAGATCAAACAAGAGGTTGGTTTTATTCACTGCTTGCTATATCCACGCTTATTTTTGATAAAGCGCCGTTTAAAAATGTGCTTGTTCTAGGGCATGTGCAAGATGAAAACGGCCAAAAAATGAGCAAATCAAAAGGCAATGCTGTGCAACCGATGGACGCCCTTGCACAGCACGGCGCAGATGCAATTCGTTGGTATTTTTACACGGCAAGTGCGCCTTGGCTTCCAAAGCGTTTTAGCGATAAAATTGTGCAAGAGGGCCAGCGTAAATTTTTAGGCACACTTTGGAACACCTATGCGTTTTTTGTGCTTTATGCAAATATTGATAATTTTGATGCCGGCAAATATACAATACAGCCTCAAAAATTATCGCTTATGGATAAATGGCTTTTAAGCAAGTTGAACAGCCTTGTAAAAACTGTTGATAACAGCCTTGCAAACATGCAAATTCCCGAGGCGGCAAGGGCATTGCAAGAATTTGTTGATGAACTTAGCAACTGGTATGTACGCACAAGCCGCGAGCGCTTTTGGGGCAAAGATATGCCGCAAGATAAAATTAACGCTTATATGACGCTTTACACAGCGCTTGTGAAAATTGCAAAATTAAGCGCGCCTATGATACCGTTTTTATCTGAAAATATATACCAAAATTTAGTGCGAAGCATTGATGAAAACGCACCGCAAAGTGTGCATTTATGCGAATATCCATCTTGCGATGAAAGCTTTATTGATGAAAATATCGAACAACAAATGGATGCGGTTTTAAAAATTGTTGTATTGGGCAGGGCGGCAAGAAACGGCTCTGCAAGGAAAAACCGCCAACCGCTTGCGAAAATGTTTGTAAAAGCCAATGCGAATTTAAGCGAGGATTATATAAACATTATAGCCGAAGAGTTAAACATAAAACAAATTGAATTCACAAGCGATGTTTCAACATTTACCTCTTATAATTTCAAGCCCCAGCTTAAAACTTTGGGCCCGAAATACGGCAAACAGCTTGGCGAAATAAGGCAAGCGCTAACAATGTTAAATGGCGCAGACGCAAAAAAACAGCTTGACACACAAGGCACATTAACAATTACGCTTTCAATTGGCGAAATAAAACTTACAGCCGAAGATTTGCTAATTGAAACCGTGCAAAGCGAGCAATATTACACCTTGGAAGACGGCGATGTTACCATTGCGCTTGATATAGCATTAACTCAGCAGTTAATTGAAGAGGGCTATGTGCGTGAAATTGTATCTAAACTTCAAACCATGCGAAAAGAAGCAGGCTTTAATGTAGAGGATTATATAGAATTTTATGTTAGCGGCAACGAAGAACTTGCGAAAATAATAAAAAATAACGAGCAAGAAATTTGCGAAGATGTTCTTAGCAAAAAAGTTATTTACGGCAATGTTGACGGCTTTATTAAAGATTGGGACATAAACGGCCAGAATATAACTTTAGGTGTGAAAAGGCAATAAATTATATAAAATTACAGTTAAATGTTTAAATTTCAAATATTTTTTATGTAAAATATTGTAATAAATCACAATATATAGTATAATATATAATTGCATTGTGAAAATTTAACTGTGAATTTTTAATAAATCACTGCAATTTATAAAGAATATAATTAATATTTCATTATTAGGGGTAATTATGGAAAATTTAACAAAACTTACAAAACAGCAATTGAAAGAGGAAAAGGCAAGTTTATTAAAAGCTTACGAAAATTTTAAGGCGAAAAACTTAAAATTAGATATGTCAAGGGGAAAACCGGGGCCCGAGCAACTTGATTTATCCATGGAAGTGCTAAACGAAAAAGCCTATATCGGCAAAACAGGAATTGACGCCAGAAACTACGGCAATTTAGAGGGTATGCCCGAAGCGAGAGAGTTTTTTGCGCAAATGCTGGGTTTAAATGCAAACGAGGTTTTTGCAGGCGGTAATTCAAGCTTAAATTTTATGTATAACATGATAGAACTTGGTGTACGACAAGGCTTTTTAGATAGCCCTGCACCATGGGCTAGTGATGAAAAAAGAAAATTTCTTTGCCCTGCACCGGGTTATGATAGGCATTTTAGAATTACCGAATACTTCGGATTTGAACTTGTTAGCGTGCCTATGCTTTCCAGCGGGCCCAACATGGACATTGTTGAAAAATTGGTGGCGGCAGATAGCACGATTAAGGGCATATGGTGTGTGCCGATGTATTCAAACCCCGATGGTTATACATACAGCGATGATACCGTTAAACGCCTAGCTAATATGCAAACAGCGGCGGTTGATTTTAAAATTTTCTGGGATAATGCTTATTGCGTGCACCATTTAAACGATAAGCCAGATGTGCTTTTAAATATAATGGATGAAGCAAAAAAATGTGGCAACGAGAACAGAATTTTAGAGTTTTGCTCATTAAGCAAAGTTACATTTGCCGGCGCAGGCGTTGGCGCTATGGGCGCAAGCGAGGCAAATATAAATTATATTTTGAAAAATGCATTCCCAATGACAATAAGCTACGATAAACTTAACCAATTGCGCCATGTTAATTATTTTAAAAATATGGATGGCGTTACACAACATATGAAAAAACATGCTCAAATTATTAAACCTAAGTTCGATGTTGTTTTACAAACATTAAGTGAGGAACTAGGCGAAGAAAACGCTATGTGGACAAACCCAAACGGCGGTTATTTTATCAGCTTGTTTTTGCCAAATGGTTGCGCAAAGAGCACCGTGCAATTATGTAAAGAGGCGGGCGTTGTTTTAACAGGGGCAGGCGCGGCTTACCCTTATTCGAACGATGAAAACGATAGCAATATCAGAATTGCGCCAACTTATCCGCCCATTGAAGAGCTTTTAATTGCTACACAATTACTTTGTGTTTGCAGTAAAATTGCAATTATAGATAAACTTATGGCATAAAAAATATACCGCTTTTAAAAAAGCGGCATCGGAGGATTGTTAATGAAGACTAGAGGCAAACCATGGCAATTTTTTGTCTTGGCAATACTTATCATCTTGTTTGCTTTAACCGCTTTTATTGGTGTTAGCAGCGAATACGGCGATATTGTAACAACTTATGTAAAAGGTGCGGGTGACATTCGCTTTGGCATTGATATTCGCGGCGGTATAGAGGTTACCTTTATGCCAAACGATGATATCGTGGCAACGCCCGAACAAATGGCGGCGGCTGAATCTGTTATACAACAGCGCTTATTAAGCCTTAATATTACAGACAGCGAACTGTACAGAGATGACGACAAAAACAGAATAATTCTTCGTTTCCCTTGGCAGGAAAACGAAACCGAATTTAACCCCGAAAGCGCAATTGAAGAAATTGGTGCAACGGCAAAATTAACATTCCGTGAGGGCATGGAAGTTGATGAAAACGGTTTGCCTACAGGCGTTACAGCGGAAAATATTATTCTTGAGGGCGTAGACATTAAAAGTGCTACCGCATCTGTTGATACCATTCAAGGCTCGCCTACATACGGTGAATATTTTATATCGCTAGAGCTTGAAGAAAGCGGCACAGAAAAATTTGCAGAGGCAACCACGGCGCTTGCAGAAACACAAGGAACAATCTCAATTTGGATGGACGATATTATGATATCGGCGCCAACCGTGCAAAACGCAATTGTAGATGGCAACGCAATGATAACCCTAAACGGTTCAGACGATGCAACACGCGACCAGGCAATTACACTTGCAAACCAAATTAACTCGGGCGCATTGCCGTTTTCGCTTAGCGCGGAAAGTTATAGCACAATTAGCCCAAGTTTAGGCGCAAATTCGCTTGATGCAATGCTACTTGCAGGCGTTATAGCATTTGCACTTGTTTCGCTTTACATGCTAATAAATTACCGCTTACATGGTTTTGTTGCTGTAATTTCACTTTTAGGCCAGGTTGCGGCAACCATTGCCGCTGTTTCGGGCTATTTTAGCGTAATAAACAGCTTTACATTAACTCTTCCGGGCATAGCGGGTATTATTCTTGCTATAGGCATGGGCGTTGATGCCAATGTTATATCGGGCGAGCGTATACGTGAAGAAATGCGTGCCGGAAAAAGCATTGATGGCGCTATAAAATCGGGATTCGAGCGCGGTTTAACCCCTGTTATCGATGGCAATGTAACGGTTATTATTGTAGCGGTTATTTTAATGGGTGTTTTTGGCCCCTCAAACACAATATTCGGGCAAGTTTTAACATGGTTGGGCTTTGGCGCAGCAACTTCAGGAACAATTTATTCATTTGGCTACACATTGCTTGTGGGCGTTATTATGAACTTTGTTTTCGGTGTTGTTTGCACACGCATTATGCTTAAAGGCATTTCAAAATTAAAAATAATGCGAAACCCTGCATTGTACGGAGGTGTAAAGAATGAAAAAACAACTTAATATAATAGGCAATAGTAAAAAATTCTTTATATTTTCGGCGGTTTTAATTGTATTGATTGCTGCTTTTTCGATTTTTTTCGGGGTTGAAATGGATATTCAATTCCGTGGCGGCGCAATTTTAACTTATAGTTATGATGGCGATATAGTGTTATCAGATTTCAACAGCGATGTTATAGATGCTTTTGGAAGCGGCGATTTAAGCACAGGCAATGATATTGCCTCGGCAAGAAAAACAGTAACAATAAGCCTTGCGGGCAATTCAACTGTTTCGCCAGAGGAAGTATCGGCATTTGCGGAAGTTTTAAACACAAATTATGCCGATAATAATTTCGAGCAACTTTCTTTAAACATAGTAAATCCATCAATGGGCAACGAATTTTTCGTAAAATGTATTGTTGCGGTTGTTTTAGCTTCGATATTAATTTTAATTTATATTTCGGTAAGGTTTAAAAACATCGGCGGTTTATCTGCCGGCGTAATGGCTGTTATTGCATTACTTCACGATTTAATTATTGTGTTTGGCGTTTTTGCAATTGCACAAATACCGCTAAACAGCAATTTCATAGCCGCAATGCTTGTTATTTTAGGCTACTCTATAAATGATACCGTTGTTGTTTACGACCGTGTGCGTGAAAACAGAAAATTATACGGCAAAACTATGAAAGTGGCACAGCTTGTTAATTTAAGTATAAATCAAAGTTTGAAACGCTCGATTAACACAACAATTTCAACTGTTTTGGCACTTGGTACAGTTTGCGTTGTTTCTGCAATTTTCGGCTTAACAAGTATTTTCACTTTTGCATTACCGCTAATTATTGGTATGATAAGCGGCGTTTACAGCACAATCTTCATAGCCGGCCCGTTGTGGGTGGTATATATGCAAAAAAAAGAAAAAAACAAGCCTGCTAAAAAGTAATATTTTTAAAAAGTTTATAAGAAAGGATTTAGCTTATGAAATGCCCATATTGTGGAGATTTAGATTCAAAAGTAATTGATTCACGCCCGGCCGACGATGGCGAGCGTATACGCCGCCGCCGCGAATGTTTAAAATGCAATAAAAGGTTTACCACCTATGAAATTGTTGAAACCGTGCCCATTTTTGTTATAAAAAAAGATAAATCTCGCGAGGCATTCAATAGGCAAAAATTACTTAACGGCCTTTCACGTGCTTGTGAAAAGCGCCCTGTTTCACTGCAACAATTAGAGGCGGCAGTAGATAATATCGAACAGCAACTTTTAAACTCGTACGATAGGGAAGTTAGCTCTATGAAAATAGGTGAGCTTACAATGCAAGAGCTTAAAGATATCGACGAGGTTGCCTATGTGCGCTTTGCCTCTGTTTACAGGCAATTTGGCGATGTTAGCACTTTTATGGACGAGCTAAAAACTTTGCTTGAAAAACGCGTTTCCTCAAAAGAGTGATGAAAAATGCTCATCCAGTGCTTTTGCATGGGCACCGGCTTTGTCTATTTCTATTTGTAAATCTGCCAAGTTTTCGGGGTTTATATAAGCCGAAATAGAGTTTAAGCTAATCGAAAGATTGTTGATAACATCTCTTTTTACAAATATTTCAAGGTATATTTCTTTAGAATTATAAAATTTTAACAGTTCTTCATATAAAGCGTCGGCGGTGTAATAATCGCCGGCGCTTGCGTTTGCCCTAACGGCATAAAGGCGCCCGCTTATTTCATCGGTTATGTTGCTTATTATCACTTGGCTTAAAACAGCATATAAAATTATAATTAAAAAAATTACAACGCTTATTTTTGCCTTTGTCATTTAAAATGCTCCTTTTTAATTAAATAAGTTTGTTTAATGTCATTACATAAAAGCAGTAAAACTTCATTTGTTTCACAATTGTGCTCTTGGCATGTGTTTTTTACAAAATCTAGCGTTATGCCGCATAATTTCATATTTTCTTCGTCTAGGGCGCCGTGTTCAATTATGGCAATCGAGGGGATGGTTGCATCGGGTTTTTTAATGTTAAAATCTTTATTTGTTGGTGTGTTTTGCTCGAACTTTTTGCGCGCGTTAATTGTGCCGTTGGTTTCTATAATGGCAAAATCAACTTCGCTTAATTCGAAGATGTCTTTAGCGCGCAAGCCGCAAAGCAAATCATCAACCGAAAAGCGTAAATCGTGCAACAATTTTTGGTTTAATTGCCCGTTTTTTATTATAACGCGTGGGCTACCCGATATAAGTTTTGACATTTTTTTAGATTTTACACAGTAAGATGAAATAATTATTTCAAGGCAAATTATTAAAATTAACGGTGCAATGCTGGGCGTTAATGCGAAATCGGGGTTTTCTATTGCGATAGAAGCCAAATTAGAAATAAAAATTGTAGAAACAAGCTCGGAGGGTTGAAGCTCTCCGAGTTGTTTTTTGCCCATAAAACGCATTGCCAAAATTACTATAAAATATATTAATACTGTTCTTACCACAACGGATATCATAATTTGCTCCATTCTGCCGATAAAGGCATAAAATATAAATGAGTAATAAAAAAATAATGAGGTATACTATTTATGTAAAATAAAAAAAAGGGGGTAGGGCAATGGTTAAATTATCGCCTAATATAAAAGAAAGCAAAAAACAGTTGTTAGATTATTTTGGTGAAAATGTTGATTTTTATACTAAAGACATAAAACTTTGCGGTGTAGATTGCTGTATTTGTATTTTCGAGGGGCTTTCAAGCCTTGAACGTTTGTGGATTATGACGCTTGATACTTTAAGCAAAATGAATTCATACCCAAGTGAGAATAAAAATTTGTATCAATATTTAATGAAAAAAACCGAAATACCGCTTGAAATGGCGCCTGTAGACAGCCTTGAAAGTGCGGCGTTGCGCCTTACAAGCGGCTCTAGCATAATATTAATTGATAACAGCGAAAACTCTGTTGCCGTTGCAACGCAAAACTGGCAGTTTCGCTCTGTGCAAGAGCCGGCAACAGAGGGCAATTTGCACGGAAGCCGTGAAGCGTTTACAGAGCCGCTAAGAATAAACATAAGCCTTGTTAGAAGAATGATAAGAACAGGTGATTTACGCATTGAAACAAGCGTTATGGGCGAAAAAACAAAAACAGAAATAGCAATAATGTACAGCAATAGTTTAGTGCCAAAAGAGGTATTAAGCGCGCTTAAAGAAAAACTTAACAACACTAATTTGCCCTTTGTGTTCGATACGGGATATATAGCGGCGTTTATGCGCAAAGGCGCATTTTCGCTTTTTCAATCTGTTGGATATACGGAAAGGCCCGATAATGTTGCAGCAAAAATTTGCGAGGGTAAAATTGTTATAATGGCAAACGGAAGCCCATTTGCGCTTATTATTCCTTATTTTTTTTCTGAAAATTTTCAAAGCATGGACGATTACACCGAAAAAGCGTATTTTGCATCA
>CAYJGM010000077.1:10547-11196 GCA_964369495.1 uncultured Bacteroides sp. | reverse complement strand
GGGAAGTGGTGTAAAAGCTAATATACTTGCAACTTTAACATCAAAAATTATATCAACTATGATATCCGAAGGCTTAAGCATAACAGATTGTGTAGAAACAATTGCAGAAACCTTGCCTGTATGCTCAGTAAGGGGCGTTGCATATTCTACATTTACAATTTTACGTATATTAAACACAAATAAAGAAGCCGAGATTATTCAATACGACAATCCAAAAGTTATTTTATTTCGAGATAATAAGCACTGTGAATTTCCGTTTAATGAAATAATTATTAGCGGCAAAAAAATATTAATGTCTAAAATAAGCCTTTTTGAAAATGACACTTTTTATTTAATTAGCGACGGATGTATTCACGCCGGTGTAGGAAGCACGCTAAACTTTGGATGGGACAGAAAAGACATAATAAAATATATGCAGCCGCTTTGCCATGTAGGATTTGCAGCAAAAACACTTAGCACTATACTTTTAAATGAATGCAATTCACTTTACGCAAGTAAACCGGGCGACGATACCACTGTATGCACGATAAAAATGCGTAAAAGAGAACCTATGAATTTAATTATAGGCCCTCCGTCCAATAAAAACGATGCCGACAAAATGATGTCGCTGTTTTTCTCAAAAGAAGGCAAGCATATTGTTTGCGGTGGC
>CAYJGM010000077.1:9285-10537 GCA_964369495.1 uncultured Bacteroides sp. | reverse complement strand
TTGACGGTGTAGAGCTTGTTACAGAGGGCATTATAACTATAAACAAGGTGCTAAATTACGCAAAAGATTATTTAGAAGAAAACAAACTTTACTCAGAGTGGAGCAATAAAAAAGATGGCGCATCATCAATTGCAAGGCTTTTGTTTGAAGATGCAACCGATATAAATTTTTATGTTGGTAAAGCTATTAACCCGGCACACCAAAACCCGGATTTGCCTATTAATTTTAATATTAAAATGCAGCTTATAGAAGAATTGGCAGATTATTTAAAAAAAATAGGCAAAAAGATAAAGGTTAGTTATTTTTAGAAAGGGATTTACATTTTCTATGAAAAAATTTGATACAAAAGTGCAATATATAAAATATAAAGTACTAAGAGAAGTAGCAAGAAACGCTTGGAATGAAACTTTGCTTGAAAATATAACAGACATACCCAAACAAATAATTACAGGCAAAGAATCCACAATGCGATGCTGTGTATATAAAGAAAGAGCAATTTTAGCAGAACGAGTAAAAGTAGCAATGGGCGGCGATAAAACAAACCCAAATGTTATAGAGGTTATTGATATAGCCTGTGATGAATGCCCTGTTTCCGGTTATACAGTAACATCTTCATGCAGGGGGTGTTTATCTCATCGCTGTTATGACGCTTGCAGATTTGGTGCTATATCATTTGATGAAAATCATGTGGCGCATATTGATGAGGATAAATGTGTAGATTGTGGAGCTTGCGCAAAACTATGCCCTTATTATGCAATAATTAGCAGAAAAAGGCCATGTGAAAGTGCTTGCAAAGTAAGCGCAATACATAAAGCTGCCGACAACAGCGCTGAGATTAATAACGATAAATGTATTGCTTGCGGCGCTTGTGTTTACCAGTGCCCATTTGGCTCAATTGCAGATAAATCTTTTATTTTAGATACGATTGATATTATAAAAAAAAGCAACGCCAATAAAAATTATAAAGTATATGCGGTTATTGCACCTTCAATTTCAAGCCAGTTTCAATACGCTAATTTAGGGCAAGTGGTAAGTGGTATTAAAGCGCTTGGCTTTCATACAATAGTTGAAGCTGCTTTGGGTGCGGATGCCGTTGCGCTTGAAGAATCGCACGAACTTGCAGAGAAAGGGTTTTTAACAAGCTCATGTTGCCCGGCTTTTGTAATGTATATTAAACAAAACCACCCTGATTTTGTAAAGCATATATCTCATAATTTATCACCTATGGCAAGAATAGCAAAATATATTAAAG
>CAYJGM010000077.1:3919-9275 GCA_964369495.1 uncultured Bacteroides sp. | reverse complement strand
TATATTTATTGGCCCATGTACCGCAAAAAAAATGGAGTTTAAACTAGACAGTGTTAAACCTTACATAGACAGTGTTTTAACTTTTGAAGAATTACAAGCGCTTTTTGATAGCCGTGATTTAAACTTAGAAGAATTGCCAATTGATGTTCTTGATAATGCCTCATATTTTGGGCGTATTTTTGCAAGAAGCGGTGGGTTATCCGATGCTGTTGCACAAGCATTAAAAGAGCAAAACATTAATTTTGACCTAAAGGCTGAAAAATGCGATGGAATAGATGCTTGCAAAATTGCCTTATTGAAATCCGCAAGAAAATTATGCGATGCTAATTTCATTGAGGGCATGGCATGTGTTGGTGGCTGTATAGGTGGCGCGGGCTGTTTAACGCATGGCCCTAAAAACAAAAACGAGGTTGATAAATATGGTAAATTAGCCTTTGAGAAAACTTTAATGGATGCAGTTAAAGTTTTAAATATATAGTAATTATTTACTATATATTTTTTTGCGCCTTACTTTCGGCAAAATTGTGCCCGGTTATTAACTTGTTAATTTAATATTTAAGTTTACAATTACCCCACCGTTTAGGTTTCTCTTGTTAAAATAAAGAACTCCTCTTGTATTATTTGTGTTTTTTCTATTGTTCTCCCCCAGTTTATTTGACAATTTTCATAGTCACTGTTTACTTCTAAAACAGTCAATGTATGCTCGCTAATATCTATTACTATAAACGAATGTGAAGACCAAACTAATCGCACATGATCACCAATGCTAACTTGTTCAATATCGTATAGCATTGTCATTTCGGCTTGGGTGCCATACAAAATATCGCTTACAAAGCTTGCAAATCCTAAACACTGCATATTAGCTATATGAGGTATGAAATTTTCTGTTTCACCATTGTATACTTGGCAATATGTGTAATAATTGTAATAGTGATTGCACGGTGTTTGGCTAATATAAGTATGAAGCGCAATGCCTTCTAATTCACTTGGAGCACCTATTGTGTTCCAATATGCATCATGTTCAAACATGATTTTCACCAAACTTAACTTATCTTCCATTGTTAAATCGTAAAAATTAAATTCCATTGCGCTCTCGTAATAGCCGCTTTTAAAAAGTTGCTCGCTCGTTTTTAGTTTTATATTGTAGTGTTCTTGTTTTGTAAAATCATATTCCTCTATGTTATTCAACACTAACTTTAATTGGTTTAAATCTCCCGTGTTAATTAGCTTAATCGTCTCTTGCAAATAATCATCTGCTATTAAAGTCATAATGCTTTCATCGTTAATCAACATAAAATATTCATGCGCTAAACCGGTTTCACCCTCAGAAAACAGCTGCTTGCCAATATCAAAAAACGCTTGCTGTGTTTTTATTGCTTTTTCTTGCGGCAAAAGCAGATAATATGTTTGTGCATTACCTATATCCCCTATTTGTGCGCTATTAATGGCAATTTGCATGTTGCATTCATCTATGTAAGTTTCGCTTTGCTCGTAATCTTTCACCATGTTAAATAAACTTACAGCATTAGCATAGTTTCCGCTTTCATATTCGTATACTGCATCTAGATATATATAATTTTGGTTATAATTCTGCAAAAACACGCACACAATAGATATAAAAACTATTATTATTGTTATTTTTACATTATTCCATTTTTTCATTTTAAAATAGCTCCTTTAGTATTTAAAGCGAGGCATTCCACATTACTTTTATTTTTTATTGTTGTTATATTTCATATTGTAGATTATTTAACAGTTATAACGCAATAACTAACAAACGGCAAATTTGTGGCAAATTTGCGGCAAATTTGTGGCAAAATATTATATTCACTACTTTTGCAAAACATATATGTGCTATACTTTTACAAATATAATTTGTAAGGGGGCGGCAATGAATAAAACATATAAAATTTTAAATTCAAACACGTTAAAAACAATTGCAATTTCCTTTATGATTTTCGACCACTTTATTGCAGGCTTTTTTATTAGCGACAGCATTTATACTATGTTTTTGCGGGTTCCGGGCCGCATTGTTGCACCCATAATTTGTTTTTTAATTGCCCAAGGCTACCATTACACAAAAAGCAAATATAACTATGCTCTACGGCTTTTAATATTTGCAATTATTTCTCATTTACCTTATAATATATATTTCAAGTATACATTATTTGAGGCAACAAGCGTAATGTGGGGTTTATTTTTAGGCCTAAGCGCTTTAATTGTTATTAAACATAACAAATTAAATTGGTTTTTAAAATTTGTGTTTTTTATATGCGCTATTTTACTATCTGTTTTAGCAGATTGGAATTATGTGGGCATTGTTTGGATTGTAGGCTTCGGTTTACTTTTTAACAACATAAAAAAACAAGTTTTGTTTTTTGCGCTTTCGGGCTTAATTTTTCATATTGTTCCCACTTTTTTAAATTATGGTTTTTCAAGCCCTGTCACACTATATTTATATCAACTTGGTATTTTTCTGGCAATTCCGCTTATTATGATGTATAATGGTGAATTAGGACGTAAATCTTCTTTTTTATCTAGTTTTTTTTATATATTATATCCGCTGCATCTAATTTTACTATATTTGCTTAGGATAATCTATTTAGAGGTTTTATGAAAAGAATTTTTATTTTATTATGCTTTTTAGTTATTATACTATCTATAATATTAGCAATTGTGGTAGTTTATACTTTTAATAATCACTTACTACCTCCACAAGAAAGCCAAAGTGTAAGTTTTGCACAAAATTCAAGTTCGCAAAGTTTAGTAGAAAGCCAATCTAAGCCTGAAAGCAGCATTAATCTTGCACAAAACACTGTTGTATTTGAACCCGATGATAGTTATATTAACAACTTAAAAAACGCAAATAGCTATGAGTTGCCAATTGAGGGCGCCACCGGTTATGCAAGCGTTTCATTAAACTTATACTCTCAACCCGACGAAGCAAGTGAAATTGTTATAACAATAAGCCCCGGAGCAGGTTTTACAATTTTAAGCGAGCAAGAAAATTTTTGGCAAGTTAATTCAAACGGAACAATCGGCTTTATTAATCATACATATTGCTTTATTAATTTACCCGATATTATTCCGTCGATTGTTTACGACATATCAAATGCATATTCAAGCGTTATGAAATCTTCGTATATAGATATTCCAAATATAACAGGGCAAAAATTATACAGTTGTTATAATTATAACAACAGGTTTGGCAAAGAGGAATATATTGTGCCCGTTTTATACTCTATGGCAAAAAAAATATGTGCCGCACAGCATAATGCATTGCAAGACGGAAATACACTTGTAATTTACGAAGCATTTAGGCCATATGAAACGCAAAACAAAATAGTTAGTGAACTAACAATATTATCGCAAACAAATGCAACTGTATTGCAGGGTATTACAACAGCGCCATGGTCTATTGAATGGTATATTTACGAAGGTGTATCTAACCATCAAATAGGCTATAGTATAGATGTAACTTTAGCGGATATAGAAACATGGCAAACGGGCGTTTGCGGTGAATATGGTTATGTTGATGTTATAAGCTACACCGAATACCCTATGCCTACTGAAATGCATGAGTTGAGCGTAGCTGCCACTGTTCTTGTAGCGCCTGTTAGAAGTTTAGATAGCGAATTGTGGAAAAGCGTTGAGCTTGCAAGCACCATGAACGAATATGCGATATTGTTACAAAATTATTGCACAAAAGCCGGCCTAACGCCAATTGCCTCTGAGTGGTGGCATTTTAACGATTTAGCCGCCCTTGAAAGTATTAATAAAAACTTAAGCGATGGGAAATATTTTATTTCGCATCAGTATAGTACATTGCCGCATTAAGCCCTAAAATTAATGGCCTGTGCGGCTTTTATTTTATATCAAGCAACTTTTCAACATTAGGTCTTACTATATCGCAATGAAAATAGTTAGATTCATTGCCCATTTGCTCATCCCAAAAAATTGCATTTTCTTCCCATGCGCTTAGCCCATTATCTTTAAATTCCATCGTATTACCTCTTTTACTTAACCTTTGTTTTTTATTATATCACTATTTCACAAAACATTAATAAAAACCATCCGGTGTTAAATTAGTGGCATTTTTCATTTTATCATTTATTTTATTGTAACAACAACATATTCCATTGTTTATTGTAAAATTCACACGCTGTACTGCACAATAATGCATAAATGTATTTGTTTATGGTTGCAATTAAGTAAAATAATAAGTAATTTATTAAACAAACCAACCACAAACATAATAGTTCGTGGTTGGTTTGTTTTTGATATAATCGATAATTCAATGTGCTTCGGTATTTACATTTACAGGTTTAAATTCCTATTTTTTTGTAAAATTCCGCCATATCTTCAAGTGTTTTATGTTTTACAAGTGGCGCTTTACCCACACTACCAAACTCAACAATAAGCGCACCTACAACCTCTTTTACGCCTTTTTCAATACAAGCTGTTACAAAATTAATATCATTATGCGGTATTTCTCCATACATTAATGTTGACATTATAGGCGTTAAAAAAACTCTTGGGTCGCATTGTTCTTTTTTGCTTTCAAGTAATTTGTAAATTTCGCCTATATGCTCACTATTTTGCAAATCGGGCATTTTGGAAAACAGTTCTTTTAAATTGCGCGTAACGGCGAGGCGTATGTCTGTATCTACATTTATTTTACGTATTCCGCAAAGTATCGCGGCTTTTAACTCTTGCGTAGAAATTCCAAATGCACCTTTTAGGTTGCCGCCTAATGCATTTATTTCGTTTACAATATATTGTGGCACAGTAGATGAACCATGGCTTACAAGCGTGCCTTGTAAGCCCTCATGCAACATGCATTCTTTTATTGCGATGGCTATTTCTTTCCTTAATTTTACATTATTGCCTTTGTTTGCGCCATGCATTGTGCCATAGCTTATAGCAAGGCTGTCGCATTTTGTTTTGTTAAAAAATTCAACTGCACTCAGTGGGTTTGTATATGTAGATTTTTCGTGGTTAACATGGTCTTCAACGCCTGCTAATACCCCCAATTCTCCCTCTACGCTTACACCTCTTTCATGCGCATATTTTACTACTTCTCGTGTCAGCTCAACATTCTGCTCGAACGGTAAAGAGGAGCCATCTATCATAACAGAGGTATATCCTCCCTGTATGGCGGCCTTCACCGAATCGAAATCTTTACCGTGGTCAAGGTGCAAAACAATTGGTATTTCACTGTTTTTTGCGAATTTTTCAACAGCTGCTCCAATGTTTTTTGCGCCTTGTATTTTATCTTGCAATGTGGCATTCATAAAATCTTTGCATCCACCCATAAATCCATTTGCAAGATCGGCCCCTTGCAATATTGCAGGTG
>CAYJGM010000077.1:0-3909 GCA_964369495.1 uncultured Bacteroides sp. | reverse complement strand
GTGAACGAAACATCTCGTGCACTTCGATAACAGCCTTTGCTTGAGCAACTGCATTTACATTAAAGCCACCTTGTGCGTAACCATTTTTTTCGGCACTATCCATAAGGGGGCGCAGCGGTACTAATGGCATATTCTACTCCTTTTGTGTTTTGATAATTTAATTAATTACTCTTGTCTTAATATTTTAAACATTTCTTGTTTGTAATTTTCAACTCCGGGTTGGTTAAAGGGGTCTACTTCTAAAAGCACAGCTGAATAATAACATACAACAAAATAAAAATACATTAATTCCCCAACATTGTAAGCGTTTAACTCATCGTATTCTATTACAATACAAGGCACGCCACCCTCGCTGTGAGCGCACAATGTAGCTTCATATGCCGCCTCGTTTATCCGGTTGAGGGTTTTAGAATTCAGGTAATTAAATCCATCGTCGAAATTATCTTCTATTGGAACGCTTATATCAATTGGCATATTTTTTATGCGGACAAAAGTTTCCATTATATTGCGTTTTCCTTGTTGCAAATACTGCCCAACAGAATGCAAATCTTCTGTGTAAGAGCAAACGCTGGGAAAAATGCCTGTAAAATTTTTGCCTTCGCTCTCGCCAAACAATTGGCGCCACCATCTTCCAAAAGCCTCAAACTGCGGTTCAAAAACAGCAAGCACTTCTATGTGATAATTCTTTTTTAAAAGTATATTTCTAATTATTGCATATTGTTTTGCATCTTGGCGAATTTTACCGCCTTTTAAATACGACTCTTCTGCAGCAAGCACACCTGCCATAAGCTCATCAATATCAATTCCGGCAACAGCACAAGCCAACAGCCCAACAGAGGAAAAAACCGAAAACCTACCGCCTAAACTTTCCGCAAGCGGTAAAAACCTATAATTTTGTTGCAAGCTAATTAAATGCAAACCGTCATTAATAGTGGGTGTTGTAATAATGCGTTGTGCTGCCTCATTCTTGCCATACTTGTTTTCAAGATGTTTTCTCAACAGCCTAAAAGTTAAGCCCGGCTCAAGTGTTTTATAGTTTTTTGCAATTACTTGAATATACACCGAACGCTCGCCGATTTGGCTAATAATTTTATTATAGTAAGCCGCTGATATATTTGTAGCTAAATACATAATTTCAGGCGATTCACCTTTTGTTTCGTGCCCTGTTAGCATGTTTTCAATTGCTTTTGCGCCTTGGTTTGAACCGCCAACTCCAACAACAATAAAAACTTCGGCTTTTTCTCTAATTTCTTTTGCCAATATTTTAATATTTTCTATTGTTTCTTTACTGCAAACTTTTGCTGTGTTTGTCCAGCCTAGCATCTCGCTTTCGAATTTATTAGTATCAACAATTTGTATTTTATTCGCATTACTTTTGGTGTATTCTTCTATTTCTGCTTTTGTCACATACTTTTCTGTGTGCTTACAAGAAAAATCCATATTTATACCTCTTTTATTTTTATAAATAAATGTTTAAGTGCTTTTTTCGAATTGTTCTTTTATTATATATTCGTTTATAGCAAGGGCCGCTGCGCCTTTAGCTGCCTTGCTTTTATCAAATGCAACAAATCGTATTTCAACGTCATTTGCCCTGGAATAAAAAATATTATCCCTTGCAACTTTAATAAGCAAGTTTTTATTTTGTTCATTGGTCATAATATAACCATCTACCAATACCATAGAAGGATTAATAAAATTTATGATATTGGCAATTGTAATCCCCAAATAAATGATAGCATCATCCATTATTTCGCAAACAGCTTTATCTGCGGATTTTTGTGCTTGTAAAATTTCGCTTATCTGAGGCTCTTTAATATTATCGCATATATCTCTTAGAACAGTTTTTGCATTGCTGTTTAATATTTCTATGCATTTGTTTTTTATCGCCAATTCGCTCGACACTGCATCTAAGCAACCTTTATTTTTGCATGAAGGGCACACTTTGCCGTTTTTTTCAACAACCATGTGCCCAATTTCACCGGCACTTGCCATATCTCCCACATGCAAGTGGTTTCTTATAACCAAGGGGCAAGCAATTCCCCTTGCAACTAATAAGTATGCAAAGCTTTCGGGTAAAGTATTTTTATCAAAAAGGTCTTCGCCTAATGCCCGGCAACGTGCGTTATTTTCAATGCTACACCTAATTCCGGTCAATTTATAGATATCTTGCGCAACCTCTTTGTTTTCCCATTTATGATATGCATCATATCCTAAAATTCCGCTTTTTCTATCGACAAAACCTGCCATTCCAAGGCCTATTCCTGCTATTTTCTCACGTTTAACATTCGATTTACTTATAAGTTCTTCAATTGAGGCTACTATTAAATTTATGGTATTATTGTAATTGTGTTCTTCTTTATCATAAACAACTTGTTCAATAACATTTCCTCTAATATCTGTTAGGCAAGCAATAGTTCCGTAATAGCCGGTGTCTACACCTATAAGATACGCGGCATTTGGCACATAGTCAATAAGAACACGTTTTCTGCCTACAGCTTTTTTTGTGTTGACATTTTCTGTTTTTTTTTGTGGCACACATTCTTCAACTAACCCACGCTTAATTAATTCTGAAACATTAGTTGTAATTGTTGGCGGCGTAAGTTGAAGCATTTCAGCTATTTCATGGCGGCTTATAGGTGCATGCCTAAAAATAATTTCTCTTATCATTTCAGAGTTTTGCACTTTTACTTTTTCAATATTATTTCCATATTTAGCCATAACAGAACTCCAATTTCAGCTTAATTATTGCAATATATTGTAAAGAGTTATACAATTTAGCAAACAAAAATTTCCAAACGATAATTAATTAATTAAAATGAATAATTAATTATATGATACAAAAACATTAGCCTTTTGTCAATATAAAAAAACAAATTTTTATTAGAGGCAATTAGTATGTGATAACTATAACAAAAGGTAATAAGTGATAATATATCTTGCAATGTAAAAAAGTATAATTTTTATTGCAAAGCTAACAGTAAATCGCTAAGCTGTGCATATTCAATAAGCTTAATTTTTTCGGGCCTTATGGCAGCGTTTAAACCCATGCTTTCAATGGCGCTTATAATTTTTGCCTTTTCAATGCCTGTTCCCGCACAAATTGCATTTGCCGCCGTTTTGCGCCTTTGCGAAAACGCAGCCTTTATAATTTTAAACATATGCGCCTCGTTTTTTGGTGTTACAGGCGGCTTTTTGTGCAACTGTAATTGCATAACACAGCTTGTAACTTTGGGCGGCGGGTAAAAGCTGCCGGGTGAAACATCGAATAAAATTTGCGCATCTGCAAAATATCTAACAGCGTATGTTATTGCGCCTGCCTGCCTTGTGCCATCGCTTGCACAAAGGCGCTCTGCCGCTTCTTTTTGCACCATAACCGTCATGTGTTCTATTGGCAGTTTATCAAAAAGCAATTTCATTAAAATAGGGCTTGTTATGTTATAAGGCAAATTTGCGCAAACGGCTACTTTCATGCCGGCAAACTCTTCATTAAAAATCTGCTTTATGTCGGCTTTAAGCGCATCTGTTCTAATTATTTTAACATTGGTAAACTCGCTAAGCGTTTGGTTTAATATGTCCGGCAAGCGCTTATCAATTTCAAGCGAAACCACTTTTCTTGCGTTTTGCGCTAGCTCTTTTGTAAGAACACCGATGCCGGGGCCTATTTCCAAAACGCCATATGTTTCGTCTATTTGCGCACAATAAGCCATTTTAGGGCATATTGCGGGATTAATAATAAAATTTTGGCCAAAGCCCTTTGTCAGCTCGAAGCCGTTTTCAGTGCACAGTTTTTTAATTGTGTTAATATCGGTTAATTGCAATATGCGCTCCTTTTTAATATAAATAACCGAAACTTTGTTTCGGTTATTTATATTTTTTTATTTAATCGGCGTGCCATGCACATGCCAATTT
>CAYJGM010000076.1:0-11726 GCA_964369495.1 uncultured Bacteroides sp. | reverse complement strand
TTGCATCAATTGCAAATTTGCCAAGCCGCGAAGGTTTGCTTTCTATGCTACTTTCTGCACTTACAGGAAATGTGCGTAATCTTGCAGTTGGCCTTAAAGCCGTTGCAGATAAAAAAGAAGCTGAAGATGCAGCTTAATATTGCAAATTAATAAAAAATTATAATTTAAATTATTGGAGGATTACTACTATGGCTGATATTAAAGCTATGATAGAAGAAATTAAAGGCATGACACTGCTTGAAATAAATGAACTTGTAAAAGCAGTTGAAGAAGAATTTGGCGTTAGCGCAGCAGCACCTGTAATGATGGCAGGCGCAGCAGCAGGCGCACCCGCAGCAGAAGAGAAAACTGAATTTGACGTTGTTCTTGCTGAAGTTGGCGCAAACAAAATGGCAGTTATTAAAGCTGTTAAAGAAGCAACAGGCCTTGGCCTTAAAGAGGCAAAAGAGCTTGTTGACAACGCACCTAAAACTCTTAAAGAGCAAGCTGCTAAAGCAGACGCTGAAGAAATTAAAAAGAAAATTGAAGAAGCAGGCGCAAAAATCGAGCTTAAATAATTTTACTTTTAATAATTATGCTATAAAAAACTGTGTGAAATTTTTTTCACGCAGTTTTTTTGTGTTAATAATAACTTAATTTGTAAAATTATAAATGAACAAAACTTTAAAGTTAAAATACGCCTAAACAGCAAATTCTCTTATATGCATGGGATAGCAAACTTGTTTAGCCAAGCCGATATAAAAAGCGGGTTTGTATTACATCGGTTTGGCTATATTATAAGTATAGCTTACAAAACATAAATTCGAACTTTACATACATTTAACATTAACTCGATTTTACATTTAACATTTCTTTGATAAACTTAAATTACGACAAACAAATGAAATGGAGAAGAAAAATGAAAAAATTAATTAGTGTTTTATTATGCGCTGTATTGGCAATTGGGCTAATGGCAGGTTGCTCGGAAAATAGTGCGGGCACAACAGGGCTTTCGGGCACAGTAACAGTAGGCGGTTCTACATCGGTAGAGGGCGTAATATTAGGGGCAATTGAAATATTCACACAAGATAACCCAAATGTTACAATTACATACGATCCAACAGGTTCAAGCACAGGTGTTAAAAGTGCTGCAAGCGGAGATTACGACATCGGGCTTGCAAGTAGAGATGTTAAAGATAGTGAAACCGAGGAATTCGGCGCAATTGGAACAGTTTTTGCAATAGATGGCATTGCAATTGTAATCAATAACGAAAACACCGTTACAGATTTAAGCTTAGAGCAAATTACAAAAATTGCCGATGGTACTATTGCAAACTGGAGCGAAGTTGGCGGCGCAGACGCACCGATTGTGCTTATCGGCCGTGAGGCAGGCAGCGGCACACGCGATGGCTTTGAAAGCATAGTTGGCGTTGAGGAATGTGTATACGAGCAAGAAATTACCAGCACAGGCGGTGTAATCGGCGCAGTATCACAAAACCCAAATGCAATTGGCTACGCATCATTATCATCTGTTGATGAAAAAGTAAAGGCAATTACGGTTGAGGGCGTTGCAGCAACAGAGGAAACTATTAAAGACGGTACATATAAAGTACAACGTAATTTCAACTTTGTAACAATCGAAGGCGGCGAGTTAAGCGAAGCGGCTAAAGCGTTTTACGATTTTGTTTTAAGCGAAAGCGCAAATGAAATTATAACAAACGCAGGCGCTGTTCCAACCGCATAATAAAGTTTTAAACAAGGCAGTGCCAATAAAAATGGCACTGCCTAAAAGTGAGGATAAGATAATGAAAGCTAAAAATGCACTTGAAAATATAATGAACGGCATTTTTTTTGTGTGCGGAATGTTGTGTGTTGCTTGTGTGTTCTTTATTACAATATATATGTTTATTTCCGGTTTGCCCGCAATTTCGCAAATAGGCCTTGGCGAATTTTTGCTTGGCGCAGAGTGGAAATCAACCTCAAGTGAACCGCTGTTTGGCATACTACCCTTTATTCTCACAAGCGTTTGGGGAACCTTGGGTGCCATTGTAATAGGTGTGCCAATAGGCCTTTTTACGGCGGTGTATCTAAGCAAAATAAGCAAAGGCAAAGTTTCAGTATTTCTTCGCAGTGGCATAGAATTGCTTGCAGGAATTCCAAGCGTTGTTTATGGGCTTGTTGGCATGATGGTTCTTGTGCCTTGGGTTATGAACACTTTTAATTTGCCAAGCGGTGCAACGCTTTTTGCGGCAATAATAGTGCTTGCGATTATGATACTGCCAAGTATTGTATCTATTAGCGAAACGGCGCTTAGCGCTGTGCCTAGTGAATATGAAGAGGCAAGCCTTGCACTGGGTGCAAACAAAATTGAAACCATATTCAAAGTTAGCATACCGGCTGCTAAAAGCGGAATTGTTGCAGGCGTTGTTTTGGGCGTTGGGCGTGCAATAGGTGAGGCTATGGCAGTAATGATGGTTGCGGGCAATGTTGCCAATATGCCGGAATTATTCGGAAGCGTAAGGTTTTTAACAACCGCAGTTGCAAGCGAAATGAGCTATGCATCGGGCTTGCAAGAACAAGCGCTTTTTAGCATAGCACTTGTGCTTTACATATTTATTATGCTTATAAATTGGGTGTTAAATAAATTTTTAAAAAAGGATAGCGCAAAATGAATGTAAAAAATCGCAGAAAAATACTTGAGGTTTTTCTTAAAGCATTAATTTATATTTGTGTTGCTTTAGTGGTGGCACTGCTTGTATCTGTTATAGGGTATATTTTTATTAGAGGTTTACCGTTTCTTACGTGGGAATTGCTTTCAACCTCGCCCCGCCACAGCACGGGAACAATAGGAATTTTGCCTAATATAATCAACACATTATATATTGTTGGCCTTACTTTGTTAATTTCTTTGCCGCTTGGCGTTGGCGCGGCAATTTATTTAACAGAATATGCCAAAAACTATAAATTCATTCGCACAGTTGAATTTGCAACAGAAATTCTTGCGGGTATTCCAAGCATTATTTATGGGCTTGTTGGCATGTTGTTTTTTGTGCGCATGTGCGGCTTTAAAGTTAGCCTTTTATCGGGCGCATTAACAATGACAGTTGTGGTTTTGCCAACTATTATAAGAACAACGCAAGAAAGCCTAAAAAGTGTTCCGCAAAGCTACCGCGAGGGGGCACTGGGGCTTGGAAGCGGAAAATGGCATATGATAAAAACCGTTGTGCTACCATCTTCAATAGAGGGCATTGTAACAGGGTGTATATTATCAATTGGCAGAATTGTGGGCGAGAGCGCGGCATTGCTTTTCACCGCCGGAATGGGCACCGCAATTGCATCGAATATTTTTACGGCAATGTCAAGCGGCGGCGGTTCGCTTTCTGTGGCACTTTATATGTATGCAATGGAAAGGGCAGAGTTTGATATTTCATTTGCAATAGCTGCATTACTGTTAATTATAGTTTTTATAATTAACCTTGGCACAAAGGCCGTAAAAAACATACTTAAACGCAAAAATGCATAGTAGCGGAAGGACATAAATATGAATGAATCAATAATCAGTGCAAAAAATTTCAATTTACATTACGGAGAATTTCATGCGCTGGATAATATAAATATGGATATCCCCGAAAAAGAGATAACCGCCTTTATTGGCCCCTCGGGTTGTGGGAAATCTACATTTATTAAAAGCATAAACCGAATGAACGATTTGATACAATCTGTTAAAATTGATGGAGAAATTTTATTTGATGGCGAGAATATTTATAGAAATAACATAGATGTTACAGAACTTCGCCGCAATATAGGAATGGTTTTCCAAAAGCCAAACCCATTTCCAAAAAGCATTTATGATAATGTTGCATACGGTGCTAAATTGCACACAAAATACACTAAAGCGCAACTTGATGACCTTGTTGAAGAAAGCCTAAAAGGCGCGGCACTTTGGAATGAAGTTAAAGACAGGCTAAAAAAATCTGCGCTTGGTTTATCCGGCGGCCAACAACAGCGGCTTTGCATTGCAAGGGCGCTTGCGGTTCAACCAAAAGTATTGCTTATGGACGAACCCACCTCCGCGCTAGACCCTATATCAACTTCTAAAATTGAAGAGCTTGTATTGGAACTTAAAAAGAAATATAGTATAATTATTGTTACACACAATATGCAACAAGCTGTGCGTATTTCAGATAATACAGCCTTTTTCTTGCTTGGCGAAGTTGTTGAATACGGTAAAACCGAAAAATTATTCGATATGCCAAGCGACAAAAGAACAGAAGACTATATTACAGGTAGATTTGGATAGGAGAGCATTATGCGAGGAAAATTTGATAACGAATTGGAAACTTTACATAACAGCCTTATAAAAATGGGTGCGCTTTGCGAACATGCAATTTCTTTGGCTATGAAATGCTTTGAAAAGCCCGGCGATGTTTCGGTGGCGCAAGTAAAAGAGGCGGAAGTTAGAATTGATGAGTATGAAAGAGAGATAGAGCGGCAGTGTTTAAAGCTTCTTTTGCAACAACAACCTGTGGCGAAAGATTTACGCAGTATTTCCGCCGTGCTTAAAATGATAACAGACCTAGAGCGCATAGGCGACCAAGCCGTAGATATTGCCGAATTATCGCAATATACGAAAGAATTGAACGCACATATTAAAGATATGGCAAAAAATGTTGTGGAAATGCTGTCTTATTCCATAGATGCTTTTGTTGATGCCGATTTAAAACTTGCGCAAAGAACTATCGAGCAAGACGACATTGTGGATAGTTTGTTTTTAAAGGTGCGAAGTGATATAATTAACACATTGCAAACTAACAAAAACGGCACAGAAAACGCGCTTGATATGCTAATGATTGCAAAATACTTAGAGCGCATTGCCGACCATGCCGTAAATGTTAGCGAATGGGTGATATTTTCTATCGTTGGAAGGCATAAAGGAGAACTGTATGATAGCGATACTGGAAGATGATAAAAGCATAAGAGAATTAGTGCTTTATGCATTAAAAAATTCCGGCTTTGAGGCGGTTGGTTTTTCTTGCGCTGAAGATTTTTTTAACAGCATTCAAAACGATTTACCGCAATTATTGTTGCTTGATATTATGCTTCCCAAAGAAGATGGAATAGAAATATTAAAAAAGCTTCGCATGAAACAAGCCACAAAAAATTTGCCGGTTATAATGCTTACAGCCAAAGACACCGAATACGATAAAGTTATCGGGCTTGATAGTGGCGCCGATGATTATATTACAAAGCCGTTTTCAATGATGGAGCTATTATCAAGGGTAAAAGCGCTTTTACGCAGAAGTACCTTGCAAATAAATGATGCCGTTTTACAATACAAAGAACTTAAAATGGACGATGACGGACATAGGGTTTTTTTAGGCACAAAGCCTTTGGAAATGACACTTAAGGAATATAATACCTTGAAATTATTACTACTTAAAAACGGAAAAGTTGCAACAAGAGATGAACTGCTTAACAACGTTTGGGGCTACGATTTCGATGGCGAAACACGCACTGTGGATGTACACATTCGCACAATAAGGGCAAAGCTTGGGGAATATGGCGATTATATTGAAACAATACGTGGCGTTGGTTACAGAATAGGGGGAAATTATGACTAAAAAAATAAGCAAGGCTATTATTTTAGTTTCGTGCCTTACGCTTTTGTGTGCCCTTTTATTAATTGTAAGCAGCCTTTACAGCTATATTGATGAAATTCAAACAGATAACCAGCGCAATAACCTAGACATTGTAGCAACTGGTGTTTCGCAAAACGGCATAGATTATTTAAACGCCTTAAAAACAACTAATTACCGCATAACATGGATAGACAGCGACGGAACAGTTCTTTTTGATTCAGCAGCGAATAGCCAAACAATGGAAAACCATGCCGATAGGGAAGAGTTTATAGAAGCGCTTTTGGGTGAAATAGGCGAGGGTAGACGAACTTCGGCCACATTATCGCAAGAAACCATTTATGTTGCAAAAATGTTAGATGACGGCTCGGTAATTCGAACTTCCGTAACACAGCGAACGGTGCTTTCATTGCTTTTATCAACGCTTACAATGTTTTTGTTTATTGGGGCGTTTTCGGTAGTTATATCTATGCTTTTGGCATCAAGAATTGCAAAAAAAACAGTAGAGCCTATAAACGCGCTTAACCTTGATGACCCATTAACGAATGATGTATACGAGGAAATTAACCCTCTTCTTCATAGAATAGACACCCAAAACAAAGAGATAAAAGCTAAACTTGAAGAAATTACAGAACAGCAAAAAGAAACCGCACTTATCACCGAAAATGTGGCAGACGGCATTATTATGTTAAATTACAAAGGCATTGTGCTTTCGTGCAATAAAGTTGCAAAAACATTGCTTATGTGTGAAACCGGCAGTTACTATTTAAGTTTTTTTCGCAATTTAGAATATGAAAAACTTATTGAAAGTGCGCTATCGGGAATATCAGGTAAAATTAATTTGCAAATTGAAAACGAACATTTTGTGTTTTCGGCAAGCCCTATAACGGTAAACGAGGGTTTTTCTGTGTTTTTGTTTATACACAATAATACAGAGGAAGAAAATGCGCAAGAACTGCGCCGCCAATTTTCCGCGAATGTATCGCACGAGCTAAAAACCCCGCTAACTTCTATTATGGGCGCATCTGAATTATTAATAAATGGGCTTGTTAAAAACGATGATATCCCGAAATTTTCAAAAAACATATATAACGAGGCAACAAGGCTTTTAAAATTAGTGCAGGATATAATAAAAATTTCAAGGCTGGATGAAAAAAGTAATTTTGAATTTGAAAGTGTAAATATTACAGATTTAACCAATGAAGTAATAACACATTTACAAGAAAAAGCGCAAAGTAAAAACATAACTTTTAAACTAAAGGCAAAAGAAACGCATATTATTGGCGTTCAAACCGTTCTTTATGAAATGTTTTATAATTTATGCGATAATGCCATTGCTTATAATAAAATTGATGGCGAAGTTGAAATTGAAATAAAAAACAGCCAAGAAAACATATGTTGGGCTATAAAAGATACAGGGGTAGGAATAGACAAATCACAGTTCTCGCGGATTTTTGAGCGCTTTTACAGGGTGGATAAAAGCCATTCTAAAGAAACAGGCGGAACAGGGCTTGGGCTTTCAATAGTTAAAAACGGCGCAAATTTACATAAAGCTAAGCTAGATGTGCAAAGCGCTTTGGGCAAAGGCACAAAAATTACACTATTATTTAATTGAAATATTAAATAGCATATATAACAAAAATTAAAACAGAGTACCATGATAATAGATGGTGATACTCTGTTTTTTATAGTTATATTAACATTTCGCTTTTAGAATGTAAGTTGAAAGCATAAAATTAAATGCTTTGATAAATTTACGAGTTAAAAATAAAAAAATATGAAATTATTTAAATAATTTTTTTTTACAAAAAAGGCATAATAAATGTAAAAAAACAACAAACTATATTTAAAATTATTTTCAATTTTAATTGTAAATATATTGTCGATATAAAGTAAAAAAAATTAAAAATAAGAGCTAAAAAACACAAATTTACCTTGTGTAAAATTTTGATTTTTATTGTTTTTAAAAAAAAATCGTTTTAAAATATGTGCGTTTTTCGCTGTGTTTACACGCTTTGTTGCTTTACTTATGTTTTTTTTTGTTATATAATATACTAAAAACAAAATAATAATTTAGCAGGCTTAGAAATATATTTTAATATTTAATAATTGCTTGCATATTTAAGGAGATATAGTGAAAATAATTGACGCTTATACAGACACAAATTTAGGTGTAGCAAATACTGCAAAATTACATAATGATTTAACTGAACTGCGGTTAAATAAACTATGCATGACATCGGTTGTAAATGCGGATTTATCAATTGCTGCATATGGTGAAGATATTTATTACGCAGGGTGTAGAGATGTTCTAAATAGTGTTAAACTTGCTTTGAAAAGCTTCCAACTTGAAAATGTAATACATGTTTACAGTTATAATTACAGCAATTTTGTATTGGCCGCCGGCGATAATATATCAAAAGAAGATTTTCTTTCAATAATTAAGCAGTTTTACAATCAATTTGAATCTGCTGCTTCTACTAATGTAGAAATTAGTGCTGTTTCACGATTTGCGGTTGTTTTACAAGAAGACAGATTAATAGAACGTGCACTTCATGCACTGCTTAATGCCAGAGAAACACAAGAAAACTTTATACTTACACCCGATGCTTTTGATGTTGCAAAAAACATTGAAATTGATGCTAAAACGCTTGACTTAATTAATTTTGCTTTGGAAAAAGGCCGTATTATTCCACATTATCAAGGTATACGCAACAATGAAACTTGTGAAATAGATAAATACGAAGCACTTATGCGTATATCCGACGCTGATGGCAAAGTTTACTCGCCGGCACAGTTTTTAGACATAGCGAAAAAATATAATATTTATAACCGGTTAAGCCGTTTGATGATTAAAACAGTATTAAAAGAATTTAAAAATCGGTCTGAATATCTATCAATTAATATTTCAGCATATGATATTGAGCGCGAAGCTTTCAGAGAGTGGTTTTATAAACAGCTTGAAAAATATCCAAATCCAGAGCGCCTTGTGATAGAATTTGTAGAAACAGAGAACTACCAAGACACAATGCTTTTTGATTTTATTGAAAAAGTTCGTAGCTTTGGGTGCTGCATTTCTGTAGATGATTTTGGCTCGGGTTATGCAACATATACAACAATTATTTCATTATCGCCAAAGTATATAAAAATAGATGGCACAATTATTAAAGATATTGCTACCTCTGATAAAAACGTAATAATTTTACGCTCTATTTGTTTTATGGCAAACTTAATAAATGCACAAATAATAGCAGAATTTGTAGAAAACGAAGAAACACAACAAGTTTTAGAGCAGTATAATGTAAATTATTCGCAAGGGTATTTGTATAGTAAACCACAACCTATTTCAAAGCTTCCAAAAGCAAAAAAATAATAATCTACACAATTATTTATTTAATTTGAAGGGTATAGCTAAATTATAATTTAAGTTTCGGAGGAGAAAATGAATCAAAACACGGAAATGTTTTTACAAGAAATGATTGAAAAACTAAGCTTATTAAATGAAGATAACTTGTCGAAAAACAGTTTTCTTGAAGATGTTTGCCGTTTTTTTGATATTTCACATGCGTTTATTTACGAGGCAAACCATTTTGGGGTTTTTACAAAAACAGATTGCTTTGAACTTATTAAAAACAAGCCCCTGCCACAAACTATCAATATTAAAAATATAATAGGGCTTGAATTATTAAGTCAACTTTGTTCATCTAAGGTTATTTTATCCCTTGGTGAGCCACAAGGCGATGAGTTAAAGAAAAAACTATCGGAAATATTCAAACTTAACACGATTGTTTTTATACCTATACTAAACCAACATTATGAACTTGCGGGCTTTGTTGGATTAGGCGACAAGCGCAAACATGCACGGCATGCAAAAGGTGAATTAAGCAAATCTTGTGCTTTAATATCTTTGCTTGCAAACAAGGTAAAACTTGAAATGTTCCAAAACGGAATTGCGAATACTGAGGCAGCACTTAGCAATGTGCTCGATCATATAGGTATTGATGTTTATGTTAATGATTATTACACACACGATATTTTATACGTAAATAAATCAATGGCGGCCCCATATGGCGGCGTTGATAATATGATAGGTAAAAAATGTTGGGCTTCAATTTTTACCGATAAAACCGGGCCGTGCGTTTTTTGCCCACAGCCGAAATTGCTGGATGAAAATGGCGAGCCAAATAAAACATATACTTGGGATTATGAACGCCCTTTTGACAAATCATGGTTTAGAGTTTTAAGTTCATCTTTTACATGGAAAGATGGTAGAATTGCGCACCTTGTTGCAAGTGTAGACATTACAGAAAACAAACGAAACCAAATTTTAATAGAAAAACTTGCACAATACGACCACCTAACAGGCCTTGCGAATAGAAGAAGCCTTCACGACGATATTCAGCTTTTCATAAGTGATATTTCAAAATTCGGTGAGAAATGGTATGTGCTTTTTTGTGATTTAGACGGCTTTAAAAATATTAACGACACATTAGGGCACCAAGCGGGCGATGTGCTTCTTATAAATATTGCAAATGATTTAAAAGACATTAGTACAAACAGCATCAAAACATATAGGCAAGGTGGCGATGAATTTGTTGTATTAGTAAAAGACAACGGCAATGATGTTTTCATAAAAGAAATAATCGAAAAATTGTTTGTTTTGTTTAAAAAGAAACATGAATATAAAGGCGAAAAAATAGGGTGTGGCTGTAGCATAGGCGTTGCACACTACCCAACCGATGCAACAACATCAAAAGATATTTTCCACATGGCAGATACAGCCATGTATAAGGTGAAAAAAGAGGGTAGAGGAACCGTTCGTTTTTGCAAAAACGGTGATTTTGTGAGTTCGGAAGTTTATTTTAGCAAATAAAGTTTTGTTAAATTTTTCATTGGTATAAATTAAATTATAACTTAAAAAACACATTGTAAAGGAGGAAAATTCATGTCAGAAACAGAAAACACAAAAAATGCTAAGAGAGCATTCATAGGGTTTAATGACGCAATTGACAATTTAAAGAAAGGCGGAGCAAATGTTGCTGCAAAAGCTATAGATGTTGCAAATAGTTCACAGAAGGCAGTTATAGAAGCTCTTGATGTAAATGGCGACGGGCAAATCGATATTGAAGATATTATAATATTAGGTATGAGAACACCTGGAATTAAGATTAATAGAGATAAATTTTTAAGGAAAGAATTTCTGAAGCATTTTCCTAAAGAAACAATTGAAAAAGCAATAGCGACAACACCTGCAAAAGCTAATATTCCGAAAGAAAAAATTGACCAATTAGCGGACGATGTAATAAAATTTGAGAGGAATTGTGTATCCGGAATATCAGCAGCATTGGGTGCTCCCGGTGGGGTTGCAATGGTTGCAACGATACCGGCTGACATCACTCAATATTATGGATACATGTTAAGAGCAACACAAAAATTATTATATTTATATGGGTTTCAACAAATAGATATAGATGAAGAAAACGGAACGTTTGATAGTGCCACTATGAACACATTAATTTTATGTTTAGGCGCTATGTATGGTGTTGCAGGTGCAAATAATGCGTTAAAAGCAATGGCAAGAGCGTTGGCAAAAGGTGTAAGCAATAAATTTATGAAAACAGCTGTAACAAAAGGGATATTATTTCCAATAGTTAAAGCTATTGCAAGATGGTTTGGTGTTAATTTAACTAAAAAAATGTGTGTTAATTTTTTTAACAAGGCAATACCTATTGTTGGCGGGGTTGTGGGAGGAGCATTAACATATGCAACATTCAAACCTTGTTGCGATAAATTGAAAGAATCACTTCGAGATACATTATTAAGTAACCCAGAGCATATCAGTACAAACGAAGAGGAAGAATTAGCAAAGGAAATAATTGATGTTGACTGTGCAGAGGTTATTAATGAAGATGATGTTGAGTGAGTTGATACTAATAATAATTAATCATAATAGGAAAAATATATACATTATTAAATAACCCAGAGCATATCAATACCTAATGGCATTCAAGAGGTAGTCGGTTCAATTTCGAGCATATCCACAATAATTACCCGCCAAAAAGATGTCCTCGGCTGAAAATGCCGAGGACATCGGTGTTTACGGGCTTTTTT
>CAYJGM010000075.1:0-11739 GCA_964369495.1 uncultured Bacteroides sp. | reverse complement strand
TATAAAATATCAAGGTGTATTTTAATGCTATTAAAGATAGAAATTTCGGGTATCTATTTTGTCCCCCTTCACAAAAACAAAACCTTCACCGTATCCCGGTGAGGGTTTTGTTTTTTGTGTATGGAGAGGCGAGATGAGAACAGCACGTGCCATTCGCAAATGGCAAAAAACAGCACAGTGTGCTGTTTTTTAGTGCGCGGCTCGCGAATGTGTCCTCTCCCACCAAGAAGACGAGATAAAATAGATGTCATCTATTTTATCTCGTCTTTACGTTATATTTTGGCATTTTTGCCCTTTGTGTAAATATGCTGTATAAAAAGATGCCGAGCAATTTTAAGCCCGTTTGGGGTTAAAACTGCTTTTTTGACACTCTGACCTCGATAACTTGATTAGTTATCGAGGTTTTGTGTTTTGCATAATATGAATCGTTTTTTCGCCTTAATATAATTGCCATAACTTCCTCTATTAACATTCAATGCTTTGCAAAGAGTATGCATCCTGTTATCGGGGATGTTTTTTCATGCAACAAACCTGCGCACATTTTGTTTTCATATAGTTGATATCCCGTATGTCTAGCAAATTGAATGCAGTTACAACAGCAGATCTAGAAATGGCTACAATAATAAATTCGAACCCTTGGTTAAAAAACTCTTTTTTATCAGTAAACGCTAAGCCTTTATGAGTTTTATTAAAAATTTCAGCTTTTTGTGAATTTCTAAAATACATACCACCGAAATCAAAAATATCAGAAAGTTCCTCCATTATTTTTTAAAAAGCTTTGGTTCTCCAACCATTTCCTAAAACTCCAACTTTATACTTCACGTTCTAGTCCTCCTTAGTATTAATTAATATAGCAATGCTAACATGTTAAATATTCAACTATTAAGAACTTTCCAGCTGCATATTTGTATATAGTGATACTTTCGATTACTTCAATTTTTTCTCAACAGGGATATATTCACTTAAATTTTGAAAGCTATCACACATTCCAACCTCTTCTATTTTTCTTAAAACATAATTTTTTACATATATCTCAGTAACGCTCTTTGCTTTATTGTTACAATATTGCGTCTTGCTCACTTGTTTTTTCATTTTTACATTTATCATAATATCGTTTTGGTGAAAGCCCAAAAGTGCTTTTGAAAACTTTTACAAAATAAGAATAATTTTCATAGCCTAATTGTTCATATATTTCATTGATATTTGTATCGCTTAGTAATAATTCTTTAGCAATTTTCATTTTATGTTCATTTACATACGGAATAAAATTTACACCCATTTCTTTTTTGAAAAAACTACTTAAATAAGGTTCCGTAACTCCAACTTGCTTTGCCACTGTACTTAATTGAATTGGGGCAGATAAATTTTGCTGTATATATAAAAGTATGCAATTTAACAAAGTTGAATTGGCACATTTTTGTCTTATGGTAAAACAGTTTACATAACTTTTTACAAATTCTTTGCACCAATCATGCAGTTCAATGAAATTTCTTATATCTGAAATACTTTTGTAATGGTTGCTGTTTCCAAAAACTTTTACTTCTTCAATAGACCCGGATAAATTTAAAGAATATTGAGAAAATCTACTAATTATGTCAACTATTAAACGCTTTATTATATCAGTTGAAATGAATTTACAGCTCTTTAATTCGTCTATTAAGTTGCTTACTACTTTTAGTAAGTCATTTAAATTAATATTATTAAGCGCAGCGTCTAATTTTGAAAGGTGATTTTTTATGTCAAAAGGAACAACTGTATATATTTTAACGTTATCACTCATTTTATAAATTCTTTGTGCGTCTAAATAAAAACCAATATGTTCTATTACAAGCGCTTCATCAATTTGTTTTCTTATTTTTGCATTCTCTTCAAATACATCGCTAATTATTGCGTATATGTCGGTTGACAAAAAATGCGAAATTTGCGATACAATTTGCGCAACTATATCTTTAGAAATCGGTTTAGATAAATGTAATATCAGCATTTTATCTTTATCAAACAATTTATACATTACATTATTTTTTAACAAAACCTGATTGCATGTTGCTTGAACAACCTCCAAATTAGGCTTTTCACCGGTTGCAAAATACATACACATACATATGCCGGACAAATAGCTTTCATCAACATTATAAAATTCATCTTTAACTATTAACTTGCTTGAATTAAATGGTGTTGTGCCTGTTGTAGTATTCGCATGGAAAAAGCTATCTTTTATTTTTAGCAAGGTTTCAGTTAATTCTTGTTTTGTCAATGTATGTTTTCTAATATAATCTGTAATGCCAAATTGCAATATATTTTTCATGGTGTCAAAATCGTCATAGCAGCTTATTACAACAACTTTAGGATATAAATATTCATTTTTCATTATGTGTAAAAGTTCAATTCCATTTATTTCAGGAATGTTTATATCTAATAAAACGATTTCAGGCTTTTCACTGCGAATACGCTGCAACGCTTGAGTTCCGTTTGTTGCATCCTCTAATAATTCAAAACCCATTTCCTGCCAGTTTATAAGAGAACGCATGCCCTGCCGCACCAACAATTCATCTTCAACAATAATTACTTTAATCAAGTGTTTTCGCTCTCCTTTTCTTTTGGAATTAACAGTATAATGCGTGAGCCCATAGTTACAGTGTTGTCGATATGTAGTCCATATTTTTCCCCATAGATAAGTTGAACCCTTCTGTGTATATTTGCAATGCCAATTCCCGTTAATTTGCTGCTGCTTTTTTGCTGTTCAATATCATTATCCAGTAAGGATGCTTCATTTTTCTTAAACCCTTGCCCGTTATCTGTTACGCAAAGTTCTATATCATCACCAACAAATTTTGCCTTTAGCAAAATTAAGCCTGAATCCATATTGCACAAGCCATGAATAATAGAATTTTCAATCAAGGGTTGTAATGAGAACACAGGTATTTTATATTCCATCAGTTCATTTGGTATTAAACATATGAACTCAAAATTATTTTGATACCTCACTTGCATAATTTTAGTGTACGCTGTTAAAATTTGCACCGTTTCTTTTATGGTGATTTTCTCTTGGCCATTATATGTTTGGTTAAGTAGCAAACTTAAATTTTGAATAATCTCACTTATCTCTGTATCATTGTTTAAGGAAGCTTTCCAGCGAATTGCGTTTAAAGTATTAAACAAAAAATGCGGGTTTATTTGGGCTCGAAGTGCTTCAAAGTGCATTTTCTCTTTTTCGGAAGTTTCTTCATAAACTTGTTTTAAAAGTATTTTAATTCTGTTATTTGCTCTAATTATACTTTTTTCAAGTTTTGCAATTTCTTCATAAGTTTTGTTGGTTATACTTATGTTGAAATTGTCATCTTCAATAATTTTCATATAATCAACCAACTGGGTGATTGGCTTTGAAAGCTTATTGGCAAGTTGGTTAGTAGACATAAACACTAAAACAGTTATTACAATCATAACTAAAAAAATCATAAGTATTATGTTTATATTTTCCTCAAATGCATTAACTACATCAACTGTATAAACTAAAATATTATTACTACTGTCAATTTTTGTTATAAAATAATAAATATTATCATAAATTCCAAATCTCACATCATCAACTTTAGCATCCATAATGTTGGTAATATCTATAATGTTTTGAAGCTGTTCATGCGCATATTGCTCTTTACTAGACGCAAGATGCCTTAAATCATTGGAAAAAAGGTGGATACTGCCTTTTTCTAAAATGTCGCTTTGAGTTGCTTCCCATATGTATTTAATTGGAATGCGAAGAAGCAACATAAAATTCACATCACTGTTGTGTAGTTGCACATAATGGCCAAAAGCTATGCAGTTATCACTTGATTCCATAGGGAATATATTGTTAATTTGCGAATCCCAAAAAATGAACTGACTGTTCTTAAGCTGTGAATACCAGCTTTCGTCTAAATAATCAATATTAACTTTATCAATTTGGGTTGCTGAAAATATTTCACCGCTTTCGGTAAGTAATATAATTTCACCGTTAAAACTTGTAAGGGTACTAAGTTGAAGCTCGTGTAAATAGTGCATAATATCAACTCTTTGCAAATGGTGTTCGTAAGTTGAGAGTGTTGGGTTTTGCATATTAACAAGCATATCCATAAGTGTTTCTCTCGTTACACTAGACGTCATAGAGTATCCGGCAATTTCCATAATATTATTTGTATGTTGGGCTTTTTGTTGAAACATAAGCCTGTACGAGTCATTAACTTCACGAACAAGTGTTTGAAAAAGTACTATTATCAGTAAAATTAATACAATATAAACAGGTATTAAAACTCTTATAATTGTATCATTTATTAACGACTTTTTAATGTTTTTTTGTTTTTGCATTTTACCTCTATAATATAAATTATATTTTAATAATAAAATTAATATTTTTATTATAAAACAATAAAATCATTATTGCAATAATGTGATTTTAGCTTTTTTACGATAGATAATTATACAACTTAGCCAAAATAACTGTTTTTTGAATGTGAAATTGTATAAATTGTATATATAATAATTTTGAATGCGACAAATTTAATTTAATAACAGTTTTATTTGCTTAAAAATGTGCATTAATTGTTAATTTTACCATTAAAAAAATATTTAATATATTTGCTTTATTTATACATTAGTTTTAATGATTGTTTAAATTTTCATTAAACTGTATACTAAATCCAACACCAAAAAATTAAAATAGAAAGGGATTTACAAATATGAAAAAGTTATTGGCGATATTTTTATCTATGGTTTTACTTTTCACAACAGCATGCGCAACTACACAAGAACCTACTGTAACCGAGGAAGAATCACAAGTTGTTTCAACAGGCGAGCAGGAGGAAACTACACCCGAATATAGCGGTGAACTAACATTTATGGCTGTTTCAAGCGTTTCCGGATTCGAAGGTTTTGAAGAAGCTATAGCTAATTTTGAAGAAATGTACCCTGGCGTTACAGTTTCAATCGAATCGCTTGAAGGAGCTGCTATAATCAGTAAATTTACAACTACAGCCCTTGCAGGCGCAGGCCCTGATGTTGTAACTTTTGATGTTGGCAAGGCTACCGATATTTCTTCAATGGGCCTTTTAATGCCATTGACTGATAAGCTTGCTGAAATTGAAGGGACATATTTTGAAGGCGCAATTGATGCAGGCATGTTCCAAGGCGAATATTACACAGTACCTTGGTATTTTAATAATTTAGCAATGTATTATAACCAAGATATTTTAGATGAAATAGAAGAAGATATTCCCACTAACTGGGAAGAATTAGAAGAAGTTGTTAGAAAAGCAACTGAAGCCGGATATAGCGGCATTACTACAAGGCTTAATGGCTATTCAATGTTCCATTATTTCTTCCAAGCCGGAAACCCTGTTATAGACACAACCGGCGAAGTACCTGTTGTAACTGTTAATGACGAAAGCGGCCAAAAAGCTTTTGATTTTTACACCGGATTACACACAAAATACAATGCATTCCCGGAAAGCATGAAAGAAGCAACAAGTTGGGATAAAGCTTATGTTCCTTTTGTACAGGGTGAATCAGCTTTATTAATAAGTGGCGACTTTGCATATTCTCATGTTGTTGAGCTAGCTCCGGACTTAAATTTCGGAATTGCACCTTTACCGGAGGGCGATATAGCAGCTTCAACAATGGGCGGCTACTCTATGGGTATTAATGTAAATTCAGAGCAAAAAGAATTAGCATGGGAATTTGTTCAATATATCACAGGTGAACAATTCGATGACGTATTGTTTAGTGATTCCAGAATGCCTGCACGCACAGAAGTTGATTATTCCACAATTTTAGAAATTAACCCTTCTTATGGTACATTTATTGACCAAGCACCAATAACTGTAGCAAGGCCGCGTGTTGTAAACGCAGCTTCTGTTGATGAAATGCTAGCTAATGCATTTAAAAAGGTGCTTTTTGATTTAAACACAGCAGAAGAAGCTTTAACCGAATTAGAAGCCGAGTTAAACGCGTTTGTACAAGAAAATTACTTAGAATAATTATTACTACCATAGCCACCAATGCCAAAAGTTCTACCTTTGGTATTGGTGGCAGCATAAATATCTTTTGGAGGATTCACATTGAAATATTCTAAAGCTATGCGTCAAAGAACCTTTAAAAAAAACCTACCCGGATATTTGTTAATAGCTCCTGCAGTAATTGCTATTTTATGCTTAAGCATATATCCGTTGTTTCGAGGAATTGCTATAAGTTTTTCAAACTATGATATGTCTAAGGCTATGCGTGATGATTTTGGCGCTTTTGCCGGGTTAGCTAATTATTTCGCTGCTTTTCAAAACCCGGCAATGGGGCAAATAATTCAAAATACTATTGTATGGACAATAACCTGTTTATCACTTGAAGTATTGCTTGGCTTAACAATGGCGCTTACTTTAAATGAAAAATTTAAAGGGCGAGGCATGGCACGTGTAATAACAATGCTACCGTGGGCTATTCCTTCCGCAATAAGCGCACTTACTTTTAGCGCACTATACGAACCGAGCATTGGCGCGTTTAACACAATATTGATTGAAATTGGAATTTTAAGTGAGCCTATGTCGTTCTTAGGTAACGCTGCCACAGCTATGCCGGCTGTAATTATAGCATCTGTTTGGAAAAGCACGCCGTTTTTAATGATATTTATTCTTGCTGCATTGCAAGGGATATCACACGATTTATACGAAAGCGCAAATATAGATGGCGCTGGCAAAATTCAAAGATTTTTTTACATAACACTGCCCAGCATAAAAGAGCCGATTACTGTAGCTATTATTCTTAACACTATAACTGTTTTTAACAATTTTAATGCTATTTGGCTTTTAACACAAGGCGGCCCGTTAAATAGCACAGATATACTATACACACAAGCATATAGAGAAGCATTTGTAAATTACGAATTCGGTAACGCTGCTGCGTTATCTGTTGTTATATTCTTAGTTATAGCTATATTAACTACTGTTTATATAAAACTAACAAAAGATGACTAAAATAAGGAGGTATGCATTATGAAAAAAACAGTGATGGAGCAAAGTTTATTGTATATTCTGGCATCAATTTTTGTTATAGCAACCGCTTTTCCTTTTATGTGGGTTTTAGTAACATCTTTTAAATCTCTAGAACAAATTTATGATCCGAATCAGCTTATTCCAACATATATTACATTTGACAACTATGCAACAGTATTATTTGAATCTAATTTTATCATATATTTTTTTAACAGCTTGTATATTTCAACAGTTGTTACATTTGCATGCATGGGGCTTGCTATAATGGCTGCCTACGGTTTTTCAAGATATAAAATATTTGCTTCAACAAATATAAAATTAAGCATATTATTTACAAGAATGTTTCCGGCAATATTGCTTGCAGTGCCTTATTATATAATTGTAAGTGAACTTGGTTTAATAGATTCACATAGTGGATTAATAATTATTTACTGCTCTTTCGTTCTGCCTTTTTCAGTATGGAATATGTGTTCATATTTTTCACAAGTTCCGTGGGAACTTGAAGAGGCAGCGCAAATAGACGGTTGCAACAGAATTTCTGCATTTTTTAAAGTAATTTTACCTGTGGCAAAACCCGGAGTTTTTGCAACAAGCTTATATTGCTTTTTAAAATCTTGGGACGAGTACATGTATGCACAAACATTTATTAACACAAGCACAAAAAAAACAATTCAAGTTGGAATTAGAGATTATATAGGTGAGTTTTCTACCGATTGGGGTGCGTTAATGGCATCTGTTGTATTAAGCTTAGTTGTTGTAATGGTTTTATTTGCTTTTTTACAAAAAAATTTAGTAGGTGGCTTAGCGGCAGGTTCTGTTAAGGGATAAAACCACTTAAATAATTGATAAGTGAGGAAAAAATGAACATTAGAATTTCGGGTTTTTCAGACGAAATATCAAACGAATTGCAAACACAAATTAATGTTGTAAAAAAGCTAAGCATGAAATACATTTGCTTTAGAAGTGCCTTTGGTAAAGATATAGGTGAATTTAGTTTAAATGATTTCAAAGAACAAATTTGGAACGAATTGCAAAAACAGCATATTGAAATTTCTTCAATCGGCTCTGCGATAGGTAAAGTTCACGTTAACGATGAAGATGGTTTTTATAGACATCTCGCTATGCTTGAAAATATATGTTTAATTGCAAAGATGGTGAATTGCCAATTCATTCGAATTTTTAGTTTTTTAATCAACAAAGATGAGGATTATAGTAAATATTCAGAAATTGTTCTGGAAAAATTATCGAAATTTGAGGCAATTGCAAGAAAACACAATATTATTTTATTGCATGAAAACGAAAAAGAGACATTTGGGAATATATCATCAAGATGTAAATTATTGTTCGAAAATATTAATTCACCGCATTTTAAGGCTATATTTGATTTTGCAAATTTTGTACAGTGTGGCGATGAGCCTGTGCTTGCATATGAAACATTAAAACCATATGTGAAGTATTTTCACATAAAAGATTACAGCAAAAAATTAGGGCACAATGTTCCATGCGCTATGGGCGACGGGCAAATACAATTTATTTTAAGTAATGCTATTTTAACAGATAAATTTGAAGGATATTTAAGCTTAGAACCACATTTATTAATTTATGGCACACAGCGAGGCATAATTCCAAAACCACCCGAGGGAGTTAAATTGAAAAACCGCACAACAGGTGAAGAACTTTTTTGCATCAACCATGATAATTTACTGAAAGTTTTAAAAGAAATAGGAGAAACCAATGAATAAAGTAAGGCTTGGCATAATAGGTGTTGGCCGCCAGGGCGGCACCTATACATCGTTGATTACAGGCGTTAATACTCGTGAAGATATGCATAAAAGCGATATAACATTTGACCAAATTGAAGTTGGGGCACTTTGTGATATAGACCCAAATGTCCGAAAAAAACTACAGAAGCTTTTCCCTAATATACCGGTTTATGAAAATTACTTAGATTTGCTTGAAAGCAAAAACGTGGATGCTATTGTAACAACTGTTCCACACTATTTACACCCGCAAATAGGAATAGATGCATTAAACAGAGGTATACACACATTATTGGAAAAGCCGGCAGGCGTATATACAAAACAAGTTAAAGAGGTTATCGAAGTTGCAAAATCTAAACCAGAGTTAACATTTGGCGTGTTTTTTAACCAAAGGATGAACCCGCTTTATCAACAGCTAAAAAAAATAATTTCAAACGGTGAAATAGGCGATTTAAGGCGTGTTACATGGACAATTACAACGTGGTATCGCCCGCAAGCTTATTTTGATACAGCAGCTTGGCGCGCAACATGGAAAGAAGAAGGTGGTGGTGTGTTAGTAAACCAAGCACCGCATCAAATAGACCTTTTGCAGTGGCTTTGTGGTATGCCGAAAACTGTTTATGCCAATATTAAATATGGATATATGCGTGATATTAGTGTAGATGATGATGTAACTGTACTGCTTGATTACGGCAATGGCGCAACAGGGGTTTTTATCACCTGCACTCACGATTTATATGGCACAGATCGCCTTGAAATAGTAGGTGACAAAGGAAAAATTATAGTAGAAGGCTCATCAAATGCTCAAATAATCCGCTACAATAAAGCAGAGCAAGAAGTAAATGCAAACGTTAAAGACCAAGCTACCGTTTATAAGCTTATGAAGGGCGGGGCAATGCAGGGAAATGAATATGCACAAACCGAAACTATTCAAAGCAACAGTAAATGGGGGCTTCAGCACTCGGAAATACTTAAAAATTTTGCAGCTAATATATTAGATAAAACACCGCTTGTTGCCCCGGGTAGTGATGGTATTAACGGAGTAAGGCTTGTGAATGCAATTTACTTATCCAGTTGGTTAGGCAAAGAAGTTAGCACCGATTTTGATGAAGACTTATTCTTAGAAAAATTACAAGAGCAAATTGATAAAGAGGGCTTATAAGAAATATAACTTTTTCAAACAGGCGTATTAAAATTTAACTATGGCTTTATACGTTTTTACGCCATAGTTAAATTTTCGCTTGTGCTTTTAAGCAATATTATAAGTAAATATTATTTTTACTATTATAAAATTATTATTAAAGGTAATCTTATAAAACACCATAAATCCATAGCAATTAAAAAATAGCTTTGTTTTTGAAAACAAAGCTATAATTATATTAACTGTATTATAAGGTTAAATAATAAAAAAACAAAGTTGCGGCTAAAATATCGGCACATCCACCCGGGCTTATATTTTTCATGATAAAATCGTTATTTAAAAGTTCCATTTCTTTTACAATGTTTAAATTATTCTTTTTCAATATATTTTTAGCTGAATTTTGCACATTTCTCAAATCATCAACGCACGACCTGTTTATAATATTCGTATCTTCTAATACTGAAAGAATTTCAACAAATGTATAAAGCGCTGCTTCATTTATATCATATGTCTTCTCATAATATTTTTTAAGTTTCACAAGTGAAACTTCACTAATTATTTTAAAGCCATCGGCAGCCACCCCACGAATACCATGAATTCCGTATTGCCTGTAAATTACTTCCCCATTTGTTTTTTTCGTGTTCTCAGGCATGTTTTCAAAATCTTTCAAACTTATTTTTCCCATCTCTTTTGCATGCTCAAAAACTTTATCTAAATTAATTTTACCTTCTTTTGTATATGCAAGGCAGGTGCACGCAACTAAAATACCTAAAGAAAAAATTGAACCTTTGTGTGTATTAACATTTCCTGTTTCTTTCAGCATAGCTTGCTCTGCACATATGCCTTGATATCGCAATTTCGAAAATATAAACCCTGGTTCTTGCTCTTTATTTTGCAATGCAATTAGCGCACACTTTTTAAAATAATGAAAAAGCACAGTTGAGCTGTTAATAAATGTAAAAAAGTCCATGTCCTTATGTGCGCCATTATCAAATCTATCTACAAGGCCCGGTTTTGGCGAAACAGCTACTTCGTATAAAAGCGCTTTTATTGCCGTTTGTGAAATAGACGATGAAATTTTATCATTAAAATAGCTTGTAATAATCTCTTCGGTTTTATTTGCAAGTTGCTCTACGCTATGTGCTCTTTGCCTTGCACAACCTTTACCGTTTTTGTTGCAAATTAAGCAGTTTCTCTGCTTAAAATTTAAGCTTTCCCTACTAATTTGCAATTCTGTGCTATGTACATCTATATCAAAAATTCGCCCTAAGTCGCAACTTTCTTCAATATCAACCATTATATTTTTTATTATATGTGCATTTTCATATAACAAAAAATATGCTTGTGGCCCTGTTGGCTCATCATATAACTGTATTCTTTGTATTTTGAATTTATTATAAGAAAGCCTGTTTTTAATTAAAAGCACCCCTTCATCAAAGGCTCTCATTATCATTGCGTTGGTTTTAACAGGGCCTGCAATATTTAATGTGAAACAAATAAGCGTTGTGCAATTTGCAAGAAAATCTTTTTGGCGCTGCACTCTTATTTCTCTTGCTATTAGCATATCATTTACATTCACCATTGCATAACACCTACCTAATATTTTATATTATTAATAATACATTAATTTAGGTTATTTTGCAATAATTTAAGCGTGGACATAATACCATTTAAATAGTTTTTCATATAACTTTAAAAGGAGATTTTAATGCTAATTAAAGTATATAAACCCTGCACAGGTGAAACGTTGAAAGCTTTAAAACAGTTTTTGAAACTATCAAACCTTATTTATGAAAAACAAATAACCGAAACAGTTATAATTTTT
>CAYJGM010000074.1:0-11922 GCA_964369495.1 uncultured Bacteroides sp. | reverse complement strand
TTTGCTCTCAAAAAACGAGAGATATTTTTCCCTTAATTCATTTAACCCTGTCCACTGCATTTTAAATCTCCTGTTCTTATTTGCATTTTTTATAAATTTGTAATTTTAAAAAGCATTATTGCCTATTGGCAAAAAAAGCATTTAAAAAAATATACACCTTCGCCCCTAAAAAAAGGGACGACGGCGTTAAGCTTCCGCGGTACCACCCAAATTGTGCGAAAAACGCACCACTCATTAAACTTTAACGCAGTTTATACGATAGGCCATTTTCACCTATAACTCACGGGTGGCAAAGATATTTTGCTAAGAATATTTCAGCTAATTATTCTTTCTCTGAAAAACAAATTTATATCTATAAGCCCGTTCACAGTTTTTATATATATTTTTATTATAATATATATCTATTAAATGTCAATAAAATTCTCTAAAAAAATGATAGCGCATTTGCTATTTCTTTATATATTATGCTCGCATCTTCGCTTGAATTATTGCCGCTGTCTAAAAGCACCGTAATTGTGTATTTCGGTTCAATTGCCGGGTAAAAGCCAGAAAACCATGCCTCGGTAATTTCTGTGCCATCTAAAAGCATACGCCCTGTTTGCGCAGTGCCTGTTTTGCCGCCTGTGCCGCCTATGGTTGGCTTTGCGGTTATTCCAAGGCCGTTATCAACAGCGAAAATTAACATTTCTTGCAACTGTATAGCCGTGCTTTCATCTATCCACCTGCGCACAATAGGATTATATAGGCTTTGCGTCATAGTTTTATCAATTTCATCTATATAACCCTCTACAAAAGAGGGCGAAATGTAAATGCCGTCGTTTGCTATTGCGTTAATGAATGCCGTAACTTGCAATGGCGTTGCGGTTAATGTGCCTTGGCCAAAGCTTAAACTTGCAAGCGCTCCTAAATTTTCAAGCTCTTTCGCCGTTGGTATATTGCCGGTTGCGGTGTTAAAGCCCTCTGCAATAACAACACTTTCGCCAAATCCAACATTTTGCATGTATTTTTCAATATCTTTTGTATCTAATTGCAAACCCAAATTAACAAAATACGAGTTACAGCTAACGGCAAGCGCTTCGTTTAAATCAATCTCGCCATGCCCTTTTTCATTTGCACAGCGATATCTATGCCCTGCAACTTCAATCGAGCCGTTACAATAATATTCCTCGTTTATATCTACACCATTTTCTAAGAAAACCGCAGCAATAAGCGGCTTAAAAACCGAACCTACATTATATGAACTTATTACCCTATTTAAAAAAGGCGAATTGTCCTCGTTTAAGCTTTCATATACATTCGATGGGTTGAAAGTTGGCATGCTTACGCTTGCAAGAATTTTACCTGTTGTAGTATCCATAACCACAATTGCACCTTGCTGCATATATTCTTGCGCAATACTTTCACAAATTCTCTGAATTGCGGAATCAATTGTTAGCATAATACCTGTATTAGTGCCACCCTCATACATTATATATGGCTCTACTGTGTTAATAAATTCGCCTGTTGCACTAACAGCACAATATATTTGCTTTTCATTTGTTGCATTTATTAAAACATCGTTAAATGCATTTTCAAGGCCTGAAATTCCATTTGAATTTTCATCGCAATATCCTATTAACTGTGTTGCTATAGGCTTTGTTAAATATCTTTGTGTTTGTAAAAAAATTTGTCCTTCAAATTCTGTTGTTGGCGGCAAATCCATTAAAAAAGGCATGCTTTTTTGTATGCTTTGGTAAAATTCTTCTTTATCTTGCTCCTTTATATAATCAAATAAAATGCGATAACTTTCATCTGTAGGGGCAACAAGGCCAACATTGTTATAGCTAACGCTTGTAAGTTGTCGTAACTCTTTATCGTAGAAGTTTCCGCGCCCATTTTCATATTCTACATAACGCGATTGTATGTTAAATGCAGTTTGTTTGTATTCTGTGTTGCAAGCAAGCACATAAAGGCGCATACCAACTATGCAAAAAAACAGTAAAAAAATGAAATAAACCGTGAAAAAGCGTTTGGTTTTCATGCAAAACCCCCATTTATTATAATTTGGCCATAATAATGGCTATATAATAAACAGTATTGCCTTAGAATTTTAAAATAATACTAATCTTAGATTTTTACATCAATTTCTACATTGTTTTCAATTGAATAAATTGTACATTTACTTACTGTTAAATTAAAACGTTTTTCAACCGCATTTTTATATAATAAAAGTTGTTTTTTATATGTTTTAATGAAATCTTCTTCACTTTTATTTTTATCGGTTTTATAATCAATAATTTCAGCTTTGTTATCTTTTATGCATATAACATCAACAATACCTTGAACGTTAATTTGTTTATTCACATTAGGTAAATCATCAAAAATTTCATTGGCGTTAATTTGGGTTATAAAGTCATACTCTTTATATAATTCATCTGCATTAATTATTCTTTGTGCCGTTTTTGAATTTAAAAATATTTCAATTTTATTTTGTGGCAACATTTTTGCAAGGTCTTCATTAATAAATTTTTGCGTAATTAAGCGGTTAATTTCAGCTTGTAAATTATCTGCTGCATTTTTAAAATTTGCATATTGCAAAAATTCATGCATAACATTTCCCTTTTGTGTTGCGTTTAGGTTTTCTTTATACGTAAATGCAGGCCTTGAAAAAATGTAATCTGTATTTGAATGGCTTATTTGAGAAACGCTTAATTTTAATGGTAGTAAATAATTTTCTTCTTTTATTTTTTTTGCAATTGAAAAATTGCTTTTTATTTCGCTTACAAGTTTTTCATCTGCAAGGCTGTTTCTGATAAATACAGTTTTTTCATTTAATTTCGCACTGTTTTTAGCCTCAATAATATTTATTTCAAAATTACCTATACCAACATTAGATAATATGTTTTGTGCACCGATTTGTTTTCTTAAATTATCCCCATCTTTATGTAAAAGCGCAGCAATGCAAAGCCAATGTGCAAAGTTAAGCCCGCTTGAAATCGGCTGTAAATTATTAGAATTAGCGTTTAAAACAAGCGCTAAATCGCTAAAATATTTATTTACATTTTTAATAGGTGCACTAATAATTAATTTTTGTTTTGCACGTGTTAACGCAACATATAAAAGGCGTATTTGTTCACTTTTTAGCTCTTTTATAATGCTTTGGCTTATTGCCGCATGCATTGCACTTTGATATAAAAAAGTGCCGTTTTCAAGCTTTAGTTTAAGCCCAACCCCAAAATTAGGGTGAAACAAAATTGTATTATATGCATTTTGCAAATTAAACTTTGTTGCTGTATCTGCTAAAATAACTATGGGGAATTCTAAACCTTTTGAGCGATGTATTGTCATAATACAAACACAACCTTTTGCCCTAACAACTGCATTTGAATTTGAAGAATTACTTTTTAAAGCATTGTCTACACGGTTTAATAGCGCGCTAATTCCTGTGTTATTTGCACTTTTTATTGTTGCGGTAAAACTTAAAAACAACTGTAAGTTTTCTCTTTTATTGTTTCCATTTTCCATTGCACCTATAATAGCATAGTAATTTGTAATTTTTAATATTTCATCGCAAAGTTCATGCACAGGCACGCTTACTGCAATTTTTCTTAACCATTGCAATATCTCGCAAAATATTAATGCTTTTTTATTATTTGATTTTAAAAGCGCTGCATAAAGTGTACCTTTTAAATGCTTACTACGAATTAAAAGCAAATCATCGGGCGTAAAGTTAAAAAAAGGCGAAAGTAAAACTGCGGTTAAATGTATGTCTTGCCCCGGGTTATCAATTACACGAAGAAGCGAAATAAACGAACTTACCTCTGCACTTGTTAGATAGTTTTCACCCGTATCTGTGAAAACATTTACTCCCCTTTGCGCTAAAGCGGCAGCATAAAGCGGAAATTTTGTGCGTGTTCTTAAAAGAATGCAAAAATCTTGCGCAGTACAAGGCCTTGTGTTTTCACCATCTTTAATTTGATACCCACTTTTTATCATATTATTTATTTTATCTGCAACAAAATCAACATCGTCTTTTTGTACGTCTTCTTCATTAATGTCGATTATATTAAATTCAAGCGCGCCACCGTTAAAATCGTCGTTAATTCCGGCTTTTAATTGTTCTTGCTCGTTATAATTTATATCCCCAACTTCCGGGCTCATAAGCAGGGTAAAAACATCGTTAATTTGGTTAATAATATTTTTGCTACTTCTAAAATTATGCCCTAAAATTATTGTTGCAGGGTGTTTTTTATTTATATTGTAATCGTTAAAACTATTACGCTTTTTAATGAAGTTTTCGGGATTTGCAAGCCTGAATTTATAAATACTTTGCTTTACATCGCCAACAAAAAATAAATTCGATTCATCGTCGTTTGAAAGGCATATATAAAGTTGTTCTTGTATTGCGTTTGTGTCTTGATATTCATCAACCATAATAAATTCAAATTCGTTTGATATTTCATTTGCCTGCTTTGTTTTCTTGCCATTTTCATCACTTAATAATTTTAATGTAAGGTGTTCTAAATCGCTGTATTCAAGCAATTTTTCATCAACTTTAGCGTTGTAAAATTCTTCGCTGAATATATTTACAGCCTCGCACAACACTTTTACATAGGGCAGTGCTGTATTTAAATCATCAATATATTCTTGCGTTGTGCAAACAAAGACATTTTTTATTAATTTAATAATTAAATCTTTTGAATTCGCCCTTAATTCTTTAACTTTTTCTTTATAAAAACTATCATAATTTCTTACTGTTCCAAAATTCGAAAATTTAAAATCATTAGCAAAATCTATTGCACTATCCCATTCATTTGCATTAAGTTTGCCTTGTAGAATATTGTAAAAATTTATATCAAGTTGTAAGGCATCTACATATTTTATTAGTTCGGGCACAGAATTTGCAATTGAAAGTGCTTCTTGCGTATAATTAATTGCATTTTGAACTGTTTGTTTTGCCTGATTTAATAAAAAATATCCCCACGTAGTTTTCTCAAAAGGCAATTTTATGCTGTATTCGTCAATTAATTTTGCTAATATTTTATTTGGATATGGTAAGCTTCTTGAATACTCATACATTTCAATTATAGTGTTTTTTGCAACATCATCACTGCGTGTTTTGCCGTATAAAGATGCGAAATTGCGAAATATTTCGCTTTCATACATCTTTTCAAGCGTTTTTTGTATAGCGTTTTCTTTTAGCGCATAAACAGCAGTTTCATCGGCTAAAGTGAAATCTGCCGGTAAATTTAAAATTGTAAAATTGCGCTGCAATAATTGCATGCAAAAAGAATGCATTGTGCAAATATTTGCCCTGCCCAATAACATTTTTTGGCGCTTTAAATTAATATTTTCTGGTTCTTTTTTTATTAATTGGGTAAGCCTTGCTGCAATTCTTGCACGTAATTCGTTTGCGGCAGCATTTGTAAAGGTTACAATAAGTATCTTATCCGCATCAATAATTTTTTCGCTATATGCCATATGGTGCACAGCCCTTTCAACAAGCACGGCTGTTTTTCCGCTGCCCGCCGCAGCAGAAATAAGCAATGTTCCGCCTGTATCATATATAGCGTTTTTTTGCTCTGTTGTCCAGCTTTTATCACTGTTTGCAATTATATTATTCATACTATCTGCCATATTGCCCTCACTTAGGTTTTGTTAGTTTTACATCGGCTAAACAATTAACAAAATGAAACCAAAGCCCACCTTGCAATGCAGATTATGCACTAAATAGGTAGGCTTGGCTTAGTTTTGAATTTGGGTTAAGTTTAAAAATATTTTATGTATAATTTATAGTGGCGCTATTTTCAATATTAAATATAAATAAGTTAAACATTATTTTTACCACTTAGCTTAAAGCTTAAAGTTATACCTCTTGTTTCCATAGGCCATGCAAATTACAATATGCAAAAGCGGCACGGGGTTCATCGCCATTACATAGTGAAAACATTGCAGTTGGCTCTTGTGTTATTTTTTTTCTTTGATTTCCTTGTTTTGTTTCAAGTGCAATCCATTCTATACTGTGCTCCGGTAACATTGGGTGAAGCACATCGCCCACGGTAACTGTTACATCGTTTCCTTGTGTTTTGATAACAGGCACATGTTTTTCTTGTGCTGCATCAACCGTGTTCGCTTCAAGTTTATTCATCTTTTGGCCGCAACACATAATTGGCACCCCTTTGTTATCTACAAAGGCAATAATGTTTTTACAATGCTCACAAATATAAAATTGCATGTCCATAATTTTCTCCTTAAATTAATAATATATTTTAACTTAAAATAAGCTAACACTATTTCACTGTTTGGCGAACGCTTGTTTAAAGCCATCTAAGGCTGTAGGGAAAGCAATACCATATTGCTTAATTAACGATGTATCAATTAAAATATTTTGCGCTTCACCTTCAAAAGGCTGTATAATATTTTCGTTAATGCCCAAAAAATTAGCTGCTTTTTTATATAAAACATGAAATGGTAATTCATTTTCACTGCCAAAATTATAAACGCCGCCCGGTAGCGAAAAACAATCATTTAAATTTTCAATAACATTATTTATATATGTTACACTTCTTAAACGATTTATGTTGACATCAATTACTTGGTTATTTTTAGCAGCTTCAATTAAAATTTTCGCAAAAGCATTGTGTTGCACAAAATTTGAATTTAAAACGTCGTACATCCAAGTAAGGCGCAAACTAACCGCACTATTCAATAAATCTGAAACACCTTGCTCTGCGTTTAATTTTTGCTGTGCATATAAATTTTGCGGGTTTAAAGCAACATCTTCTTTTAATGCATAACATTCTTTATTCCCTGTGTAAACTTGATCTGAGCTTGTAAAAACAAGTTTTGCACCTATATTTGCACATGCTTTAGCTATATAACATGGTGCTTTTTCATTTACCATATTAGATAATTTAGGGTTATCTTGCGTAATTTTTATATCAGAAATTGCAGCACTGTGCAAAATAATATCGGGCTTAGTTTTATCAAAATAAAATAAAACATTGTCTTCGTTTGTTATGTCTAAAACATCTCTGTTTACTTGTATTATATTATAATATTTTTTTAAAAAAAATGCTGCTCTTGAACCTAAAAACCCGCTTGTTCCTGTAATTGCCAACGTTTTCATAGTACCTCTTTTTTAAAATTATTATTATATAATTATATTGATATTAATTTCAATACATTGTTTTAAAAAATGATAATTATATTTAATATGATATTATCATAAAAATAACATAATTTCAACATTTTTTTAAAACAAATCATTCTTTAAATTAAATATTATATTTTTAATATCGCCTTTAATACCAATGCTCTTTTGTGTAATTTCTTTTGGAATATAAATTTCATCTAAATTAAATGTTATAAATTTTGCATTTTTATAGGTGTTTGTCATTTGCCAAAACGGATACTTTATTATTCCGGGGGTATTAAAACCAACGCCAAGCTCTAAAAAAACAATATTATTTTGTTTATTATTTATTAAAAAATCTTCATATCTTTTTGCGGCGTTATGCCAACCTTGTGGTTCTACAAAAGTGTTGTCTGCTCGCAAGTTGTTCGCCATAGGTGCACCGCATTTTGGGCAATAAGGCACTAAATTGTGTGGAATACGCATGTTTAATTGTGTTTTCACCATTTCTTTAACTTGCATTTCATTATTATATGTTTCATTATGGCAAGGAACACTGCATTGCCAAAGACCATAATCGCCTTGTGTATAAAATATTTTTTCCTTTTCAAAGCCATTCGATAAAAACATATGGTCTACATTTGTTGTAATAACGAAATAATTTTTATCACATACAAGCTTAAATAAATTTTGATACAATTCATTTTGTAAAATTGTATATCTATTTAATAAAATATGTCTACTAAAATAAGCCCATTTTTCCTCTAAAGTTTCAAAATTATAAAAGGCTGCTTCATACATGCTTTTAAAATGATATTTTTCAATAAAATCCGCAAAATTATCATTTAAACGTTTGCCTGTATATTCAAGCCCGGCTGAACTTGAAAGCCCTGCGCCTGCGCCAATTACAATAGTATTAGTGTTATTAATTATATTTTTAACTTCATTTAATTTGTTAATATATTCTTGCATTTTATCCTCTGTCATTCTTTTGTTTTTAAATTAGCTGTAATGTAATTACAAGTAAAATAATTTATCAAGCAAAGCATGCCTTGTATTGTTATTTATATTGATGTATTTCTCAGGCTAATAATAACATTCCTTACACTTTATGTTTGATTTTTTGATTTGGCTTAATTTTAGTTTAAAAATAAACAAAAACATATTAGTTATTTGTTTAATATTTCGTGATAAATATTATAATCTTCATTTGTAAATACATTAAACACAATATTTATAGCACTGTTGTTTTCGCTAATAAAATCCAGCACAGTTTGCACTGCAATTTCAGCCGCTTTTCTTTTCGGAAAACAAAAAACACCTGTTGAAATACAGCAAAAAGCAATAGATTTAATTTTATTTTGCTCTGCAATTTCAAGGCATGAAAGATAGCATTTTTTTAATAAATTAATGTCGTTTTGTGTTAAATCTCCGTTAATAATAGGGCCAACTGTATGAATAATATATTTGCATGGTAAATTATATGCTTTTGTTATTTTTGCCGTTCCCGTTTTTTCTTTATGCCCTTGTTTTTGCATAATATCATTACATTCAAGGCGAAGCTGAACACCGGCATAAGTGTGTATCGCATTATCAATACAAGAATGGCAAGGCTCAAAACAACCAAGCATTGCGCTGTTTGCGGCATTTACTATGGCATCTACTTTTAAGTTAGTTATATCGCCTTTCCATAAATATATATTATTATGTAATTTTGTATTTGTTAAGCTATTATAATCAACTATAGTACGTTTTTTAATTTGTGCTTTTAAATATGCATCTTGCACATTTAAAAATTCATCGCTTACAGGTTTTGGTGCGCGAATATTAAATAGTGCACGCAACAAGTTTTTTTGCTCTTTAATATCAGTTGGTATTTGTATGTTTTTATATTCCAAATTCTCATTTAATAGATAATTTATTAAATAAATACGTTGTTCGTTATCGTTCATCTGCTCTCCTTTTAGTTTTGCATACTATAATTTTTATGTTATATATTAAAATATACTTTATTAATTAGATAATTTCAAGCAATTAATATTAATTTAATAAGAATACATGTGCATTATTCTCTATACCATAAATAAATTTGAATGTTTTAACTTTAGTAAACACTACCTAAAGCATAAAACACATAAATGCTTGACAAACAGCGAGTTTTGCATTAAAATTTTATAAGGACAATTAGAATAAAGTTATAATGAACGGAGAATGAATTATGCAAAGAATTAAAACAATTGAAACACGAGATATGGAAAAAAGTGTTAAAGAAGGCGGCTGTGGCGAATGCCAAACTTCTTGCCAATCTGCATGCAAAACATCTTGTGGTGTTGCAAACCAACCTTGCGAAAAAGAATAATAATATTTAAATAAAAAACTAGGGGGGCGATGCTCTCATTATTTCGAATATTACAAGCATTTTATTTTGCCTGTTTTCGAAATAATGCGTGTATATGCCCCTAAAATTATTTTATATATAAATTTAAAGCATTTATAATTACAACAGTGAGGAAATAATGATACACCAATACAAATTAAACGGATATAATATCGTGCTTGATGTAAACAGCGCAAGCATACATGTTGTAGACGATATTGCATATGATATTATAAATTTGTTTGAAACGAAAAACAAAAAACAAATTATTCTTGAAGTTTTAGCAAAATATGCACATATGCCCGATGTTAATGAAAATGAGTTAAACGAATGTATAAACCAAATACATGAATTAAAAAATAAGGGCAAGCTTTTTTCAAGCGCTAATTATGAAAAAATTACAACCGAAAAAACACCGGAGTATACTTTAAAGGCAATGTGTTTACATGTTGCACATACATGTAATTTAACTTGCAGCTATTGTTTTGCCGCACAAGGAAAATATAACGGTAAAAACGCTTTAATGAGTTTTGAAACAGGTAAAGCCGCTTTTGACTTTTTAATTAAAAATTCAAAAGGGCGAAAAAACTTAGAGGTAGATTTTTTTGGCGGCGAACCTTTGATGAATTTTGATGTTGTAAAGCAACTTGTAAAATATGCAAAAGAAACAGAAGAGCAGTATAATAAAAATTTTCGTTTTACTTTTACCACAAACGGCGTATTATTAAACGATGACATAATAAATTTTCTAAATAAAGAAATGCACAATGTAGTGCTTTCTTTAGACGGGCGAAAGCATATACACGATAAATATCGTGTTGATTTTAAAAACAACGGTTCATATGATATTATTGTACCCAAGTTTAAAAGGCTTGTTTTAAAGCGCGGTGATAAAAATTATTATATGCGTGGCACATTTACAAAAGATAATTTAAACTTTACGCAAGATGTGCTACACATGGCAAATTTGGGCTTTACTCAACTTAGTATGGAGCCTATGGTTGGCAATGAAAATGATGAAAATGCACTTAACAGCGAACATCTACCTGTTTTATTCAAAGAATATGAAATCCTTGCAAAAGAAATGCTTTTAAGAAAAAAACAAGGAAAACCTTTTGAATTTTACCATTATATTTTAGATTTACAACATGGCCCATGCATTCACAAACGCATAAAAGGCTGTGCAAGCGGTACCGAATATATGGCCGTTACACCCACAGGCGAATTATACCCATGCCACCAATTTGTTGGCGATAAAAAATATCTTTTAGGCAATGTTTTCGATGAAAAAATAAACAAACAAATACAAGATGAATTTGATAATTGCAATATTTTTACACAAAAAGAATGTGAACATTGTTGGGCAAAATTTTATTGTGCGGGTGGCTGTGCCGCAAATAATTACCATGCAACCGGCGATATTAATAAAGTTCATGAATTTGGATGTGAGCTTTTTAAGAAAAGAATAGAGTGTGCAATTTATTACCAAATTGCACAGTACGACGAGGAATGATATGTCTAAAACCCCAATTTGCGACTTTTTAGATAATTATAATAACGCTAAAGTTGTGCGCATGCATATGCCCGGCCATAAAGGAAACGGCGATATTGAAAAATATGATATTACCGAAATTAACGGTGCGGATTATCTTTATAATTCATGCGGCATAATCAAAAAAAGCGAAGAAATTGCCGGTGAAATTTTTGATACACGTTCAACTTTTTATGCAACAGGCGGCTCATCTCAAGCTTTAAAAGCCATGATTTGCCTTGCTATGCAAAATAGTGATACTGATAATAATATTATACTGTGTGCAAGGGCATCACACCAAGCTTTTTTTATAGCATGTGCGCTTTTAGATTTAATGCCGCAATTCATTGATACGGCCGATAATAATACATCCTACTCTTGCAAAATAAACGCAAAAACACTGGATGATTTATTACATACATCTACAAAAAAACCATTTGCGGTTTTTGTAACCTCGCCGAATTATTTGGGCGAAATGCAAAATATTAAAGAGTTATCAGCTATTTGTAAAAAATATTCATTGCCGCTTTTGGTTGATAACGCACACGGCGCGTATTTACGTTTTGTAGGCATGCACCCTATTAATTTAGGCGCAGATATGTGCTGCGATTCAGCGCATAAAACCTTGCCTGCGCTTACCGGTGCGGCTTATTTACATATTTCGAAAACGGCGCAAAAAAACTATGAAAAAAATGCAAAAAAAGCGCTTTTAATGTTTGGCAGCACAAGCCCATCGTATTTAATTTTGCGCTCGCTGGATAATTGCAATAAATTATTATGCGAAAACCATGATATAGTAATAAAAAATTTTATAGATAAATTAGAAAAGCTGAAAAAAATTTTAATAAACAAGAAGTTTAATATATTAAAAACAGAGCCTTTGAAACTTGTTATAAATGC
>CAYJGM010000073.1:0-12430 GCA_964369495.1 uncultured Bacteroides sp. | reverse complement strand
GGGTAATTATGGTGGAGATGATCGGGATCGAACCGACTACCTCTTGAATGCCATTGGGGCGCTCTGGCGAGTTAGCGGTAAAACGACCCAAAACATTAACTTTTAAATATCTGCAAAATTACAAATCATATTTCACTAGTTTATATTTGTAATCTGTATTAATACAATTTATCGAATGTCCGTTGCAGGTATAGTAATTTGATGTCATTGAGTGCCTGCCGTCATTGATAAAAATTTCTATAACACTTTTGTCTACAATTATATCTAAATTTAATTTTGCATATTTTTCTAATTTAATTTTACGCCTGTTTTTTACATTTGCTTCCTTTGGGTGCTTATCCAGCCTGTACATGCTTTGCGAGCGGTCTATTATAAGCGTGTTTTGTATTCTGTCGTATATTATTTTAAAGCTGCCTGCCTCGGTTTTTAAAAGCTCTGTTTCAAAAAACGTCCCCAGTGCTAAATCTACCTCCATATTAAGCCTAAAAGCCGAGTTGCTGCCTTTATCTATACTATCGTATTTATTTTTTTGATAATTTTTCAATGTATCGACAGGTTTTTGGTATAGCTTTTTATCATTTAAAAATAACTTTCTCGGTATTGTCATGCTGCCTGCCCAGCCGTGGTCTAATTGGTCTGTTATAAAATTTCTCTCCCACATTTGCGCCCAGGCAATCATAATTCGCTCACCGTTTTTGTCTTGCAAGGTTTGCGGTGCGTAAAAATCAAAACCTGTGTCTATTTCGTCATAAAACTCGGGTGTAAATTTGCCCGTTTCAAAATTCATATCGCCCACAAAATAAACCGCAGAGGACACATTGCTGTATTTATCGCCCTGTGTGGGCATATTTATGGGAGAGGTCAAAATTACATATTTATCGCCCAGTTTAAATATATCGGGACATTCAAAAACTATGCCCATTAAACCGTCCTCGTTTGCACGCAGTGTTTCTCCAACATAATGCCATTTAATAAGGTCTTTTGATTTATAAAGTAGCATTGTGCCAATGTTTTTGCCGTGCACCATTGCGCCCAATAGCACAAAATATTCGTCCTCGTGCATGAAAATTTTAGGGTCTCTGAAATCGCTCAATGTTACAAAGGGTGGCAAATCCTCCTCTTTTATAACAGGGTTTTGCTCTGGTTTCGCATATTTTTCACCGTCGCCTATTGCAATGCACTGTGTTTGTTTGCAAGGTTCGCCAATTTTCCCCTCGCAAGCCGTGTACACCAAAACATGCTCACCGTCAATCTCAATTGCACTGCCCGAAAAACAACCCAAGTCCTGCTCGTATTCTTCTTCGGGTTTCAATGCAATTTCTTTATGCTCCCATTTAATTAAATCGTCGCTAACAGCATGCGCCCAGTGCATAGGTCCCCACTTTGTGCCGTGTGGGTTATGCTGTGCAAACAAATGATATTGATTTTTGTAAACGGAAAAACCGTTAGGGTCGTTTATCCAGCCCTCTTTCGCCGTGTAGTGTAAATTTGGCCTGTACTGATTGTTAATATCCATTTTCTAACCCTCATTTTGTATAGTCAACATTTCAAGCGTGGTTTGCCCCACGTTTTCAAGTATAATATCGGCATTTGGTAAATTTTCTTTTTCGCCTATACCAACGCAAAACATATTTGCCGCTTTTGCCGCCTCTACCCCTGCATAGGCGTCCTCAAATACTACACAGTTTTGTGGCGCTATATCAAGTTGTTTTGCCGCAAGCAGAAAAACCTCGGGGTTCGGTTTTGCCTTGCTCACTTTGTTGCCGTCTATAATGGCATCAAAATAATTTATAATGCCTGTTTTTTCTAAAATCACAACAGCGTTTTTGCTTGCCGAGCCAAGTGCTATTTTTATGCCGTTTTCTTTTAAAAGTTTAAAAGTTTTTTCAACTCCGCAAAGCAGTTCGCTTTTGTCGATAGTTTGCACAAATTCTAAATAATCGCTGTTTTTCTTATTTGCAATTTGTTCACGCTCTTGTTTTGGCATATCCTCACGTTTAGCAAGTTTGCACATTATATCCATGCAAGCTAAACGGCTAACGCCTTTAAACGCCTCGTTTTGCTCGTGCGTAAAATTAAAACCCATTTCTTCGCCCAGCTTTTTCCACGCTAAATAGTGATATTTTGCCGTATCTACCAAAACTCCGTCTAAATCGAATATTGCAAGTTCAATTTGCGCCATAGTTTTCTCCTATCGTCACATTATTGTAATATGTTTTTCGCTATTGCCCTCTATGATATGTTCTTTATTTTTGTTAAAAATACTTATGGCCTTTGTGCCGTTATTTGTAATTTTCACAAGGTCTTTTGTTATGTTTGCTTTGCATTTTTGCCCTTTGTAATAAAAATTAAATTTGATACTGTTAATTTCACTTGACAAATTTGGGTTTACGCTTAATTTATCGCCAATCATTCTAAAGCCCGCAAAACCGTAAACAAGGCACTGCCACACACCGCCGTATGATGCCGAGTGTATGCCGTCGTCGCTCGAATGCATATTTTGGCATAAATCTATCATACATGCCTTATTAAACAGCTCATAGCTATACTTTTTATTGCCTATATCCGCCGCTAAAACAGAGTAAGTAGAGTAGCTTAAAGAGGAATCGTGCAAACAAAACGGCTCGTAATATTCAAAATTTGCCTTCTTTATTTCGTCTTTCCATTTCTCGCCAAAAAGCAAGAAAAGCACCATAATATCGGCTTGTTTTGAAACTTTCATCTCGCTTAACTGCTCTAAATTATACTCTTTTAAAATTAAACCCACATTATTTTTATACTTTGTCAAATCAATTTCTTTTAAATTTCTGTAAGTGCTGTCTTGGTCTATTATTAAATCATCACTCGGCAAGGGTAAGTATATTTTTGTGGCATTTGCCTTTATATTTTCAATTTCTTTATCAATTTGTGTTTTTTCGCAAAGTGCATTAAACAGCTTATTATCGCTTGTTTTTAACTCATCATAAATTTCTGCTGCATAGTCCATATTTTGTTTTGCCAGATAATTTGTATATGCGTTGTCGTTTACAAACTCGCAGTATTCATCGGGACCTATAACACCGTTGATGTGCAACAATTCATCGTTCTCGCTTTTTTCCAGGCGAGAATTCCAAAATATTGCCGTTTGCATTAAAATTTCATAGCCGTAATTTTGCATAAACTCAATATCATTTGTGAACTTGAAATAATTGTAAACGCCATAGGCAACGTCTGCTGTGATGTGAATTTCCCATTTGCCTGTTTTCACAATTTCGCGCTCACCTGTAAATGGGTCCATATTATTATAAATAGGTGTAACTTCTCCGTCGTTTGGGTTTGCCGCCTCCCATGGGAACATTGCGCCTTTGTAACCACTCTCTTTTGCTTTTTTTAGCGCACCGTCAAGCCCTTTGTAGCGGTATATCAGCAAGTTTTTTGCAACTCCGGGGTTTTGCATAATAAATTTCGGCAGTATAAAAACCTCGGTATCCCAAAAAGTGTGCCCTTTATATCCCTCGCCTGATAGCCCTTTTGCGCCGATATTCATAGAGCTGTCGTGCACAGGTGTCATTGCGTTTAAATGGTAAAGCACATAATTTATTGCCAATTGGTCAAACTTGTTTTCGCTGTTCACTTCTATATAATCGTTTTGCCATACTTTTTTATCAAAAGCCGTTTTACTCTTATCAAAAAGCTTGTTATAGCCGGTTTTTGCAAACTCATCAATAAGTTTATATGAGTTTGGCATGTCACCGGTTCTTACATTCTCATTATCTAAACTTGTGTAATAAGCGGCGTATTTTTCAAAAGTGAGCGCACTGTTTTTTTCAATGTTAAACGTGTATGTTTGTGCAATTTTTCTTCTTTTCATTGTGGGCTTTGGTCGAGTAAAATCTTCGTTTTTATCTACAAATAATCGGTGACAAGCGTTTATGTAAAAATCATACTTGCTGTTTGTTGTTTGCAAATGCACTTGCATGTATTTTTTATCGAAAAACCTGCCCGACACATAGTTAAAATGAGACTCGCCCGAATTTGAACATCTTGCATCTATACCCGAGGTAATTTTTATCTCACATGTCTTTTCAAGCGGAGTAATTTTTGTTTTGCTCGCTATTAAATGCAGATTATCGGCAGATACAAAACGGCTCACTTCAAAAAGCAAAGTGTTGTCTTTTGTTTTATAATTGAAAGTGCGTTTAAGTTCACCTGTTTTTAAATTAAGCGTTTTATCGTAGTTTTCTACATTGTCATTTGTTAAAAAGAACCTGTCTCCGTTAATAAAAATATCAAAGGAGAAGCAATCCGCTGTGTTTGGCAATTCCGTAACTTCTTGCTCAAATGTCTTATTAAAAGTGCCTGCAATAAAGGTGTTTGCTGTTTTGCCGGGGTAGCTTTCTTCGGCATATCCGCGCACACAAATATAACCGTTGCCTTGGCACATTATGCTTTCTGTTTTAGCTAAATTATTTTCATCAAAAGTGTCTTCTTTAAGTAAAAAGTTTTCATATTCGCCTTTTCCGCTGTCGTAAACAATCATAATTTATCCCCTCAATATCACTGCGTAATCGTCGTGACTTTTAGTTACAGCTGCCTTAATCTTGCCGTTTTCTCGTGTGTATTTTATGTTGTAAATGCAATCTGCAATTTTTAAATTATCAATTTGCACAAAGTTTAGTTGTTTTGGCATTTTAGGCTCTAAAATTACACTTTTGTTTGGTGCATCGGGCTCTATTCCCAAAATGTGGCGCATAAACACATGGTGTATGCCATAGCCCGACCACAATTGTACAAAACAGCCATCGTCCGGTAAAATTTCGCTTATCGCCCCCGGCATACCGTCGTTTAAAGTGTTTGAAAGTTTAAGCAACAAATCAAAAGCTGTGTCTACATCTTTGTTTACTGCAAAAACTTGCGCTAAAAACCCCGTGTTTATAGACATTGACTTATTAAGTGTATAAATATCGTTCACTTCGTCTTTTTTGTCGTCACATTTGCAAGCAAGTTTCATGCCGTAATCGTTGTAAAACTCTTTGCCTTTCATTTGTGCAACCCCTTTTTCTTTTATGGCACTTGGCAAAAAATCCTCGGCATATGGCAAAATTGTGACCCAATTTTTTAGCACAACGGGTATAAGCTCGCCGTCTTTATATTGCTTATTAAGCACTTTGTCAATGTATTTTTCCAGTGCTTCGCACATTGTCTTTGTGTTTTTTATTGAATGCACAAACAAATCTCTATTGTCATTTATCTGCTTTTCGGTGCAAATTATATCCGCAAAGAACTCTTCGTCTTTGCAATAAAATTTCTCTAGTATCTCGTTTTGCATCGCTGTTTTTTTGCTTTCAAACTCTTTTTCAAGTTCTTCTTTACCAATCTTGTTACACAAATATGCAAGCTGTTTATACGCATTAACCATAAGCACGGCAATGTCTATAACTCGCCCCTCTAAGCCCGGCACTTCTATAATACCTGCGCCCACAGGGCAAAGTGCGCCGTCTTGCGCTTTGCTTTCTGCCCACTTCATTCCGTCTAGGCAAAAGGGTAACATCTCGCTTAAAAATTCTTTATCGCCCGTCCACTTATATGTCTCGTAAACAGCGGAGATAAAATGCGGTGTCTCTTGTAAATTGCCCTCGTTATAAATAAGCCCAAAGGGCGAAACCTCGTGCACCACTCTTCCGTTGCCGTTTGTTTTAAGCGAGATATCTTTTATAAGTTTAAGCGTTTGTTTTGTCATTTGCACTTGCCCTACGCTAAGTGTGCCATGTGAGCCATAGCTTGTGTCACAACCAAAAAACCACGGAAAATCGGGGAAACCCGTGGTGTAGCCCTCGCCCACATTGTCTATATTTTGCACAAGCATGTCATAATTAAGTTTAAGAGCGTTAAAAGCTGTGTCAAACTGTGCGCAATCGGTTGTTAGTTTTGTTTTGTTAAGCAGTGTTTCGCGCCTAGTTTGCTGTGCGCTGTATTGCGTGTTTAAATCAAAATCATCTATGTGTTTTATCAGTTCTTTAACCGATTTTTCCACCGCAATAAAAATTCGTGTATTATTTTTAATATTTATTGAAATACCGCACTTTTCTTCTTGTAAAGCATCACTGTTTTGCGTATAAACCATTGCGCACAAATTTTCAAATTCATGCTTAAAAATTGCGTAGTCATCGGCTTTTCCGTATAGTAAAGTATTGCCTTTTTTAAAGCCACATTCTTCAGATGTCCAACAGCCGTCAAGCTCTGTTTTCATCTCAAAAACAGCATTAAAATTTTCATCTGCAAAAAAAGACAGTGCCAAAACACGCTCATTATCAAAGGCACACATTTTTACGGTGAAGTTTTCGTAATTAAAAATAGCGCCCCCATTTTCAAAATTATATGTTTTTGCCTGTAATTCCTTGCTGTTTTGTGTAATTTTATAGCCGTTTGATATCCTGTAAGGCTGTGAGAATATACCCGACATTTTGCCCTCTACATGAAAACCGACAGGAGAAAACGTACCGTTTTGATTTAATACGGCATACATTTTATTTGATGCTACAACGCAAAAATCTTTATTCAAATTTTCTGTTTTTTTAAGTTCCATAATAAACGCCCTTTCGGTTTTAGCTGTATATTTAACAATTTTTATTCAATAACTTATCGGGGCGAAAGCTGAAATTACAAGCTTGCCCCGATAAAATTATTTAATGCCGGAGGTTGTAACGCCCTCGATAAAATATCTTTGGCAGAATAAGAACAATAGTATCATGGGGATTGAAAGTAACATAGAGCCTGCCATTGTTTGATTTGGGAATGAGAAATATTGGCTGTTAAGGCTTGCCATACCAACAGGTAAAGTAAACATTTCACGAGAAGTTATAAGCAAGTTTGGCATCATAAAATTGTTCCACGAGCCCATAAATGTCATAATTGTAATTGTTGTAATTGCGGGTTTTGCAAGTGGCAATGCTATTTTAAAGAAAGTGCCAATTCTTGAAAGTCCGTCAAGAGATGCCGCCTCTTCCAGACTAATTGGGAAAGAGAGGAAAAACTGTCTCATCATAAAGATGTTGAAAGCATTGAATATAAACGGAATTATAAGCCCTGGATATGTGTTTGTAAAGTTTAGCGAGCTTAAAAGCATGTATTGCGGTATCATTGTAACTTGTCCGGGTATCATCATAACACCCAGTATGCAAAGAAAAATTAAATTTCTACCCTTAAAATCTATTCTTGCAAGCGCATACCCTGCCATTGTAGAGGTTATAACGCCTAAAATTGTGACAAAAACGGCAATTAAAATACTGTTGAAGTACCAATCAAAAATAGGGTTTCTGCTTATTAAATCGGTATAAGATGCAAAACTTAAATTTGAAAAATCAAAGTTAAGTTTAAACGATTCGGAAGTTGGCCTAAGTGAAGTATAAATTGCCCAAAGGAAAGGAAAAAGAGCAATACAAGCATAACCTATTGTTATTATATAAAATAATATTTTTGCCGGTAGTTTTGTTGTTTTTTCCATTATTTTGCTCTCCTTTGTTCAAGTTTTTTTGGGCGAACTTCAAAGAAATATTTTTGTATTAGCGTGAGTGTAAAAATTATGATAAACAATACCACTGCAACGCTTGAGCCGTAGCCCATTCTGTTTTCACTGAATGCTTTGTTGTATAGGTACAAAACTATTGTTGTTGTAGAGCCAACCGGGCCGCCTTTTCCGCCCGAGATAATAAACGCTTGGTCGAACATTTGAAGTGTGCCTATAACACCTACAATTAAAACAAACATTATTTTCTCGGATAAAAGCGGAACTGTTATTCTGAAAAACCTTGTTGCACCTGTTGCGCCGTCAATTGCGCCTGCCTCGTAAACATCTTTTGATATATCTTGCAAACCCGCGAAAAAAACAAGCATTTGTGTGCCTACTGTTGACCAAATTGCCATAACCATTGCAAGGGGCAGTGCAAAAGTGGGGTCTGAAAACCAGCTTACCGGCTCGAAACCGAAGATAGACAAAAATTGGTTTGCAATGCCGTTGCGGTTGAAAAGGAACATAAACATTGAAGCCGAGGCAACCGCAGAAGTAACGGCAGGTATGTAATATGAAACACGGAAAAATGTTTTGCCCCTAATATTTTGGTTTGCCACAATAGCAAGCAGCAAAGCTATTGCTGTTTGGATTGGAACGACGAAAAGCGAATATCTTACAGTGTTATACAATGCTTGGTAAAATGCGCTATCTTGAAATAGCGATGTGTAATTTTTAAGTGCTATAAACTCTGTTTCGCTCGGCTTTAAAATATTATGGTCTGTAAAACTTAACACAAAAGAATATATTGCCGGGCCAATTACGAATATTAACATCAATAAAACAATAGGTGCTATTAAAACCCAACCTGCAATTGTGTCTTGTGTTTTCTTTGTAGATGTGCTCTTCATTATTCATACCCCCGAATATTTGACTGTATTATGTCCCAAGGCTGTCTCATTAAGCTGTTTGTGCATTTAATGAGACAGCCTTGGAGCAACTCTTCATATAACTATTATAGTTTAAAAACTACACAAGATTATTTTGCATCTTCTAAAGCTTGGTCAATAACCGCTTGTGCCTCGTTAAATGCCTCTTCCACGCTCACGCCCTCAAGCAAAACCTTTTCCATTGCTTTTGCCGCTTCTGTAACAACGGTTGGCGAGACAACACCATAATTAAACTCGCTTGCAACAGGTGTTACGTCTACAAAAACTTGTCTTTCGGGCCAGTTTTCAACATATGTTTCAAGTGCCGATTTTCTTGCCGGCATTGAACGGCCTGCGTTTGCAACCACCAATTGTTGCTCTGTTGATGTTAAAAAGCTTATAACGTCTTTTGCAACTTCGGGGTGCTCTGTGTTGTTAGACATTGAATATGCAACAGTAAATTGCATTGATGCCGGCTCATCTTTTTGAGGAATAGGCACAACGCCGTACTCTAAATCGGGCGCCATTTCTAAAAGCGAATTTACCATCCATGTTCCCTCAACAGCCATTGCTACCGTACCCGTTGCAAATGCGTCGCCGCTCCATCCTAGGCCCATTTGTTGTGGTGTTTGCGCATATTTGTTATTTATTAAGTCTATAAAAAATTGGTATGCCTCAATGTTTTCGGGTGTGTTTAAAGTGGGAACACCGTCTACCATCATAGAACCGCCTGCCGAATAGAAAAACGGTTGCGCCCTTGGTAATTCGTTTTGAAGTACTAAACCGTAAATGCCTGCATCTTCATCTGTCAGTGCCGCCGCCGCACTTTCAAGCTCGTCCCAAGTTGTGGGTGGCTCTATGCCTGCATCTGCAAGCATTTGTGTGTTGTAATAAAGTGCTAATGTTGAATAATCTTTTGGCACGCCGTACAAATTACCGTCTGCGCCTGTAAAGCCGTTAAGTAATGCCTCGTCAAAATCGGCTTTGTCTTCGTCTGAAAGTGCATCGTTTAGCGGTGCAAGTTTGCCTGCATCCATAAACTGCGCGCTTTGGAAAATATCCATGTAAAAAATATCGGGCTCTTCATTTGCCGCCATTCTTGTTTTTAAAACTTCCCATATGTCGCCGGAGATAGGCTCTATCACAAGCTCAACATCGGGGTTTGCATCCATATAGGCTTGTGCTTGCTCTGTGACAATATCCACTTCAAATGGGTCTGAAAATGTTGCAATTGTCAATTTTACTTTTTCTCCCGAACCCTCGCCCTCGCTTGCCGTAGCCTGTGTGCTTTCGGGGCTTGAACACGCTGTTGCGCCAATTGCCAAAACGCCTGCTAAGATAAGTGATAATAATTTCTTTTTCATCATTTTAAAAAGTCCTCTCTTTTTATAAAATTTAATTGAGATTGTTTGTACCGAAATGTTTCCGAAACCTTTCGGTTATGTGTTTATTATAGTTTGTGCATATTAGTTTGTCAATGTCATTTGCAATTTTTGTATTATTGTACAAGTCTCTTGTAATTCTATTGTGCAATTTTACTATTGATTGTATATGTTTGAATATATTTTTCGAAATCGTTTCGGAAAACATTGAATTAATATAGCTAACAATAAAAATAAAAAGCGTTTTTACTATGCTTTTCACAGCATAATAAAAACGCTTTTTATTGTGGTTTAATTTATACCGAGTCTCTGATTTTAACTTCACATGTCAGCATTTTCACATTAGATTGCTGAGTATTGTTTTCTATATCAAGCAATAATTTTGCCGCCTCCACGCCTTTCAGCATATCATCTTGGCTTACCGTGCTTAACGGTGGGTTTAAATACCTCGAAACAGGGATATTATCAAAACCTATAATAGAGACATCTTCGGGGATTTTTTTTCCCATTTCTTGAAGTGCGTCAATGCACCCCAGCGCCATATAATCGCTTGCACTAAATATGCCGTCTATTTCGGGGTGTTCTTTCAATTGTTCAAATATTGCATTTTTTGCCTTTTGTTTGCTAAAATCCGCCCTTATAATATCGTATATTTTTTTGCCTGCTTTTTCAAGCGCTATCTTATAGCCCGCCTCTCTTTCAAGGCTTACTATTGGGTGTTTTGTACCGCTCACCATTAAAATATTGCTTTTACCAGCATTTATAAGCGCCTCTACCGCTTTGGTGGAATAAAGGGTATTGTTAATTACAACACAGCCTTTTTTATCGTTATCGGCATATAAATCTATAAAAACACAGCAAATATTGCTGTTTAAAAGCTCTTCAAGGCGCTTATCGTCATAGTCAAAACCATATAAAACAGCTTTTTGTATGCCTTTATTCCTAAAATAATTAACATACGAGGTAATGCTGTCCGGCAAAATATGAACTACAACAGTCTGGTCTTTTTCAGTTGCCACGCTATTCACTCCGCAAAGTATCGGATAAATGGGGTTGTAATCAACAGCATTGGAGGGGTCTTCAAATCCTTTCAAAACAAGTGCTATTTCATTTTTTATGCTCATAGCCAAATTTTTAGCCGTTATATTTTTAATGTATCCCATATCATTAGCAAGTTGTTGTATACGCTTTTTTGTAGCCTCACTAACATCATCGCAATTATTTAGTGCCCTTGACACCTGCGTAACCGACATATTAGCGGCAAGTGCCACATCTTTTAATGTCACCAATTTCGCACCTCATTCCTTTTGCGGACATGTCAAGCCATGCCCCCTAACTTTAATAGTATAATACATTTACGACTATATTTCAAATTATTTTATTTTTTTGACAAATACATGCAAAAAGTGGTAGACTAAAGCAAAATTGATAATTAAAGAGGTTCTATATGTATAAATTTGACGTGTGCGCAATAGGCGAATTGCTTATTGATTTTACTTTTAACGGAAAAAGCGAGCAAGGCAACAAATTGTTTGAGGCAAACCCGGGCGGTGCGCCTTGCAATGTTTTGGCTATGCTTACAAATCTTGGGCACAAAACGGCTTTTATAGGCAAAGTTGGCTCAGACATGTTTGGTAAAGAGCTTAAAGAGAGAGTAAATGCGCTTGGTATAGATGTGACAAATTTGTATGAGGACGATAAAGCAAACACCACACTGGCATTTATAGAGACATTAAAAGGCGGCGACAGAGATTTTTCGTTTTACCGCAACCCCGGCGCTGACATGATGCTCTGCGAGGGAGAAATTAACAACGAACTTGTAAAAAGCGCAAAAATATTACAATTCGGTACGCTTTCAATGACACACAGCGAAGTGAGAAAAGCGACTAAAAAAGCCGTAAATACGGCTAAATTAAACGGCAATATAGTCTCGTTTGACCCAAATATACGTGCGGCACTTTGGGATAATATGCAAACCTGCATAGAGCAAGTTGAGTGGGGTATGCAAAACTGCGATATACTGAAAATCTCCGACAACGAGATTATTTTACTAACAAAAGAAAGTGATTTTGAAAAAGCCGCTGAAATTTTGCTTGATAAATACAAAAATATTAAACTTCTTTTAATATCGCTTGGAATAGGCGGTAGCCTTGCATTTTGCGGCAAACAAAGTACAAAAGTTAGCGCATTTAAAAACAAAAACACAATAGAAACAACAGGCGCAGGCGACAGCTTTTTAGCATCGTGCTTGCACTTTGTTTTAGAATACGGCTTTGAGCGCCTTGCAGAGGAAAAAGCCTTGTGCGAAATGCTAACATTTGCAAATGCTACGGCATCAATTGTGACCACACGCAAGGGTGCACTGAGCGTAATGCCAAAGAGAGACGAAATTATTTCATTTGTCGAAAATTACGATAACAAGTAAAATTTATACACAATGAATATTAATATAACGGCTTATATTTATCACATTATTTTTACTTAATCTCATTTTCAAGCGCAAGCAAATACTTATCATAATCAGACAAAAAAAGATTGTCTTGAATTAGCCTATACTTCTCAAATTCACTCTCGGCATGAGATTTTGCAAGTGCGGCACTTACTTTCCCCGAATCTTGCAAAATTTCTCTATA